>JAYZFQ010000011.1:0-58560 GCA_036336695.1 Myxococcota bacterium
AGTAATCGAGGGCGTCCCCGGCCAGGGCATAGGAAATATTGTTGGCGGTCAGGGCGAAGTGGTCGACCCGAAAGACCACCTGACCGGATTGCGGCTCGGGCGGCTCGGCAGCAATGAACTCGCATTCGCGCCACTGCTTGCGGTCGACGATGAAATCCATGGCCGCATGATACACCCCCCGGAACCGACGGAGGGCGCCGTCCGGCCCCGAAGCCGCCTCACGGCTCCGCGACCCGGTGTCGAAACGCTCCGTGCTCTGCCTGGGCAAGGGCGTCGGACGGGAGTTCGCACTCCACGAGGTTCGCCTGCGCCCGGAAACGGGCGACGAACGCTTTCTCCAGGGCAGGGGCCTCGATTCCGGGTACTTCGTCCTCGACCGCACCTACGGTTTCAGGCGCGAAGGGCAGCTCCAGCCGCGCGTACACGGGCGCGAGCACGCGCCGGACCCGCTCGGCGCCCCGAAAGACGACGACACCCCCCACGTGCGCCGCCCCCCGTACGATGCGCTGCCCGACGCCCACCAACTTGACGCGGCCCCCGGCGTTGACGCTGTGCGCACCCGGACAGTACTCGTCCGGCACCGGACCCACCCGAGCGTCGACGCCGAGGTCGCCCAGCGCTCCCGTGACGAGAGCCGCGATCGCGTCGAAGCGCGCGCCGACATCCCGCTGGGAGTCTCGCGCCGGCAGGGTCCAGGCAAACGCCAACGTCTCCGTGGTGTAGACAGCGGCGTGTCCACCGGTCAAGCGCAAGAACGGCTCGAAGCCCACGTCACGCGCCACCTGCACCGCCTGCGCGAACCCTTCCCGTCGGCGATCGAGGACCGAGAAGGCAAGCGCGTCACGAGGCCACCACACCCGCAGGCACTCGGGAAATTCTCCACGCCCCACGGCCTCCAGCAAGACGGCCGAGAGCGCAGTGTCGCAAGCGGCGGTTCCCGGGTGGCCCCCGCGAAGTACGCGGATTTCGCGTGTCACTTGGCCGACACGACTTGCGCACGGAAGCCGAAGAAGGCCACGCCTTTCACCGAGTTCACGTCCCGTCGCGCAACCGGGCCAGGGCGCGCCCCGCGCGACGACCGAAGTACGTCCCGTCGGCGAGGGAAATGCCGCTGCCCGCGTAGCCGCGCCCGCAAAAGAGCGCCGCCGTGCGACCCACGGCGTAGAGCCCCGCCACCGCGCTGCCGTCCGGTGTCAGAACCTCGCCGTTGGTTCCCGTGCGCAACCCGCCGAGGGTCATGCAGGCGTAGATAAAGTTTTCAGCGGTGCAATCGACCAGTGCGAACGGCGGCGTCTCGATCGGGACGAGACACTCCGGGCGCTTGTGGAACTGGCCGTCTTCGCCCCGCACCGCGCCCTGGTTGTAGAGCGCGACGGTGGCCTGCAGGGACCCTGCGGGAAAACCTGCCTCCCGCTCCACCTCTTCGATCGTTGCTCCGACACAGGCCGGCTGCAGCCCGACGAGACCCCGCTCGAAGGTCGTCTCGTCCAACAGGAGGTAGACCCGCCCGGCCTGTCGGAACAGCGCCTCGATCCCGACGTGCCCGTAGTAGGTGTCCTCGTTGATAAACCGCTGCCCCCGCGCGTTCACGTAGATGCCGCGCGAGAGGCGATGAGGAATCGTGCTCGGGAGCGCAACCTCGCCCTGGTCCATCCGCACCGCTTCGCCACCGGCCCCCTGCCCCATCCGAACGCCCCGTCCGTCGTCGCCATCGGTGGCATTCTTGTTGCTGCACATCGCGAGTTCCGGCACGTGCCGGCGGACCATCGCTTCGTTGAGGCTGAATCCCCCGGCGGCGAGAGCCACGCCCACCCGTGCGCGAAACGCCCGCGTTTCCCCCGCCGTACGGGCCACCACACCCACGACCCGGCCACTCGGCTCCACGACCAGGGTTTCGACCAAGGTGTTCCAGAAAAAGCGCGCCGGCCGGCGTTCGACCGCAGCGAGCATCTTCTGCATGAAGAACGGACCCGCCTTCCCGGGTACCTGGGGCTTGTGACCGCGCGGCGCCGGGCGGGCGACCCGGTCGTAGGGAAAGGCGTCTTCGCCGCCGGAGTAGACCAGGCAATCGTCGGTGATCGCCTCCATGCTCGGCTCCGGGTGAAAACTGCGCTTGAAAGGAACCCCCTGGGCCTCGAACCAGTGGAAGTGCTCGACGCTGTCTTCACAGAACAGCCGGATCTTGTCCTCCTCGGCGCCCGGAGAAGACGCCGCCACGAGAAACTTGAACATCTCCTCGGGGTCGTCATCGAAACCCGCAGCTGCCTGGACCGGTGTTCCGCCACCGAGGTAGATGAGTCCCCCGGAATTCGCCGAGGTTCCCCCGCCCGCGCCCGCCCGCTCGAGAACCAGGACGTCCGCGCCGGCATCGCAGGCTTCCATGAGCACCGACGCGCCGGCACACCCGAGCCCCACCACGATCACGTCGGCTTCGGCGTCGAAGCGATCGATCTCGGAAACGTCTCGGAGTTGTCCAGGCTGGATTCGCTCCACGGCCCGGAACCTATCACAGCGTCAGGCGGCGGGAACTTGCCTCAGGAACTCGGAGAGCCCGTAACCGACGCGATCCCCGAGACGCCACTCGGTCATCCCCTCTCCGATGTGGGTGACGCGGCCGTCTCGACGATTGCGCAGGGGAATGAAGCCCCGAACGCTTCCCGTCACCGAGAGTTCCTCTCCCGATTGGGTACGAAAGCGCGCGCGTACCGCGGTGTGGTAGAGACCGTTCGCCTCGTAGTCCGCCTCGATGGCCACCTCGCGAACGTTCTCGAGTTCGTCGCCGCGGACCACCACGCCGCCGACCGAAGCCTCCTGCCCCGTGCGGCGAATGCTCGAGAGCATGGCCCCGAGGTCGGGACCGAAGTTCATCGTGAGCCACTCGTACCCGTCGATCGCCTGCCAGACCCGCGGACCCCAGGAGTGATCCCGCATGCCATAGCCCTCGAACGCGAGGGCCTCCCCGTCGATCTCCAGGCGCCCAGAGACGTGCATGTGCTGTTCGAAGTGGCCCTTTGCGAACTGCTGCTCCACGGGCAGCGCCGAGTCGCCCACATTGTTCCCATACATCGGTCCGACCGCGTCGTGAACGAGATCGATCGCGACCTGCTTTCGCGGGTTCTCCGCAAGCGCGACCCGCGGGTCTGCCATGTCCCGCGGCTCCCGCAACTCGACCGTCGTTCCCTCGAACACCGTTCGCAGCTTCTGGGTGGGCTCGATCACGTCGAACCGGAGGCCGCCGGCGTCCATCGCGTCGTTGTTCGGAATCTCAGGCCGCGCGAACCGGAAGAGCACCCGGCCATCCGGCATGAAGAGCGTCACGGTCGTCTCGGCATAGCCCTCGTTGGCCCGATTGCCGATCCGGACGAAGCCTCCGATCGCCGCGCGTCGATCGAAGAAGTTGAAGTACATGCTTTCGTTGAAGGTGGGCTCGGGGCCGAGCGGGTGCGTGTAGTCGTCTTCGGGTTCGAGGCTGCCGACGATCTTCGCCATGGCGCCCGCGAACTCAGCTGCGCAGTTCGCGCGGCTCGAAGGCGATGGGCATCTTGAGATAGCCCGCCACGAACTCGGAGCGGGCCGGCACCACCGCCGATTCCACCACTTCGTAATCGGGCACGCTCGCCAGCAATTCCTCGTACATCACGCGGGCTTCCAGTTTTGCCACGTGCTGCCCCAGGCAGACGTGGGTGCCATGCCCGAAGGAAAGGATGCGCGAGGCGCCACGGTGAATATCGAAGCGGTCCGGATCGTCGAACTCGCGTTCGTCCCGGTTCGCCGAGCGATAGAGAAAGATGACGCCCTGCCCCTCCCGCAGTTTCTGGCCGCGCAGGGTGACATCCCGGGCGACCGTCCGTGCCAGGAAGTTGGTCGGCATCTCGTATCGCGCGATTTCCTCGAACGCTTTGGGAATGAGATCGGGCGAAGCCGCCAATTCGGCCCGCTGGTCGGGATGGCGATGCAGTTGAAGCACGCCGCCTGCGAACACCTTGGGCAGGGTCTCGGTCCCCCCCACGACGAGGGTGGTCATGTGCGACGCGACCTGTTCGTCGGTCAACTCCTCACCCGGTTCGCCGAGCGCCATGTGCGTCGCCATTGCGTCGTCGATATCGGTGCCGCGGCGCCGGCGCGCCTGCACCGCTTCGACGAGATAGGCGCGCAATTCCAGCGAGGCTTCCAGCGCGTCGGGCGTCATGCCATCGAAGCCCGGTTCCCGTGCGAAGAAACGCCGCACAATTCCCGTCAGGTAGTCGCCATCGGAAATCGGAAGGCCCATGAGCAGGCACACGGCCCGGACAGAGATCTGGGCCGCGAGGTCACCGATCACGTCGATACGACCCTGGGGCAGCGCCTTCGCGAGGAGGTCGCGGGTGATCGCGCGAAGACTCGGTTCGAGCTTGCGCACACCTTGCGGGGTGAAATGCCGCGCCACCTTGCGACGCACCGCGGTGTGCTCTGGCGGATTCATCACGAAGACGCTGTCCTGGGCCCGAATCTGGTCGTCGAACTCCTCGACCATGAGGTTCGCCTCCTCGACCCCACGGGTCTGGAGGTTCGGGCCTGGCGACATGAACGTCGTCGGGTCTTCCCCGGCGTTCCAAACGTCTTCGAACAGGGACAGCGCCCAGGTATCGAAGCGCTCGAGATAGTGCACCGGGCTCTCGGCACGCAGCCGGGCGTAGACCGGAAACGGGTCGTCGAGCATCACGTCTGCGAACGGGTCGTAGTCGACCATCCGCGGCATGATACCCCGAGCGCCGACGCTTCGGGGAATCCCGGTGAATGCCCGTTCCCCGTTCAGAAAAGGGCGGGGTCGCTCAGGGGCGCGAGCCAGGGCGGCTCGCCGGAGACGAGTTGCTCTTCGAACTCGACCTGGTCCACCGGCTTGCCGAGCAGGTAGCCCTGGACGATCTGGCAACCCCGCGCATGCAGCAGGCGCAACTGCTCGGGCGTTTCCACGCCCTCACAGACCGTCGAGATCCCGAGTTCCTGGGCCATGCGGAGCATGCCGCCGACCAGCGCAACATCGCGCTCCGAGGTGGACGCGCCGTGGATGAAACTCTGATCGATCTTCAACGTGTCCACGGGGAGCTCGCGCAACAGCGTGAGGGAGGAATAGCCGGTGCCGAAATCGTCCATCGCGATCCGCACACCGACCTCGCGCAGGCCACGCAGCGTGGCCTGGGTGGTCGCGTTGGCGTCGATCACGCTCGTCTCGGTCAGTTCCAGGTCGAGCCGGTCGGGAGGAAGCCCCGTCTCCTGCAGAATCGCAGCGACCCGGCTCGGGAAGGTCTCGTCGCTGAGCTGCCGACCCGAAACGTTGACGCCCACGCGAAGCGGGCGGTCCTGGATCGAATGCCAGCGCATCGCGTGCTCGCAGGCCTCGCGCAGCACCCACTCTCCGAGGGATACCGCCAGGCCGGTCTGCTCGGCAACGGGAACGAAGACGGAGGGAGAAACCAGCCGGTCCCCGTGGCGCCAGCGCAGCAGCGCTTCCGCACCGACGATATCCCCGGAAATCAGGTCGACCTGGGGCTGGAAGTGAAGCACGAGGTCCCCGCTCGCAACCGCGTCGCGCAGGCCGTTGACGAGTTGGAACCGCTCGGCGATCGCCGCATTCATCCCGTCTTCGTAGAAGCGGACGCGGTTCGCCCCCTGCGCCTTGGCGTGGTACATCGCGGTGTCCGCGGAGCGCGTCAGGCCCTCGGCCTCCTCGGCATCTCCCGGAAAGAGAGCGGCGCCAATGCTCGCAGTGACCCAGCATTCCGTCCCGTCCAGGACGTAGCGCTGGCCGATCTGGCGACGGATGTCTTCGGCACACCGGGCGGCGGCGTGGGCATCTTCGATCCGCTTCACCGCCACCACGAACTCGTCTCCGCCGAGCCGAGCCACCAGGTCGCTCTTGCGAGTCGATCGGCGCAAACGTTCCGCGACCTCCTGGAGCAAGGCATCGCCCGCCGCGTGACCCAGGTTGTCGTTGACCGCCTTGAAGCCGTCGAGGTCGAAGAAGAAAAGGCCGACGCGGGTTCCGTCCCGCTCGGCATCCTGAAGCGCTAGTTCCAGACCTCGCTGAAACGAGATGCGATTCGGTAGGCCCGTGAGACTGTCGTGGGTGGCGAGGAAGTGCTCGCGCTGCTGCACCTCGGTCAAATCGCGGAGCATCCGGTGCCGCTCGACAGCGTGACGCAAGGTGCGGGCCACGAGCTGGGTATCGAGCTCGCTCTTGACCAGGTAGTCCTGGGCCCCCGCGCGCAGGGCCTGGAGCGCCTGGGGTCCGTTGTCTTCTTCCGCCATCACCAGCACCGGCACGCTCGCGGCCGCGACCTTGGCCCGGAGAAGCGCATCGATCCCGCTTCCATCGGGAAGGGTGAGATCCAGGAGCACGACGTCGTAGCTGCCCTCGATGAGCATCCGGAGGGCGCTCTCGACCCCTTCCGCGTGGGAAACCAGCACCTGCCCGGCCCGCGCGGCCGAGAGCATCTCCATGATCCGCAGCGCCTCGGTGGAATCGTCTTCCACGAGCAGGACGGAGATTCGGGGGTCGGCTTCTGCAGAGGTGCGGTTCGACATCGTCGCCCTTCCATCGGCTCGCGGATGGCCCTGGATGAGCCCGGAAACGCCGTCTCCCGGCCCCGGGACCGGGCCCGGAATGCGCCGGAGCACACCCCACGCGGCACGACCGGGAAGCCGGGGAAACGACGGTCGCAACTCACCGGCAAGTCCGGCGGCAAACCGGTTCGCGGTGGCGTTTCCCGGCTTGCCACCGGGGCAGGCAGGCCGGTCCTGGGCTACTACACACGAGGCCCCGGGGAACTCGACGTGACACAGGATCTCGACGCTGCGCTCCCGCGCTTTGGACACCGGGCCTTTCGGCCCGGCCAGCGCGAGGCGATCGAGACGCTGCTCGAGGGCGGGCGCCTGCTCCTGGTGGCCCCGACGGGCGGCGGCAAGAGCCTGACCTACCAGTTGCCCGCGAGCCTGCTTCCAGGCACCACACTCGTCGTCTCGCCCCTGATCGCGCTCATGCATGACCAGGTCGAAGCCCTCGAGCGCGCGGGCGTTCCTTCCACCTACCTGGCCTCGACCCTCGATCCGGCGGAAATCTCGCGCCGACTGCGTGGGCTCGGCCGCGGCGACTACCGGCTTGCCTACGTGGCACCCGAGCGCCTCGCCCAACCGGCCTTTCGCACCTGGCTCGCCGACCTCTCGTGCCCCCTGGTGGCGGTCGACGAGGCCCACTGCATCAGCGAATGGGGACACGATTTCCGGCCCGAGTACCATCAGATCGGCGAGGTGCTCGCAGCGCTACCCGACGCGCGGGTACTGGCGTGTACGGCGACGGCCACCCCGATCGTCCGCGACGAAATCCTGGGCAAGCTCGGACTCGCCGCCGACACACCCCAGTTGGTCCATGGTTTCGCCCGGCCCAACCTGGGGCTTCGCGCCGCCGAAGTCTCGAGCAAGCGCGACCGGCAAACGCGCGTCGATGCGGCCCTCAAAGAGGCACTCGGCGCGCCGCGGAAGGGCCGGGGCAAGGCAATCCTCTACTCGCCCACTCGGCGCACTGCAGAAGAGGAATCGGAACGCCTGGCGACAGCCGGCTGGCGCTGCCGCTTCTATCACGCCGGGCTGTCGGGAGAAGCCCGGAACGCAACCCACGAGGCCTTCGCGTCCAACGCACTCGACGTGGTCGTTGCCACCAACGCCTTCGGCATGGGAATCGACGAGCCCGACGTGCGCGCGGTGGTCCACCTCGGCCCACCCGGCTCCCTCGAGGCGTACTACCAGGAAGTCGGCCGCGCCGGACGCGACGGGGCCCCGGCACTCGGCCTGCTCCTGTGGAGCGGCAGCGACCTGCCCCTGCGCCGACACCTCCTCGAGCGGGGCCAGGAAGGGAACTCGCCGCCGCCGGAATTGGTCGACCACAAGTGGAACATGTTTCTCGAACTGATGCGCTGGGCCGAAGGCGGCAGCTGCCGGCACGACGCGATCCTGCGCTACTTCGGCGACGAGGCGGAAACCCTGGCCGGCTGTGGCGTCTGCGACGTCTGCCAACGCCTCGCCGCAGGGCCGGACGAGGCGGCATTCGCGCCGGAGCAAACCACGGAGATCGTGCGCAAAGTGCTTTCCGCAGTGGCCCGCGTCCACGGACGTTTCGGGATGACGGCCGCCGTCAAGCTGTTGCACGGCGACGCGGACCCGCGGCTCGAACGCAGCGGCCTCGATCGCGTCTCGACATTCGGCGTGCTTTCCGAACATCGGGGAGAATGGATCACACGGGTCCTGCGCCGCTGCGTGACCGCCGGGTTCGTCGGTTTCGGGGGAGATGAGCGCCCGGTCGTGATGCTCACCGAAACCGGCGGGCGCGTCATGCGCGCCGAAATTCCGCCGCGCATCGAACTGCCGGAGCGACGCGCCCCCGAAAAACCGCGCGGGACGGGGCGCAAGCGCCGCCTGACGCAGGTTGCACCGGACGGCACTCCCGAAGAGAACGCGCTCTTCGACGCCCTCCGCGTCCACCGCCTGGAGCTTGCACGTGCCATGGGCGTCCCCCCGTACGTCGTCGCCCACGACCGCACGCTCCACGACCTGGCGCGCATGCGTCCGCGCGACCCCGACGAGCTTCTCCAGGTGGACGGCATCGGGCCGGCCAAGGCCCGGCGCTTCGGCGAGGGGTTCCTGGAAGTCGTTCGCCGACACACCGGCGCTAGCTGAAGCCCAGGGCCTCCATGTCGACCTGGTTGTGCAGGGGCTCGGAGACGAGATAGCGGCGCACGTTTTCCTCGAACAAGTCGAAGACGTCTTCCATGTACCGATCGACGGAAACGGAAGAGTGGGCCGAGATATAGACGTTGGGGAGCTCCCAGATGGGGCTTTCCGGAGGAAGCGGCTCCTGGTCGAACACGTCGAGAACGGCCGCTGCAAGCCCACCGGAACGAAGCGCATGCGCGAGGGCCGCCTCGTCGACGAGCGAACCCCGCGCCACGTTGACGAGAACCGCATCCGAGCGCATCGCGCTCAGGGCCCGGGCATCGATCAGGTGGCGAGTCTCGGGCGTCTCCGGGGCTGCGACGATCACGGCGTCGCACTGCCCGAGCATGTCGTGCAGTTCGTCGAGCCCGAACATCGCGTCTGCATGCTCCACCGGATCGCCGGGCCGGTAGCTCCGGCGCTGACCAAGCACGCGCACGCCGAGCGCGCGCAAGCGCTGCGAAACCTCGCGACCAATGCTGCCCAACCCGACGATGCCGACCGTCGAACCTGCAAACGTTCGACCGTAGGTTCTTTCGAACGCGTGGCGTTCCTGGTGGAAGTCCGCCTCTCGGAACCGTTTCCAGATCTGGAGCAGCCGTCCGAGCACCCATTCGGCCATCGAAGGCGCACTGATCCCGGACGCATTCGTGAGCACCACACGGTCCCGGGCAACGCCCGCGCGCGCGAACTGCTCGACCCCGGCACCCACGCTGTGGATCCAGCGCAACTTCGGCGCCAGGGAAGTGAGATTCCGAGGCGCGTGCAGCGCGATGAGCACCTCGGCCCGGGCCAGGACTTTCAGGCGCTCGGACGCAACCGCCCGCGCCCAGGGAGGCGGCTCATCGCAGGGTTCCGCCGGGTTGACCGTCGCCCACTCCGCGCCGTCATCGACGGGAAGCACCACCGGTTCGACCCGGGGATCGATAGCGGCGAGACGCTCGGCATGCACACCCGCTCCGAAGGCCGGCACGCCGAGACAGACCACCACCGGATTCCTCGATTCCGCCACCGTCGACCCTCCGCAGTCCTTGCTTGCCCGAAGAGTTTCGGGAGCCCTAGGATCGCACTGCGCCATCTGCGGAGGCAACTCGGACACGCGTCGGGGCTCGATTTCGCGCCCGAAACGGGTCGCGCCCGATGTTCGGTACGCTGCGACCCGGACAGCCCGCCACGGAGAGACACGGAATGGGACGCTTCGGACACTACGTGATCGACGCCGACGGCCACGGCGGCGAACCCCTCGATTGGCGCCGTCGCATTCCCGACGCGCACCACGAGCAGATGCGGGCGTACGTGGGCGCCATGAAGGCCACCTATACCGGGCTCCCGGGCGGCGGAATGAAGGCCGACGAAAAGCCTTCCACCGACGCCGAGGAGTCGGACCTCGATTTTTCCGTGAGCATGCGGCCCGGCATGTACGACCCGGAGCCGCGGATGGCCGACATGGATCTCGAAGGCATCGACGTCGCCGTGCTCTTTCCACCCGGCGCCGGCGAAGAGTGGGCGATGAACGACCCCGCGTTCGCGGCCGCCCTGTGTCGCACGCTGAACGATGCGCGGGCGGAATACGCCGGCCATGCCCCGGATCGCCTGAAACTCGTCGCCAAGTTGCCCATGATCGACCCCAAGCTGGCCTCGGAAGAACTGGAGCGGTGCGTTTCGGAGCACGGCTTCGTCGGCATGGTGACCGCAACCCACATCCGAGAAAAAAATCTCGACGACCCGAGCTTCGATGTGGTCTGGCAGACCGCCGAACGTCTCGGCGTCGCCGTGTGCACCCACGGCGGCGGGCAAGCCCCGGGCCAGACGCCGATCCTGGTCGACCGGTTCGAAAGCCGCCTGGGCATTCACGCCATGACCCACCCCGTCGGCGCGATGCAGGCCGTCTACAACTTCACCGTGGGGGGCATCCTGCACCGCTTCCCCGCTCTGCGCGTCGGTTTCATGGAGGCGGGTGTCGGCTGGCTGCCCTTCTGGCTCGAACGCCTGGACGAGCACTACGCATTGATGCCGGAGCAGGCGCCGCAGATCGACCGGCCGCCTTCGGAATACTTCCCGGGGCGCTGCTTCCTCACCACCGAGCCCGGCGAAGCCATGGTTCCCTACGTGTTCGAGCGAATCAGCCCGGAGATCGTCTGCTACTCCTCGGACTACTGCCACTGGGACTGCGACTTTCCCGATTCGGTCAAGCTGCTCGAGGAGCGCACGGACCTGGACGTTTCGTTCAAGGACCCGCTGTTCTCGCGGAATGCAGCCAAGCTCTACGATCTTCCCCTACCCGAAGGGTCCTGAGCTTCAGCCGCCGTGCCCGCACTACCGCCTGAAGTCAAAGAACTTGCCGCCCGTGTCCGCAACTGGGGGCGCTGGGGCGCCGACGACGAAATCGGAACGCTCAATTTCGTCACCGATGCCGTCGTCCGGCGGGCGGCCGAGGAAATCCGAGACGGTCGGCGCATCGCCCTGGGAATTCCCCTGGACGAGTCCGGACCCCAGACCGGAATCGTCCCGGGACGCGTGAACCCGGTCCGTACGATGCTGAGCATCAACCACCCGTATGTGCGCGGCGATTCCGACAACTTCTGCAACAGCGACGACACGGTCACCATGGGCCTGCAGTCCTGCACCCACTGGGATGCCCTGGGTCACGTGAGTTACGAGGGGCGCATCTACAACGGCTTTCCCGCCGACGTCGTGAACGAACGCGGTGCAACCCGGTGCGGCATCGACAAGATCGAAACCCTCGTGTCCCGGGGTGTGCTGCTCGATATCGCGCGGGTCAAGGGCGTGGACCGGATCGAGGGGCCGTACGCGGTGACGGGCGACGATCTCGACGCAGCTGCCGAAGCCGGAGGGGTGGAGATCCTTCCGGGGGACATCGTCTGCGTCCGCACCGGGCACATCCAACTCTTGTCGTGCGGAGAACGCGAGCGCTATATCTCACCCGCTCCCGGACCTTCGTTGCGGAGCGTCGAATGGTTCCACGCCCACGATGTCGCGGCAGTTGCAACGGACAGCTACACCGGCGAGGTATTCCCGCGCGAGATCAAGGGGACGTACCTGCCCGTCCACCTCCTGCACCTCGTGGACATGGGCATGACCCAGGGCCAGAACTTCGATTTCGAAACCCTCGCGACGGATTGCGCCGCCGACGGGCGCTACGCGTTCTTTCTCGACGCGTCGCCCCAGCCCTTCACCAACGCCGTCGGGACGCCGGTCAACCCCATCGTCATCAAATAGGCGAGACCGGGTGGCTCAGAAGATCGCCACCGGGTTCAACGGGCTGCCCGTACCCCCCTGCACGCGCAATGGAGACGCGACGAAGAAGAACTCCCAGCGCTCGCGCGCAGCGCACGCGGCGGCGAGTTCTTCCACCAGGAGGTTGTCGAGCAGGTGTACCCCCATGCCCGCAAGGCAGCACTGGTGAATGGGCACATACCAGTCTTCGATGGCCGCCCCCGGCAAAGCGTCCGAAACCGCGTCGCTCCCCAGCACTGCTACGTCCCGCTCGCGGAGCCAGGGCACGCACCTCGGCCCGAGACCCGGCAGTCCTTCCGTCGGCAACCAGGGACCGAGGGCGCGCCGCCTCGCGTCGCGACCCTTCCGAACGATCAGAATGTCTCCGGCTTCGACCCGCACTCCCTGGGCCGCCTCGGCCGCCTCGAGCTCTTCTGGGTCCAGGCTCACATCGATCTCCAGCCAGTCAATTCCGCGAAGACGCGGGATGTCGAGCAGGACGCCCCGCCCGACGATGCCGTCCCGGGCGGACATGACGTCGTTGCGTCGCGCGCCGGTGCTCTTCACTTCCGTGACGTCGACACCGTTGTAGAGCTTTCCATGCACCGCCACGTGGCAGAGCGCATCGAGGTGCGTGGTGGCCATCCCGTGAAACGCGAGTCCGATGAAATCCGTCGTGCTCTCGAAGCCATCGGTCTCCGCCGTACAGTCATCGCCGCCCTGGGTCATCATATGGAGCGCCGGATGGGGGTTGTCGAGAGCCGGCTCGACAGCGAAGTCACGAGCGCAGCTCACCGCGACGCCCTCGCGAACCAGGGCCGCAGCCGCAGCGCGCTTGTCGTCGGTGATCAGGTTCAGCGCACCGCGCTCGTCGTCCTGGCCCCACCGGCCCCAGTTCCGGGTTGTTTCGAATACGCGCTCCATCCAGGCGCGGTCGACGGTCTCGGCCATCCGGGTCTCCCTCCCTCGGTGCGCGGCAGACTACCACGCCCACCAAAGCGTTTTTCCAACGAGAGTGCTCGCAGCGGGCGTGAACTCACGAAGACTCGATCGCGCGCACGGCATCGCGGGCGATCGCGAGCACCATCTTGCCCATCGCTTCGTTCTTCTGGCGTGTCGGATCCGCCAGCGACCGCTGGTAGACCCCCTCGAGAAGGACCGCCAGCCGAAATGCCGAAAGCGCCGTGTAGTAGCGCAGCGGGGGAGCCGCGCGGCCGCTGTGCCGCTCCCAGCAGGCGATCATGTCTTCCCGCGACGCCCAGCCGGCGCGGTCACTGCCCTCCCACATCCGGAGGAAACCGGCGAGGTCCAGCAAGGGGTCCCCGATGGTCGCGTTCTCCCAGTCCAGGATCGCCGTCACGCGGCCCGGCGGATCCGGGGCGACCAGCAGGTTCCCCGTGTGGTAGTCGCCGTGCATGATTCCCGGCGTCCACGCTTCCGGCTGGTGGTCCGCGAGCCAACGGCCCACTTCGCGTACGCCGGGCAGTTCCCGCGCTGCGTAGCTTTCGAGTTGCCGCATCCAGCGCGTCACCTGGCGTTCGTGAAAGCCCTCGGGCCGCCCGAAGTCTGCGAGCCCCCGGCCCCGCCAGTCCACCTTCGCGAGTTCGCCGAGCGCTTCCAGCATCGACAGGGCCACCTGGCGCTGGAGCGCGGCATCGCCGACGAACCGTTCCGGCGTGGGTTCCAGGGCCGTAAAGCCGTCGATATGTTGCATGAGGTAGAACGCGCACCCGATCACATCCCCATCGGTGCACAGCGCCAGCGGTTCGGGGTGGGGAACGGGGGTGCCCTCCAAGGCCGACAGCACGCGGAACTCGCGCTGCATGCCGCGATCGGCACCGGACAGCGCGACCTGCGCGGGACGGCGCAAGACCCAACGCTCGCCACCGCGTCGCACCGAGAAACTCTCGTTCGACATTCCGCCCGAGAGGCGCGCCACTGCCAGGGGCTCCCCGGTAGCCAGGCCCTGGCGGTCCAACCATTTCCGGAGGCGCTCCACATCGACGAGTCCCGCGAGGTCGTCGGACTTGAAGGGACCGAATGCATCCGCCATGGGTCGAAACCGTTGCTATTCGCAGTCGCCCGTCGCTTCGCAGGCCCGCCAGACCGTCTCGCCGCCGATGATGGTCTCGACCACGTCGATTTCATCGATGTGGGCCGGGTCGTCGAGGGGCGAGCGGGACAGGATCACCAGATCGGCGAGCTTGCCGGGTTCGAGGGAGCCCTTCTCGTGGTCCTCGAAGTGCTGGTAGGCCGCGTCGAGCGTCGTGGCGCGCAGGGCCTGCAGCACCGAGATACGCTGCTCCGGTCCGATGGGCGCGCCGCTGGAAGACTCGCGGTTGACCGCCGCCCAGACGGACCGAAGCGGCTCCATGGGCACGACGGGCGTGTCGTTGTGGATCGTGAAACGAACGCCGCGGTCCACGGCACTGCGCGCCGGACTCATGCGCGCGGCCCGTTCGGGCCCCATGAAGATGTCGCGGTGGCGATCTCCCCAGTAGTACGTGTGCAGGATGAAGAAGCTCGGAATGATGCCGAGCTCCCGCATCCGATCGAGCTGGTCGTCCCGCGCCATCTGGGCGTGGATCACGATGTGCCGCGTGTCCTCCCGCGGGTGTCGCCGCTGGGCCTCGGCGAACGCGTCGAGAATGTCGTCGATCGATGCATCGCCGTTGCCGTGCACCGCGATCTGCCAGCCGGCTGCGTGGAGGCGCGACACGTTTTCGATCAGCGTCTCCCGGGGAATCCGGGCGTACCCGCGGTAGTCCGGGTCGTCCCCCGGCGGCGCGTGGTAGGGCTCGGTCAGGTAACCCGTAAAACCCTGGATGGAGCCGTCGGCCACGAACTTCACGGCCCCCATGCGCACCCAGGGCGGGTTGCCTTCCGGAATTTCACGTTCCCCATCGAGGGCCTCGAGCGCAACCACGTCTCCCGGCCAGAGCACCATGCGCACGTCGACGAGACCGAGCCGCGACAGCCACGTCAGGCCCGAGAGGTGCTCGGCGGCCGCCCAGCCGTTCTGCGCCGTCGTGGTCCCCGACGCCAGGTAACGGCGGTTGGCCTCGCGGACCATCGCAATCGTGTCGAGCAGACCGGGCTGCGCGAGCTCTCCGGCCAGCAGTTCCCCGGCACTTTCCTCCAGCACGCCATCGGGTTCCCCCGACGCGTCGCGCCGGATCACCCCCCCGACCGGATCCGGCGTATCCCGGTCGATCCCGAATTGCTCGAGCGCCAGGGAGTTCGCCGTCACCAGGTGACCAGAGACGTGGAAGAGCGCGATCGGGTGCTCCGTCGACGCAGCGTCGAGGTCGTTGCGCGTCGGGTGACGCTTTTCGGCAATCAGGGTGTCGTCGTAGCCCCAGCCCGTGATCCATTCGCCGGGCTCCGTCTCCGCTGCACGCTCGCGGAGCTTCCCGACGAGGTCGTCCATCCGCTCGACGTCGCCGATCGGCGGGCTGTTGAGATCGACGTGCACGGCGTAGATCCCGGCGCCGGGGAAATGACCATGGGCATCGATGAACCCCGGCAACAGGGCGCGGCCGGCGAGATCGATCACCCGGGCCCGGCCGGCGGCCCAGCGCTCGCCTTCGGCAGCGCTCCCCACGAACGCGATCCGGTCCCCCTCGACGCCCAGCGCTTCGACGACCCGGTCGTCGGGATCGACGGTGACGACGGGACCGCCGGTGTAGAGCGTGCGCTGGGGCCCGCAGCCCGCGAGAACGAGGGCGACCAGGACCAGGACGGATCGGGCATGTCGCAGCATGGGGACATCCTAGATCGGCGCAGGCCCCCCGGGGAACGAGAAATTGCGCCCGGAACGAAATTTTCGCGTCACCCCGCAGCGGCCACCGGCCACTCCCTGATACAGCACAATCCCCTTCCCAACGATTACGGGCCGCTCTCCTAGAGGGCGGCCCGTTTTCAATTTCGGCCGCAGCCCCGCCCGGATTGCCTCCCGCCGGCCCGATCTCCTAGGGTCGTCCCCGGTGAGAATCGGCGCCATCGTGAACACCCGGGCCGGTCGCGCGCGCCGTGACCCGGACCTCCTCGTGCGTCTCCGGGAACACATCCCGGCAGCGCGCGTCTGCGCGACCCACAGCCTCGACGAGGTCGCCCCCGCCCTCGAGGCTCTCAGCGAGGCTGGCGTCGACACCCTGGTCATCGTCGGAGGCGACGGGAGCGCTGGGGGGACCCTGAGCGTCCTCATGGAGCGTTGGCCCGTCGAAGCCTGGCCCCGGATCCTCCTGGCACCGGGCGGCACCGTGAACACCATCCCCCAATCCCTGGGTGCCTCGGGCACACCCGACGCCCTGGTCGCACGGCTGGCCCGGTCGCCCGAACGTTTCGCGGAGAGCCCGCGGCCCCTGGTCCGCGCTACGCCGGAAAGCGGCCCCACCCGGGCGGGGATGATCTTCGCCAACGGCGTGGCGGTGCGTTGGCTCGACCTCTACTACAACGACTCGCCCCTCGGCGTGGTCGGCGCCACCCAGGTAGTGACACGGATCGCCGCGTCCGCGCTGGTGGGCGGGAGCCTGGCGCGGCGAGTCTTCGCACCCGCGGCCGCGCAGATCGCGGTCGATGGGCAAGCCGCCGGCGGGGACACCTTCACCGTCATGGCCGCGTCGAGCGTCCTGCACATCGGGCTCGGCTTTCGTCCCTTCTACACCGCCGGCTCGGACCCGAACCGCTTCCATTTCGCCCACACGAGCGCCCCCGCGCGCAGCCTGGTGCGTGAACTTCCGGCACTCCGCGCCGGCCGCCTGCGGTCCGATTCGTGCATCGCACACCACGCCGCCCAGCACGTCCAGGTGCGCTTCGAAACGCCGCAACCGTGGAGCCTCGACGCCGACGTCTACCCCGAGACCCTGGGACTCGAGCTTTCCGCCACCGCCCCCCTGCGTTTCCTCACCGCGACCCCCCGCCGCTAATGCCCGGAGCAGCCGCTCCGCCCGTCCGCTACGGTCGGGTGTGCCCCGTCGGTGGAGCCGAAGACAGCGAGGTACCCGCCATGGCGCTCCAGATTCTCAACGCAGGCCCCGACCCGCAAGTGATCGTGGGGCAGCTCCGCGAAGCGATCGAAGCGGCGCTCCCCGGATCCGAGGTCGAAGTCCGTTGCGGCAGTGCGGGCCACTTCGAGATCCGGGTCCGTTCGGAAGCGTTTGCCGGCAAGCCGACCGTTCGCCAGCACCAGCTCGTCTACGCAGCGATCGCCCCGCTCATGAGCGGCGACGCGCCTCCCGTCCACGCGATCGATCGCCTCGAGTGCCAGGCGCCCTGAACGCCACGTAGACCACGTGCCGACGCCCCCCCCGGCCCGGCCGCGCGCGTTCGAAACCCAAGTCCGCCCCGCGAAGCCGCTTCTCGAAACCCGCGTCCGGGGCCTCCCCCCAGACCGCGAACACCCCCCCCGGTGCCAAGGCGTTCCGGGTTCGCGCGAGTGCCGCCGTTCCCCAGAGCGGGTCTTCGCGATCGGGACGCTGGGGGCCGACGAACAGGTCGAGCAGGATCGCGTCGAAGCGTCCCCCCTCCGCGATGACCTGGGCGACGTCCGCCACGTCCACGTGCACCCGGGGATCGTCGACCGCTCCCGCGGTGAGCTCGGCGAGGGGGCCCCGGCACCAGGCGACCACCGGCGCGTGGAGTTCCGCCACACGCACCCGGGCACGCGCCGGAAGCCCGTCGAGCGCAGCCCGCAAGGTGAGCCCCATGCCCAGCCCCCCGATCAGGACGCGTGGCGCGGGCCGACCCGCCAGGCGCGCCAGGGCGAGTTCAGCAAGCGCGGTTTCGCTGCGATGGGCGGCACTTCGCATCAACACGCGGCCGTCCAGGGTGATCAGGAAGTCGCGGGCGTCGCGCTGCCGCAACTCGAAGAGCCCGTCATCGGTGGCTTCCCGCGCCAGCAGCTGCCAGGGGCGGGCCAGCGCTCAGCGCCCCTTCCAGTCGGGCTTGCGCTTCTCGGCGAACGCGCGCGGTCCCTCGAGGAAGTCCTCGCTCTTCACCATCCGGCCGAGCCCCTCGTAGCGACGGGTCATGGCCTCCTCGAGCGACCCCGCCCCGAGACCCTCGAGCACGGCTTCCTTGGAACCCCGAACGGACAACGGAGCGCACTCGAGAATCGCATCGGCCCAGCGACGTGCAGCCGCCATCAACTCGGATGCCGGAACCACCTCGTTCACAAAGCCCAGGCGCTGTCCCTCCTCCGCCGAAACCCGCCGGCCGGTCAGGATCATTCCCATGGCCTGCTTCAGCGGGATCTGGCGCGGCAGGCGGTGGACGCCGCCGGCCAACGCGGCGAGTCCGACACGCGGCTCGGGCAACGCGAACACCGCTTTCTCCGACGCGACGATCAGGTCGCAGGCCAGCGCGATCTCGAACCCACCCCCCATCGCGACGCCGTTCACGGCGGCAATGATCGGCTTGTGATTGTCGAAGCGCGACGTCAGACCGGCGAACCCCCGGAGCGGGACATCCACCTGTCCGCCAGACGCCTGGAACTTGAGATCGTTGCCCGCGGAGAAGGCGCGTTCGCCGGCGCCGGTGATGATGGCCACCCACAGTTCCGAATCGTTCGCGAAGTCGTCGAAGACCTGCTCCAGTTCGAAGTTGGCCGGCGGGTGCAGGGCATTCATCACCTCCGGGCGATCGATGGTGACGACCAGGAGCCGGCCCTCGCGCTCCACACGGCAGTGTTCGGGCATGGGGAAGCCCTCCTTCCTGGCGTACCATAGCCCGCGTGAGCGACGTCGGGCTGACGCACGTAGCCCTCCCCGTCACGGACCTGGAGCGCAGCGTCGGGTTCTACGCGAAGCACGCGGGCATGCAGGTCGTCCACCGACGCGAAGACGTCGTATGGCTGAGCGATCACACGCGGCCCTTCGTCATCGTGTTGATCCGGACACCCACGGTCCCGGACCCCCTGAAACCCATCGCCCATCTCGGCGTGGGCTGCGCGACCCGGGAAGAAGTGGACGCCCTGTCCGAAGAAGCCGCGCGGGAAGGGGTCTTGATCACCGGGCCCCACGATTACGGCCCGCCCGTCGGCTACTGGGCGATGTTTCGAGACCCCGATGGGCATACCCTCGAAATCTCCCACGGACAGGAAGTCGCCCTGACGGTGAAGAACTCGGATCCCTGAACCGGTCAGGCGTCGCTGCGGTCGCCGAGCGCTTCCCACTCTGCGTAGTGCCCGTCCAGCAGCACACGCACTTCGGCACGCCGGGTTTCGATTTCCCGGGTCGCTTCGCCGTCGCGCCAGACTTCGGGGTCGGCCAGGCGCTGGTCGAGGCTCGCGAGTTCTTCTTCCAGGGCTTCGATCTCCCCTTCGAGCCTCTCGAGTTGCCGACGCTCCCGGGCACGCTCGCGGGTTTCCACGCGTTCGCGTTCCCGGGCTTCCATCCGCTCCCGCTTGGCAGCGCCGGGAGGGCGCTCGGCGGAAACCGCCGAGACACCATCGGCGCCGGCTGCACCCCGACGGCGACGGAAGTCGCTGTAGTTCCCGAGATGACTTTCTAGCGTCCCGGCGCGCACGTCGATCACGCGTGTGGCCAGGGCATCGATGAAGTCGCGATCGTGAGAAATGAACAGCAGCGTCCCGGCGTAGCCCGAAAGGGCTTCCTCCAACACCTCTCGCGCCCCCACGTCCAGGTGGTTCGTCGGCTCGTCGAACACCAGGAAGTTCACCGGTCGCAGCAGGAGCTTCGCCAAGGCAAGCCGGGCCTTCTCCCCACCCGACAACACCGAGACCCGCTTGTCCACGTCGTCTCCCGAAAAGAGAAACGCACCCAGGTGCCCGCGAAGCCGCGGCACGTCGTCGGTCTGCGCGGTGCGAGCCAGTTCCTCCATGACGGTCGCGGAAGCGTCGAGCACCTCGATCTGGTGCTGCGCGTAGAACCCGACGCTCACCTTGTGGCCGACGGTGCGTTCCCCGGCATCGGGGGAAAGCGTGCCCGCAACAAGCCGCAGCAGCGTCGATTTCCCCGCCCCATTCGGGCCGACCAGAGCCAAGCGCTCGCCGCGGCGCACCTCGAGTCCGACGCCGGAATACACGCGGGTTTCGCCGTAACTCTTGTGTACGTCCTCGAGCCGCAACACGACCTCGCCGGCACGAACGGGTTCGGGCAAGCGCAGCCGCATGCGCGCGCGCGACTCCTCGGGAAGTTCGACCCGGTCGAGCTTCTCCAGCGCCTTGACGCGACTCTGCACCTGTTTCGCCTTGCTCGCCTTGTAACGAAAGCGCTCGATGAACCGCTCGGTCTCGGCAACCGAACGATCCTGCTGACGCTTCGCCGCCTCCAGTTGCTCGCGGCGCAGCGCCTTCTGCTCGAGATACCGGTCCCAGCCTCCAGTGCACAGCCAGAACCGACCGCCATCGAGTTCCGCCACGCGGTTGACGTGGCGGCGGAGAAAGGCCCGGTCGTGGGACACGAGGATCACACCACCCCGGAAACCGGCGAGCGTCTCCTCGAACCATTCGATCGAGGGCAGGTCGAGGTGGTTGGTGGGTTCGTCGAGGAGCAGCACGTCCGGCCCGGCGAGGAGGAGTTTCGCGAGTTCGACGCGCATGAGCCAACCGCCGCTGAAGGCCGAAAGCGGCCGCCCCGCCGCCTCGGAATCGATCCCCAGGCCCGCGAGCACCCGCTCGATGCGCGCCTCGCGCTCGAAACCGCCCGCCAACGAAAAGGCCGACTGGGCACGATCCCAGCGATCCGCCAGGTCGGCGGGCACGTCGCGCCCCGCCTGCCCGACCCGTTCCATCTCGTGCTGGAGGTCCGCCATCTCTTGCTCGAGAACGTCGAGGTGAGCGAGGGCCGTCGCCGCTTCCTCGCGCACGCTGTGTCCCCGCCCCGGGTCGATCTCCTGTTGAAGGAACCCGCGGCGTGCCTGTTTCGGCAGCACGACGCGACCCGCGTCGGGTGTGTCGATCCCCGCGGCCAGCCGCAGCAGGCTCGTCTTTCCCGCCCCGTTCGCCCCGACGATCCCGACCCGATCGCCGGCGTTGATCGTGAGGTCGACGCCGGCGAAGAGGGTGCGCATCGGAAAGCTGCGCGAGACGCCTTCCAGACGCAGCAACATCCCGGGACCGTAGCGCCTCCCGCCCCGACGCTCTGCCGTGCGCGCTAGGGCAGGTGGTAGGCGCCCGAGAACACCGGCGCGGTGAGCAAGGCCGCGGAAGCCAGCGCTGCGCTAGGGCACGTGGTAGGCGCCCGAGAACACCGGCGCGGTGAGCAAGGCCGCGGAAGCCAGCACTGCGCTAGGGCAGGTGGTAGGCGTTGTAGGCGCTCGAGAACACCGGCGCGGTGAGCGTGACCTCGGAAACCAGCGCCACGCAGGCGATGCCTGCCAGGACACCCCACGCCCAGCCTGACCCGCCCCGGGGAAGGCGAGCGGTCGCCTCCTCGACACCGCGCACGATCAACAGCGCCAGGGGCACGAGAACGCCGCCGACCAGCCGACCGTTGGAAAAGTAGGGGTACTCTGGCGACGGGTGCACCGTCCCGCCGAAGACGAAGGCCAGGGACAGGACCACGAGCACCCCAGCCGCGGCGACCACCGCCGCGAAGGCCGCCGTCTCGACACCGCGTTGGGTTCCCGAACCGTGACGTTGCGCCAGGCCAAGCGCCGCGAAGAGCAGCCCCCCGAACGTGGCGACGCAGTACACCGCGTCCGCGACCCCGGAGGCCAGGGGCCTTTGGTACCAGACGATTTCGCCGCGCCAGAAACTCGCCACGAGGTCCCGGAAGAAGACCCAGGCACCCGCCGGCGAGAACACCGGGTGGTCCAGCCACTCGGCCAGGGGCTTCGCGGTCCAGCCGAGGCGTTCGACCTTGAAGGCCGTCCCCGTAAGTCCGGCCCCGGCGGCGACATTGCCCCCCAGCCAGGCGACCACGGGTACCAGCGCCAGGGCCCAGAACAACAAGAGCCGCCGCGGCGCCGTACCGCGCTGGATCAGGATCCCGCTCGTCACCAGAGCGGCGGCATAGAGCGCCGCGTTCGGATATTTCCCCAGAAACGCCACCGCCAGGGCCAGCCCCGCGACCGCATAGGCGCGCGCCTGGAAAGCCGTCGCACCCAGGAGACGAACGGTGAGCAGGAAGGCGAGCCCACCCAGGAACGGAGACAGCGCATCCCCCGTCACGTAGTAGACGGCGTCCTGGGGCATCACCGCCACCAGCCCCGCGGTGCCCACGGAAACCAGGGGGCGCTCCGGGTACAACGCGCGCAGCACTCCCCACGACACGAACACGAGCAGCCCTACACCGAGGGAGGCGAGCGCCCGCACCCAGTAGAGCAGCGCCGCATCGCGCAGACCGGCGGCACGACCCACGACGAGCCAGCCCCCCGCGAGCGCGTAGTACACCGGCGCCTGGCCCGCCTCCAGGCTGTGTCGGGACGCGAGGTACGTCTCCATCTCCGCGACCCGCTGGGCCGCGGCGCCTCGGGAACTGCGCCAGGTCGGCGGCGGGACCTCGGGGCGCAGGGGATTCACCGGGTGGCGGTGATATTCGGGGGAACCGACCACCCCGAGCAAACGGGCGGTCTCGGACTCGTAGGCCACGGGTCCATGCTGCGGACCCCGGCCTTCGGCGTACTTGAGCACGACGTCGACGTGGCGGTACTCGTCGACGTTGGTAAAGAATGGAAACGCCAGCGCGAAGCAGAGCACCCGCACCCCGGCAAAGATCGCGAGTGCCAGAACGAGCGCGCGTTCGTGACGCGCGACGAACGGCGGCATTCCGGAAGGGTGGCGCAACTGGGCGGCGGCCGAAAGCGCGTCCCTGGGGCGAGGCCGGAAGAAAGGTCTGGCGAATTTTCCGGCGACGGGAGAGGATGCGTTCATGGAATTCGACATCAAGATCACCGGCGGAACGCTCCTGGACGGCACCGGGGCGCCTGGCGTCCAGGGCGACCTGGGCATCCGGGACGGCCGCATCGTCGCCCTGGGCGAGGCGGCGGGAACCGCAGCGCAGACGCTCGACGCAACGGGCCGGGTCGTCGCGCCGGGTTTCGTGGACATCCACACCCACTACGACGCCCAGATCCTGTGGGACCGGATGCTCAGCATCTCGCCCTGGCATGGCGTCACCACGGTGGTGATGGGCAACTGCGGCTTCGGCGTGGCCCCCACCCGTCCCGAGCACCGCGAGTTGATCCTGCGGACCCTGGAGAAGGTGGAGGGCATGAGCCTGTCCGCCCTCCAGGAGGGACTGGGAGACGACTGGGGCTTCGAAAGCTTCCCCGAGTACCTGGATGCCGTGGAGGCACGCGGGTCCGCGATCCACGTGGCCGCCCTGTTCGGGCACACACCGCTCCGCCTCTACGTGATGGGCGAAGCATCGACCGAGCGCGCGGCGACACCCGATGAAGTGGCCCAGATGCGGCAGTTGGTGGACGAGGGGCTCGCGGCGGGTGCCGTCGGTTTTGCCACCTCGAAGGCACCGACCCACGTGGGCTACTCCGGACGCCCGGTCCCGAGCCGGATGGCGGAGTTCGAAGAAATCCGCAGCCTGGCCGGAGCGCTGGGAGAGCGCGGCGGTGTGATGCAGGCGACCCTCGGCCGGGAATTGTTCCTCGACGAGTTCGCCAAGATCGCAGAGGAAACCGGACGCACCATCTCGTGGACGGCGCTCCTCGCCGGCGCCGCCGGCCCCGAGTTCGAAAAATTCGTGCTCGAGAAGACGGCAGAACAACAGGCGGCCGGTCTCGCCATCGTGCCCCAGGTTTCCTGTCGACCACTGAACTTCGAGTTCCAGTGGAAGGAACCGTTCCCGTTCGAGAGCATGAAGAGTTTTGCGCCCGTCTCGGCGACCGACCACGCGGGGAAGCGCGCGATCTACGCGGACCCGGCGTTTCGCGCGCAATTCCGGGAAAGCGGGGAATCCGGTCTCGGAACGGCCCTGGCCCAGTGGTGGGAGCGCACGGTGGTGACCCACAGTCCCGCCCACCCGTCTCTCGACGAGCAGCCGCTGGAAGCCGTGGCGCGCGAGCGGGGCGTCCACCCCCTGGACTGCGCCCTCGACCTCGGGCTCGAATCGGATCTGGAAGCGCGTTTCCGGACTTCGATCATGAACTTCGACGAGGAAGTCGTGGGCGGCCTGCTCCAGAACCCGCAACTCGTCCTCGGTCTGTCGGATGCGGGCGCCCATGCCAGCCAACTCTGCGATGCGTGCTTCTCGACACACCTGCTCGGGCACTGGGTGCGCGACCGGGGGGTCCTCGAGCTTCCCGAGGCCGTCCGCATGCTCACCTCCCGGCCCGCCGACGTGTTCGGCCTGGTCGATCGCGGCCGTCTCGCGCTCGGACTCCCCGCCGACGTCGTGGTCTTCGACCCCGACACCGTGGGCGCCGGCCCGCTCGAGCGGGTCCACGACCAACCGTCCGGGGCCGACCGGCTCGTGGCCGAGGCGCACGGCATCGATTCCGTGCTGGTCGCGGGAACGCTCGTGCGACGGGACGGAAAAGACGCCCTCGACCCGGACGGCCCCCTGCCCGGAAATCTGCTGCGAAACGGTTGCGCACCGGCCGCGTAGCGGGGCATGTTTTCGCCCGCCCCACCCCACCTGCAGGAAGAACATGCCTCCGCCCTCGGTCTCCGACCGGTACAGCCTCCTCGATACCGATGCCGAACCGGAACTCGCGAGCTTCGCGGAGGCGACGCGCGCCGGACTTTCCGGCGAAGCCAAATCCATCCCCTGCCGGTTTCTCTACGATGCCCGGGGCTCCGAGCTGTTCGAGCGCATCTGCGAACTGCCCGAGTACTACCTGACGCGCGCCGAACACGCGATCCTGGAAAAGCACGCCCACGAGATCGCGGCGCTGACACCGGGACCCGTCACGCTTGCCGAGCTGGGCAGCGGGAATGCTTCGAAGACGCGGCTCCTGATCGAGGCCCTGCTCGAGCATCACGGCAGCCTGCGCTACGTGCCCGTCGACATCTCGCCGGAAATCCTGGAACGCAGCAGCCGACAGCTGCTCGACGCTTACGACGCCCTCGAGGTGCGCGCCATCGCGAGCGAGTACCGCGACGGGCTGCGCGAGGTCGGGACCGCCGGGGGACGCACGCGGCTGGTCGCGTGGCTCGGATCGAGCATCGGAAACCTCACCCGAGAGGAAGCCGCCGGCTTTCTCCACAACGTGAGCGCGGAGCTGCTCCCGACCGACCGCATGCTCGTCGGTATCGACCTGCGCAAGGAACCCGCCGTGATCGAGGCGGCCTACGACGATGCCGCCGGGGTCACCGCACGCTTCAGCCTGAACCTGCTGGCACGCGCGAACCGGGAACTCGGCGCCGACTTCGACCTTTCGGGATTCCGCCACCGGGCCGTCTACCACGAGCCGGAGGGACGGGTCCGCATCGACCTGCAGAGCCTGCGCGATCAACACGTCCGGCTCGAAGAGCTCGGGATGACGGTGCACTTCGAGGCCGGCGAGTGCCTCCACGTCGAAAACGCCTTCAAATACTCCTTCGAGGAGATTCGAGACCTCGCCAAACCTGCCGGGCTGCGCGTCGACCGCTACTGGCTCGACGCCGAAGAGCGGTTCAGCCTGAACCTCTTCGCCCCGGCGGCAGCCACCGCCTAGAGCCCCTTCCAGACCGGGGGGCGTTTTTCCACGAAGGCCTGGAAGGCCTCCTCGAGTTCGCCGGTGTGGGTGCACATCACCTGGGTCCGGTTTTCCAGATCGAGCGCGTGACGCAGGCTCGGTGCGTCGAGCGTCTGCCACATGGTTTCCTTGGTCATCCAGGTGGCGAGCGGCGGGTTTTCACGGATCTCTCGCGCCGTCTGCAGCGCCCGGTCGACGACCGAACCATCGGGGACGACATCGAGCACGAGGGACATCTCGCGTGCCTCCGCCGCGTCGAAGATGCGGCCGGTCAGGAGCAGTTCGGCGGAGCGCGAAGCCCCCACGAGCCGCGGCAGGAAGTAGCTGGTGCCCATGTCACAGGCGGAGACGCCAACCTTGATGAAGCGCGCGCCGAAGCGCGCCGACTCCGAGGCAAAGCGCACGTCGCAGGCAAGCGCCATCGCAAAGCCCCCGCCCATCGCGTCGCCGTTGACCGCGGCAAGGATCGGCTTGGGACAGCGGTGGAGCCGCTCGTGGAGCGCCGCGAGGTGCTCCTGGGCCGAGAAGACCCCCGCCACCCGGCCCATCCCCTCGGTACCGGGTGCCCCGGTTTCGCCGGGGTTTCCCTTGAGATCGGCGCCGGAGCAGAACCCCCGACCCGCCCCGGTGAGAATCACGGCCCGGAGCGTGCGGTGAGCAGCGAGCGACTCGAATGCCCGGTGCAGATCTGAAATCAGCCCCTGAGAAAGCGCGTTGAGGCGCTCGGGGCGGCGGAGTGTCACCCGGGCGATGTCTTCGTCGATCTCATCGATGCCCAGATGAGGCGCATCCGGCAGATCGGGGGGAAGAGACATGCGGCCTCCAGAAATTGGAAAGGCCCGACGCCGCTTTCGCCGCGTCGGGCCTCCCTTGGAAGGGGATATTGTGCTGTCTACAGGGGTAGTGGTCCCAAAATCCGAGAGGTGTCAGCTGATTCGAAAAAAAATGGCCTTCCCCCCGGGGGGCTACCAACTCGGTTCGAGGCTGATCACGAGCTTGCCGCCCCGGAAGCGCTCGGCCCCGATCACCACCGACTTCCCCTTGCCCACGCGAACGTCGGTCTTGACGGCGCCCTCGACATCGACGGCGAGCAGCACGGCGGCCGCGTCGACCTGCAGGGGGCGCACCCGGAGCCGCTTGCCGGTGGGCAACACCACGCTCCCCACGCGGTCGATGCCGATGGAAAGTCGCCGCTGCTCGAGACGTTGGAGGCTCTCGTAGCGGAATTCCCGGCCGATCTCCCCGTGCAGCTTGCGGCAGGCCGGGTCGATGCTCCCCGGTTCGTCCGTGGCATGGCAGACCAGCACCTTCACGACCACGTCCTGCGTCTCGGCGGCAGCCGGACCCGCGCCGATCCACAGCAGGACCCCCAGGACCCGGATGCCGCTACGCCACGCCACTGCGCACCTCCGTCGCGGCCCCTTCGACCGCATCGTCCAAGACCCAGATGATCGTCACGTTCGATTCCTCCGGCGCATCCAGAACCATGACGGGGCGCCCTCCCGTGTCTACCCAGCGCACCGCGCCGCCCGCCGGCGCCGCAGAATCCAGCACACCGAACCAGAGGGCCAGCAGCAACCCGGCTGCCGCCACCACCGCCCCGGCTGCGCGGAAACCGGGAACTCCGTGAGAAATCGTCGTCGCCGCCGCCTCCCGCCGCGCATCGACCGCCGGCAGTCCCAGGGCGATCCGGTCCCAGAGATCCGGCGTCCGAGCGGATTCGGAGTTCGCTCGCAGCAGGCTCCCCAGCCGGGACAGGCCGGCGAGTTCACGACGGAGGCCGGGATCTCGCTGCAGGCGGCGCTCGAACCGCCAGCGTGCGAGTCCCCCCAGTTCGCCGTCGTGGTAGGCGTGCAGGTCGCGCCGACCCGCCGGAACCGTTTCGCGTTCACTCATGGAACTTCCCTCGCAACATCATGCGATCTCCTTCCCAACCTCATCCAGTCCATCGATCCCCGCGGCGCGCAAACTTTCCCGAAGCTTGCGGCGCGCGTAGTGCAGTCGACTCATCACCGTTCCCTTCGGAACCGCCAGCGCGTCCGCGATTTCGCGGTAGCTGAGACCATCGATCTCGCGCAGTTCGATCGTGCGGCGGGCGTCTTCGGGAAGTGCCGCGATGGCCCGGGCCAGGACCCGGCGCAGTTCTCCCCGCTCCGCGGCCACGTCGGGCGCAGCCCCCGCACCCTCCCCTTCCAGGCTCCCCGCAGCCGGCGTCCGCGCGGCGCGGGCCGCGGTCACGTCGTCCCAGGCGACCTCGCGGTCCGACTTGTCCCGTCGCTTGCGGTCGAGACACTGGTTCATGACGATCCGATACAGCCAGGTGTAGAACCCGGAACGGCCCTGGAACCGGTCGAGAGAGCCATAGGCCTTGAGGAAGGCATCCTGCACCGCATCCCGCGCCTGCTCTTCGTCGCGCAGCACCCGGAAGGCCAGGCCGTAGGCGCGGCCCTGGTAGCGCTCGACGAGCACGCGGAACGCCCCGTGGTCCCCCTGCCTGGCCCGCTGGACGACCTCGGCATCCGCCGGCGCCGTGGCTTGCGCCACCGCGGTCGCACCGCTCGACATCCGGCTGGGACCTCCGGGGCTCATTGTCTTTCAGGAGCCTTGGACGCGGCCACGCGGCCATTGATTCAGCCCCGAACGAGCCAGTCGGAACCGGCTCCGGCGCCTAGGGCCGGGTCGGGTCGTGCGGCGTCTGGACGAGTTCGATGCGGGTGCCATCGGGATCCGTGACGTAGACGACCTCTGCGTCGAATTCCTCGGCGCGGACGCGTGTGTGCTCGAGCACCACGCCCCCGAGGGGCACGAGCCTGGCAAGCGCCTCGTCGAGGCGATCGACCCGCACGGCGAAGTGGGTCAGGCCCGGCTGGTTCATCGGGCGCACGTCCGCGCCGCCCACCGTGCCCGGCTTCGGGTAATGGAGCAGCTCGATGCGCATGCCGTCCCGTTCGAGATACACGGCGTGCAGTTCGACCTCCGGGATGCCGATGAGCGTCGCCGTCGGCTCACCGGAAACCTCGAGTCCGCCCGCTTCGGCGAACCCAAGTCCGTCGCGGTAGAACCGAAGGGAGCGCTCGAGGTCTCGCACGCAGACCCCGAAATGCATCAGGTACCGGACCGTCGCGGGCTCGCTCAATGGGCCTCCCGCCAGTTCGCGCCCGACCCCACTTCGACCACGAGCGGAACGTGCAGGGAAAGTACGCCCTCCATCCAGCCCCGAACCCGGTCGCCCAGCACCTTCGCGTCGGCCCGCGGGACTTCGAAGACGAGTTCGTCGTGCACCTGGAGGATCATCCGAACCTGCGAGTCCTCGGCGGCGAGCTCCGCATCGACCGCCACCATGGCCTTCTTGATCAGGTCCGCCGCGGTGCCCTGGATCACGCTGTTCACCGCCATGCGCTCGGCAGCCTGGCGCAAAGAGCGGTTGCGTGACCCGAGGTCCGGCAGGTAACGGCGGCGGCCGAGATACGTCTCGACGAAACCGCGCTCCCGGGCACCGGCAATCGTCTCATCCAGGAACTTGCGCACCCCGCGGTAGCGCTCGAAATAGGCGTCGATCGTCTCCTGGGCCTCTCCGCTCGCGATGCCGAGCTGTTTCGCCAGGCCGAAGGCAGAAGAGCCGTAGATGATGCCGAAATTGACGGCTTTGGCGCGCGCCCGCTGGTCGTCGTCGACGTCCTTCGGTGCGATGCCGGCCACCTCGGCGGCCGTGCGCCGATGCACGTCCTCCCCGTTCTCGAAGGCGTCGATCAGGCTCTCGTCTCCCGAGTAGTGGGCGAGAATGCGAAGTTCGACCTGGGAATAATCGGCAGACACGAGCACGCACCCGTCGGCCGGCACGAAAGCCTCGCGGATGCGGACGCCTTCCGGCGTGCGAATCGGGATGTTCTGAACGTTGGGGTGGGTCGCCGACAGACGACCCGTCGCCGCACCCAATTGGTTGAACGTCGGATGGATCCGGCCCGTGCGCGGATTGACGAGCGGCGGCAAGGCGTCGACGTAGGTGTTCTTGAGCTTTGCCAAGCGCCGGTACGTGAGAATCCTTCCCGGTAGCTCGTGGTGTGCAGAAAGCTGATCGAGGACGTCTTCATCCGTCGAGTACCCGGTCTTGGTCTTCTTGATCGGCGAGAGTCCGAGCTTGTCGAACAGGATCCTCTGGAGTTGCTTCGGCGAAGAGATCAGGAACTCTTCGCCGGCGATGCCGTAGACCTCCCGCTCGATCGCGTCGAGATCCGCCTGGTATTCCACCGAAAGCTCGGAGAGCTTCGCCTCGTCGATGCGTACGCCCGCACACTCCATTCGCCCCAGCACGCCGGTGAGGGGCAGCTCCACGGTTTCGAACAACGGCGCGACGCCGTCTGCGTCGAGGCGCTGCTGCAGCGGCGCGCGCAGGGCCTCGACCGTGCAGGCGGATTCTCCCGCCCAGCGCGCCACGGCTTCGGCAGGCAGTTCCCGGGCCGGGGTCGCCTTGGCACCGCGGCCCGCGAGGTCTTCCCACGTGCGCAAACTGGCGCCGAGCGCCTGGGAGGCGATGGCTGCCAGCGAACGCGCCCCCGCCGGATCCAACAGGAGTCCGGCGACTTCTGCGTCGAAATGGGGCGGGGCGAGATCGAAACCGGCCTCCGCGAACAGCATCTGGAGACGTTTTGAATCGCCCGAGATCCAGGCGACGGAGCCGCCGTCACACAGGAGCGGCGCCAGGAGTGCCGCGAGTTCCGGGAACGCGACGCCGCCTCCGCCCAGGGGAACGAAAATCGAGCGCTCCGGTGCGAGCGCAAAGGCGATGCCCACGGGTTCCCCGAGCAAGGGCCCGGCCTCGTCGAACACGACGTGCATCGGAACGCAGGGCAGCTTCGCCAGCGCAGCGGCGAGGGTTTTTAGCGCCGACGGTTTCGTGGCGATCTCGACCTCGACCGACGACGAAGCCGCCTCGGCCTCCCCTTCGCCGAGCGTCTCGAGCAGACGGGTGAAGCCGAGTTCCGTGTAGAGCGCACGCAGGGCTTCGCGGTCCGGCGCCTGGCGCTCCAGGTCGCCCAGGGAGAGCGGCAGGGAAACGTCGCACAGCAACGTCGAGAGACGCTTGGAAAGGCGCGCGGCGTCGGCATGCTCGGCGAGCGCCTCCCGCGCGCGCTTGGCCTTCACCTCCCCCTGGTGTTCCAGCAGATTCTCGAGCGTGCCCCACTCGTGGATGAGCTTCGCGGCGCCCTTTTCGCCGATGCCCTTGACGCCGGGAATGTTGTCGCTCGTGTCGCCCACGAGCGAGCGCAGATCGAGAATTCGGTCCGGCGCCACGCCAAAGCGCGCCTCGACCCCGGCCGGGTCGTACCGACGGTCGCGAATGCCATCGAGCAGCGTGACCCGGTCGGTCACGAGTTGCATCAAGTCCTTGTCGGTGGAGACGATCGACACCCGTGCGCTCGCCGGTAGTTTCGCCACGAGCGTGGCGATCACATCGTCCGCCTCGACGCCCGCCACTTCCAGGATGGGAATGCGATGAGCCTCCACGAGTCGCCGCACCCAGGGGATCTGGGCGGTCAGGTCCTCGGGCTGGGCATCGCGTCCAGCTTTGTAGTCGCCGTACAGTTCGTGGCGAAAGGTCTTGCCCGGGAGGTCGAAAACCACGGCAACGCCATCGGGGGACTCCTCGCGCAACACCTTGAGCAGCATGTTGACGAAGCCGAGCGCCGCGTTGGTCGGAACGCCGCCGGGGCTGCGCAGGGGCGGAATCGCGAAGAACGCCCGGTAGAGCGCGTTTGCTCCGTCGATGACGACCAGCTTGGAAGGCGCCTTCGACTGCGGCGTCAAGCCCGACCCCCGTGTACGCTCAACCCGACATGCCCGCAACGCCCCCGAAGAGGCAGCCCGCCACATTCCGGCCGCGCTTCACCCTGAGCCTACTCTACCTCGCGGGACTGTTCTTCGTGTACTGCTTGATCCTGATTGCACCGGAACTGGGAGAGATCGCCCGGCCGGCGGGCCCCGGGGAGGAAGCTGCGATGAAGGAGGCCGCCGCCGAGGCCGCACGCCGCGCCATTCGTCCCAGGCTCCCCATCGCGATCGCCCTGGCCGTCGCGACGCTCTTCCTCGGCGCGAAGACCGGGTTCCTGCCCGGCCTGACCCCGCCAAAACCCCGTTAGACCGGGCCGGGACTAGGCGATATGGGATGCGACGTAGCGCTCCACGTCGGCAACCGTGCGAATCGTCTGGGCCTCTTCGTCCGGGACCTCGATGTCGAATTCGTCTTCGAGTTGCATCACCAACTCCACGACGTCGAGAGAGTCGGCACCCAGATCGTCGAGAATGTTCGAATCCGAGTGGACCTGCGAAACCTCGACACCCAGCTGCTGGGAAACGAGGGCACGAACCCGGTCTCCGACTTCGGCCGCCACCATTCCGCCTGCCTCCGGACCAGACGGTCCCCGACGCGGCACGGGGTGTCAACCATCGCGCCGGCCGGTCAAGCCAGTCGGGATGCCCCCGACCCCGCCCCGAGACCTCGCACGAACACCTCGATCGCGTCCTCGTAGGTTTCTGCGAGCGGCACCCGCCGGAGCTTGCGCCGGGTCGAAGAGGTCTCGGTCTGAATCAAGGCGTTGGCCATCGTCCACAACAGGTTGGCCATTTGCCAGGAATCGCACGGAGCGAACGACCCGTCCTTCACGCCCCGCTCGATGATCTCGGCCAGGATCGCCAAGCAGCGCTCCCAGAGCCGCGCCACCTCGTCGACGACGCCCGATGGGAGCTCTCCGATGACGGCCTGGTTCTCGATCGCCCAGAAGATCTGGAAATACTCGCGGTTTTCCACGTAGTGATTGAAATAGAACCGCGCCGTGCCGCGCATCTGCTCGGGGGCCGGAACCTCGAGGTGGACGGATTCGCGCATCTTCTGCTCGAAGATGGCGCCGTTGTGCGCGAGGACCGCAACGTAGAGTTCGGCCTTGCTCTCGAAGTAGCGGTAGAGCGTGCCCTTGGCGACGCCGGCCCGTTCGGCCACCTCGTCGAGGTTTGCCTGCATGAACCCGTCCCGGAAGAAGACCTCGCGCGCCGACTCCAGGATGCGGCGACGCGACTCGGCCTTCTTCTCTTCACGAAGCGGCATGGTGTTCTTTCGCCGTCGTTACATACGACAGGGTAGTCTTCCGGTTCCGTTCGCGCTCCGCCGGAGTCAATTCGCGCACCGGGCGCGCGGGGACGCCCATCACGAGGCTGCCGGGCGCGACTTCTGTGCCCGGCGTGACGACCGCACCCGCCCCGACAACCGCCTCGAAACCAATGCGCGCACCGTCGAGGACGATCGCACCGATACCGATCAACGCGCCCTCTTCCACGACGCAGCCGTGAACGGTCGCACGATGGCCCACCGTCACCTCGTCGCCAATCTCGCAGGAAAACCGATCCCGCGTCACGTGCACCACGCACTGGTCCTGCAGATTCGTTCGCGCACCGACGCGAATCGAATGCACATCGCCCCGCAAGACGCTGCCGTACCAGACGCTCGAATCGGGACCGATCGACACGTCCCCCACCACCACGGCTCCCGGTGCCAACCAGGCGCTGGTATCGATGCGCGGCCAGATACCAGCGAAGGGTCGGAGAATCGGGGCCGAGATCTCAGGCGCCGACTTCGTCGCTCCCATCGTAACGGAACGGGTCGAAGAGCTTGGTCTGGATGTAGCGCTCGCCGAAGCTCGGAACGATCGCCACGATCAGCCCGAGATCCTTGCCCTCTCCCTCGGCGTACTTCAAGGCCGCCGTCACCGCCGCCCCGGAAGAAATTCCGCACAGGATGCCTTCTTCCTGTGCCAACCGACGCGCCATGTCGAGGGCCTCGTCATTCTCGACGGGAACCACTGCATCCAGGAGATCCGTCTCGAGCACGTCGGGAACGAAACCCGCGCCGATGCCCTGAATCACGTGGGGCGAGGGCTTTCCACCCGAGAGCACCGGACTCGCCGCGGGCTCCACGGCGACTGCACGGAACGAGGGCTTGCGCTCCTTGAGCACCTGGGCGACGCCCGTCACGGTCCCCCCGGTCCCGACGCCGGCGATGAGCGCATCGATCTCGCCATCGGTGTCCTCCCACAATTCCTCGGCCGTCGTCTTGCGGTGGACTTCCGGGTTGGCCGGGTTCTTGAACTGCTGGGGCATGAACGCGTTCGGGATCGATTGGGCCAACTCGTTGGCCTTGTCGATCGCACCGGGCATGCCCTTGGAGGGATCCGTCAGCACCAGCTTCGCGCCGAAGGCGCGCAGAACCGCGCGCCGCTCGGGGCTCATGGACTCGGGCATGGTCAACACGCAGTCGTAGCCCTTGACCGCCGCCACGAACGCGAGCGCGATCCCGGTGTTGCCGCTCGTCGGCTCGACGAGCACCGTCTCCCCGGGCTGGATCAGGCCGTCGCGTTCTGCCGCTTCGATCATGGCCAGGCCGATGCGGTCCTTCACGCTGTTGGCGGGGTTCTGACTCTCGAGTTTCACCGCGATCTGTGGCTTCACCCCAGCCGCGACCCGGTTGAGCCGCACGAGGGGGGTTCGTCCGATCAGTTCGCTGATATCGTTCGCGATGTTCATCTGGTGGGGTCTCCTGTCTCGAAGGCGCCGAGGATACACTCCCCTGCGGGGAATTGTCATCCGGCGCGGACCGGCTCGATCGCCAGGAGTTCCTCGACGAGGACGCTGGCATAACTCCCGGCTGGCAGGACGAAACGCAGGTGCAAGGCGCTCCCGGCGCGCTGGCTCTCGGCATCCCGCGGCCAGGCGCGGAGAGGACGCCGGCCGCCGCGAAGACGGAGCCCACGGGGCAAGGGTCCCCCCAATTCCACGCCCCGCGCTGCGAGCGCGTTTCGCTCACGTTCCGCCGGTGGGCCGACGGGCGTCATCACACGAGTTCCGAAGATCGGACCCGTGGCACTGATCTCCAAGCGGTCGGCCCGCGGCTGTTCGGATTCCGGGTCTTCGACAACGAACAAGCCCCCGCTCTCGTGCACCACCGCGACGTCGCCCGCCTCGAGACAGGCGCCCGCGTCACGCCGGGAAGCGAGCACGTCGTTGAACACCGCCGACTGCAGCGCCGAGACGAGGAAGCGCGCGCGGCGTCGGTCCCGCATCGCGGTTTCGCCCGCCAGGACCTGGCGGCCGACTTCGGCATTCCCGCCGTCTCGACCGAAACGCTGGCTGCCGAACCGATTCGGAAAGCCCCGAGCGGCGAACGCTTCCAGCCTCTCCGCGGCCCGGGACGACTCGGCACCCGGGAGATCGCGAAGCACGAGGGCGAAGCGGTTGCCCGCGAGTTGCCCCACCCGGAGCTTGTGCTCGTGCGGCACGGCCGAGAGCACCCGCACGCCGTCGCGCGCGAAGGTACGCGCCGACTCGGGGGAGAAACCCGGAACCGAAAACCACTGGGTGGTCACCGCAAAGCGGTCCTTGCGGCCGGCGTAGCCCACGTCTCGAGGCCGCACACCGGCGGCCCGCGCGAGTTCGCGCGCCACCTCTTCGGTACTGCGGCGAATTTTTTCGACGTGCAGGTAGGTGTGCTCGCCTTTCCCCGAGGCCGGGAAGAGCGGGATCTCTTCGACGCGAAAGTCTTCCGGCGCCGCGAACCTCACGCCGGGGCCGAGCCGCCAACGGGCGCAAACGACCGCCGATGGTCCGGCGTCGGCCCGAGGCGTTCCAGGGCCGCCAGGTGTTCGCGTGTCCCGTATCCCTTGTGGCGTTCGAAGCCGTACCCCGGGTAGCGCTCGGCCAGGCGGGTCATCCATTCGTCCCGATAGACCTTGGCCACGATGGACGCCGCGGCGATGCTGCCCTCGAGACGGTCCCCCCCGACGATCGCGGTCTGGGGCACGTCGAGACCCGGAATCGTCCGGGCGTCCACGAGCACGTGGTCCGGCATCACCGACAGATCCGCAACCGCGCGTTCCATCGCGAGCAGGCCGGCGCGGTACACGTTGATGCGATCCAACTCCTGGGACGAGACGAAGCCGATCCCAACGGCAATCGCCTGCTCGCGGATCGCCATGCCCAGTCTCGTCCGGTTCTGGGGCGTCAGCCGCTTGGAGTCGTCGAGACCCGCCAGGTCGACGCGCTCCGGAAACACCACCGCGCCCGCCACCACCGGGCCGGCAAGCGGCCCCATGCCCACTTCGTCCACCCCCGCGACGTGCTGCGCACCGGCATTTCGGAGTTGCCGCTCGCGGGCGAACAACTGTTGCTGCCGGTGATGCTCGCGACGCAGCTTTTCCCGGCGCCGACGCGCCGTCTCAGCGAGCGCCCGCGCTCCCGCTCGCGAATCGACCGCAAGCGCTTCGGCCAGGCGCTCGAGGGACTCTCCGCTCGTTTCCGCAGAAACGCGCCGCCGCAACGCCCCCAGCGACTCGCGGCCGACCTGCCCCAGAAACCCCGCCGGCGGCCCGGAAGACTCGTCCCTCACCGCGGCGTCTCGCCGGAATCCGACGTGTCGGGCGGGGTTCCGCGTTCGAGCGCGCGAACCCGGGCGAACAGGTCCGGAAGCCGACGCAACGCGGCCCAGAGCCGACGCGTTCGGGCGAGATCGTCGTGGGGGGTTCCGAGCACGCGGCCTCCCGCCGGTACATCGGCGGTGACCCCGGACTGGGGACCGATGTAGGCGCCGTCCCCCACCCGGACATGATCCACGATGCCCGCCTGGGAAAGCACGAGCGCGCGAGTTCCGATGCGCACGCTTCCCGCCAGGCCGACCTGCGCCGTCAGAATCGCGTCCTCCCCGACGTCGCAGTTGTGCGCCACCATCACCAGGTCATCCAGCTTCGCGCCGCGTCTCAGGCGCGTGTCGCCCAGCGTACCCCGGTCCACCGTCGCATTCGCGCCGATCTCCACGTCGTCCTCGACGACCACGCGACCCACTTGCGGAATCGCCTGGAAACGCCCCTCCTCGTCCACGGCGTAGCCGAAGCCGTCCGCGCCGAGCACGACCCCCGGCTGCAGCACGACGCGATCGCCGAGCTCGGTCCCCTCCCGGAGCACGCAGCCCGCATGCAGCGTGCAGTCCGCACCGATGCGCACCGCGGCGTAGAGACTCACGTTGGCGTACAACACGCTGCGCGGCCCGAGGCAAACCCCTGCACCCACGAAACACCCGGGTCCGACAGAGGCCGTCGGGTCCACCTGGGCATCGGCATGGACCGTGGCGGCCGGATCCACGCCCGCGGCCGGCCGGACCTCCGGCACGAGGATCCGCGTGGCACGCGCGAAATCGAGGCCCGGCTGGGGAGACCGGATCACGGCCAGGGGACCCGTCTCGATGCCCGGCGGTGCGATCACCGCAGCAGCACGGCTCGTCTCGAGGGAAGCTGCATAGGCCGCATCTCGCACGAACGTCAAATCGCCCGGTTGCGCGCTCTCGATCGCACCCACGCCGCGGATTTCGACCGTCCCGTCCCCTTCGACGGATCGGCCGAGGCGCTCTGCGAGCTGCGCCAGGCGGATCGCCGCCGCCACGACCGGGGTCAGCGCGCGAGCAGGACCGCGATCGGCGACGTGCGCACGACCGCAGCCGAGTTGCTGCCCAGGAAGTACTCGGTGATGCGATTGCGAGCGAACGCACCCATCACGATCATGCCAGCACGTACCTCGCGCGCCGCGTCGACGAGCTTCACATCCGGGCGTCCGAGGGTGGACTGGACCTCCCGCAACGGCGCCGGGAGCGCATTGAGGAGTTCGCGCACTTCCGACACCCGCGCGTTGGCTCTCCCCTTGTCCTTCGAATCGACGAATACGTGGACTTGTTCGGAAAGCTTCTGCGCCAGGTCGAGCGCCACGCCGGCTGCGATCCGCGAACCCGGCGAGCCATCGAAACCCAGCATGATCGGTCCGGAGAGCTGCGCGCCGGCAGGGACGACCAGGGCCGACTTGGCCGTCTTGCGAATCACGCCGTTGACCGTGGATCCGATCAGGCCGGTCCGGTAGCCCTTGCCCTGTCCGTCTCGGCCCAGCACCAGGAGATCCGCCTGCTGGCCCCGTTCGACGATCAGGTCGTCCGCGATTCCCTGGACGGACTCGAAGTGGCTTTCGACCCCCTGGCTGCGGGCGTGCTCCACCACGCGACGCCCGACCGCGTCGGCGCGGCTCTTGAGATAGGCGGCCAGGGGCTCGCTGGCCGGCGGCGCCACCCCGAGGCCATCCTCGCGGAAGCCGCGGGCCAGCCGCTCCTCCACGACGGACAAACCGAGCAGACGGGCCCGGCTGCGCTGGGCGAGAGCCGTCGCAAAACGCTCGGCCGCCGATGCGACCTCCGAACCGTCACTTGCCAACAGGATCGTCGAAATCATCGCTTTCTCCGCACCGACGGGCCCGCTTCCCTCAGGAAAGCCAGCGCCCGAGCGAGGTTCCCCACACAAACCGGATCACCCGCTTGATCATGGAAAGAGTCCGCTGCGAATACGGGAACCAGAGCGCCTCGCTCCGGCCCCCGACCCGATCGATCAGGATCGACTGGACCTCGCAGTAGCCACGCAACCCGAAGGCACCGTTCACACGCCCGATGCCGCTGTCCTTCACGCCACCGAACGGCGACTCGGCCACCGCATAGGTGATCATGCAGTCGTTTACGACGACACTGCCCGAGTCGATCGACCGAGCCATCTCGGTTCCCTTGTGCTTGTTCCGGGTCCAGACGTTCGCGTTCAGCCCGTAGTCAGAATCGTTGGCAAGCCGCAACGCCTCGGCTTCGTCCGGAACCCGCATGATCGGAAGCACCGGACCGAACGTCTCTTCGCGCATCACACGCATGTCCTGGGTAACGTCCACGAGGATCGTCGGCTCGTAGAAATAGCCGGACTCGTTCGGATTGCGGCGGCCACCCGTAAGCACGCGGGCGCCTTGGGCCACCGCGTCCTCGACATGCGACTCGATGATGTCGAGTTGCCGCGGCAGAATGATCGAACCGACGTCGAACTCTCCGTTTGCCCCCTGGCGGAGTTCGCCGGCCCGCTCGACACAGCGCCGCGTGAATTCTTCAGCGACTTCGTCGACCACGTAGACGCGCTCGGTCGAGATGCACACCTGACCGGAATTGCTGAAGGCGCCGAACACAGCGCCCCGCGACGCCCGATCGAGGTCCGCGTCTGCACACACGATCATCGGATCCTTGCCGCCCAGTTCCAGGGTGCACGGCACCAGGTTCCGACCGCAGATTTCCGCCACGCGACGCCCGGTGGCCACACTGCCGGTGAAGGAGATCTTGTCGACGCCGCCCTCGACGAGTGCCTCGCCCGTCTGCCCGTCACCCGTCACAAGGTTGAACACACCCTCGGGCAGGCCGGCGGCGGAGAAGATCTCTTCAATGCACTGGGCGGAAAACGGGGTCGCCTCAGAAGGTTTGAGCACGACAGCGTTGCCGGCCATCAGTGCCTGCGCAGTCGGATTGAGCGCCAGGACGAACGGGAAGTTCCACGGGGTAATGATGCCAACCACGCCAAGCGGCTTGTAGGCGATCCGCAGTTTCTTCGTCTTCAGCAGGTGCAACGGAACCGTTCTCTCGGCGAGAACCCGCTTCGCACGCTTTGCGTAGAACTGGAGCGCGTCGCAGGAGGTCATGACCTCCGTGGCGAGTGCTTCGACCCGAGGCTTCCCCGTCTCGCGCGTAATGACGTCGAGGATTTCTTCCTGGCGTTCGAGCAACACGCGCACGGCGCGCTGCAGGATGCGGCCCCGCTCGTCGAAGGAAAGTGCCGACCACGCCGGACGGGCCTTCCGCGCGCGCTCGATCGCGGCATTCACATCCGCGGCCGACTTCACCTCGACTTCGCCGAGCGTTTCAAGCGTTGCCGGGTTGGCGAGACGCAGGCGACGCGTCCCGCCCTCGCTTCCGCCCAGTTGTTCGACAACCGCCATATCGACCCCAAACCCGCCGTGGCACCCGCCGGGTCCGTCCGCGGGGCGGGCGTCCCGGGGGGCAATCGAGGAGCCTACGCGACCCCCGCGGGAAAAGTCAATCAAGATGCGGGGGCCGTCATTCCGCGCGAGAACGCTGGTTCATGCCGCATGGGCGAGGATCCAGGCCAGCGCGCGGCGGCCGCCCCCACCCGGCGCTCGCCTCCGGGAGCGACTCAGGACCGCTGGGCGAAGTAGCGGAGCACGTCCGTTTCCGTAACGAGTCCGATGAGCCGCTCGCCCTCCACCACGGGGAGACAGCCGATCTTGGCCTCGGACATGCGCCGCGCGGCCTCTTCCACGCTGGCGGCAGGGTCGATCACCACCGGTGGGGCCGACATGACCTTCGCGATTTCGACCCCGTGAAGAAAGGCCCGATGCGCGTCCGCTTCGAAGTCGGTCAGACTCGAGAGCGACGCGCGAAGCAGATCGCGCTCGGAAACGACACCGACCAGCTTGCCACCGCGCACGACTGGCATGTGCCGCACCCGACCGAGTCGCATGATATCCTCGACGGTCGACAGACGATCGCCCTCACTGACCGTAACCATCGTATCCGGCATGATGTCGCGAACACACGTGGCACTCATCGCGAGCAATCTACTCCATGGCCCCCAACCGCGGAAACGAAAAAGGTCGGACGAGCGGGCGAAGCGCCGACACGAACGGGGACGAACCGAACCGCACGTCAGCCGGTGAAGACGGGCGCATCCCGGGGCTCTCCGAACTCGCCCGGCGCGCTGTCGCGCTGGGACTCTCGGGGTTCTTCTTCACCGAAGAAACGATCCGCAAGGCCCTGGGGGACACGCTTCCCAAGGACTGGTCCGACTTCGCGATCGACCAGAGCGAACGCACCCGCAAGGAATTCCTGGAGCGCCTGAGTTTCGAACTGGCTCAGACGCTCGAAAGAATCGACGTGGCGGCGGTACTGAACGAACTCCTCGAAGGGCGAACCGTCGAAGTCCGCGCGGAGATCAAGTTGGGCGAACGGCCGGCGGGCGGGCAGCAGCGCGTCCACGTCGACCTGGCAGAAGACAGGAAGCGATGAACGGAGGCCTCCGCTCGGGGCCGACCCGCTCCGGAAGCCAGGCGGTCGGATGGTGCTTCGCCGCACTCTGCGTCCTCTACGCCTACGCGATCCACCAGGGGATCGGCCCACCCCCCTTCCAGGACGAACTGTCCTGGTACGATCCACGTGGATCGCTCCACGACCTGGACCTCCTGCCCTGGGTATTCGCCCAGCCCGTCCGGATCATCCTCGCCCTCACGCTCCCCGCCCTATTACTCGCGGGTTGCGTCTTCGTGTCGAGCCGCTCGGCCGTAGCGCGCACGATCGCGCTCGCGAGTGCCATCGCCGTCTTCCTCTTCTCCTTTTACGGAACCGTGGGAAAACAGGTCTGGGAATTCTTCTTCTGGCGCGGATCCGCCGTCCTCGCCCTGACCGCGATCATTGTCGGCGCCGCCCTGACCGCACCGCTGTTGGCCCGAAGCTGGCTGCGCCTGCCCTGGCCGTGGCGCGCCGCCACCTACCTTCCCATCTGCCTGGTCGCGATCGCTCTGCTGCGCAACGCCACAGGAACGGACGAAAACCTCTACTTCTCCCTGTCGCCCTGGCCGGCGATTCCGATCTTCGGCATCGAAGTGGGCGGACTCTTCGCCATGCTATGGCTCACCGGGGTCGCCCTGGGCGCGGCCGCCCTCGCGCGGCGCGCGGCAAACCCGGGCCTTGCGCTGGCAGGCACCGCCGCGGGTGTCGGGATCCCCGTGGCGCTGCTCGCCGGCGGCGCGAGCCTACACCTGCTCCCCTTCCGCCCCGGCGCGGGGACGTTCGGCGGCATCGCCGTGGCCACCGGGATCGGCATCGCAGGCATTGCAGCGCGCACCCGCATCGAACCGACTCAGTTGCGGCGGCGCGCGGTGGACTTCGGTCTCGGCGCGGCGCTCATCGCAATTCCGCTCCTGATCGGGGAAACCTGGTCCCGACTCGACTACTACTGGACACGCGACGTGCAGGCAGCGGCGATCAACGACGCCATGGAGCGCTACTACGCACGCGCCGAACTCTATCCGGATACGCTCGACGAACTCGTCTCTGCCGGAGACCTACCCGCCATTCCCGTCCCCGCAATCGGCTTCGGCTTTCTCTACGACGGCGAATTCCGCTACTCGAGCTTTGGAACGAGCTACCTCCTCGCGTTCACGGCCCCGCGCTGGGTGGAGTGCCACTACAACTCGCCCTACCACGGGGACCCCGAGGAAGAGGAACTCGACGCCGAAGATGCGGCAGCCCTCGCTGCTGCCTGGTCCTGCCCGTCGAACCCGCCGGAACTCTGGTGACCGGCGAGGCGCTCAGTCCTCGGCGGCACGCGTGAAGGTGAGAAACGCCATGGCCGGCCGTTTCGACGCATCACGCATGGCGAACTGCATGGTGTCGAGGGTCCAGCCGGCGCTGGTGGTCTCGTTGAGAATTCGCTCGAGTTCGAGGTCGGTGACTTCGCTCGTCTCGACGACCTTGTAGAGCACTCCCACGCTTCCCCCACTCATCCCGCAAGCTGACTGGCGACATCCTTGGCCGCGTAGGTCAGAATGAGGTCCGCACCGGCGCGCTTGATCGCGACCAGCGCCTCCTGCATTGCGCGTTCCCCGTCGAGCCAGCCACGCTCCGCGGCGGCCTTGATCATCGCGTACTCACCGGACACGTGATAGGCAGCGAGCGGCACGTCGAATTCCGCACGGGCGCGAGCGAGCACATCGAGATACGGCAATGCCGGCTTCACCATGAGCGCGTCGGCACCTTCTTCGAGATCCAGCCGCATCTCGCGCAGGGCCTCGCGCGCGTTGGGCGGGTCCATCTGGTAGCTGCGTCGGTCGCCGAACTGCGGCGTGCTCTCGGCGGCGTCCCGGAACGGTCCGTAATAGGCGCTGGCGAACTTCGCCGCGTACGAAAGGATCGGCACATCCTGGAAGCCGCCGTCGTCGAGCGCGGTGCGAATCGCCGCGACCCGGCCGTCCATCATGTCGGAAGGCGCTACCACGTCGGCTCCTGCGCGGGCGTGGGACACCGCGGTTGCGGCCAGGCGCGACAACGAGGGATCGTTCGCCACGTCGCCCGCCTCGACCAGACCGCAATGTCCATGATCCGTGTATTCGCACAGGCACACGTCGGTCATGACGCAGAGATCCGGCACCGCGGCCTTCACCGCCTCCACGGCGCGCTGCACCACTCCCTGGGCGGCATCCGCTCCGGAGCCGACGGAATCCTTGTCGTCCGGCACCCCGAACAGCAGCACCGCGGGAATTCCCAGGTCGTGGATCTCCTTGCATTCCATGACCAGCGTGTCCACGGAAAAGCGGGAAACCCCCGGCATCGACGCCACCGGGTCCCGCACACCGGAACCCTCCACCGCGAACAGGGGGTACACCAGGTCGTCGCGAACCAGGCGGGTTTCGCGCACCATGCGCCGCAGGGTCTCGCTGCCGCGCAGCCTGCGCATTCGGGTCGTGGGAAAACTCATACCGTTCCTCCACCGCTCTCGGATGCTTCCGTCTCGGGGGCCAGGAAACTTGCGAGCGCTTCGGCCAGCGCGACCGCACCGGGCCGCTCAGGGACGACGTCCGGCGCCAGGCCTTCGCTGCGTAGCGCTTCCGCGGTCGTCACCCCGATGGCCGCCACCACGCATCGCGACGCGGCCTCGCGCGCCGGGTCATCCAGCAGCGCCGCGAAGGCGGCCACGGCCGAAGGACTCGCGAAGGTCAGCACATGCAATTCGCCGCCGATCAGTCGTTGCCGCAGCGCGGCCCCGTCGACCTCCGCGGGCCGCGTCTGGTAGACGCAAACGGGTGAAACTTTCGCACCACCGGCACGCAGCCCGTCGACGAGTTCCTGGCGACCTTCAGCGGAGCGCGGCAGCAGCACCCGCGCACCCTGCAGGCCATCACCACGCCCCAGGGCCGCCACGATCCCCGACGCATCCCGCTGCTCGGGAACGACGTGCACGGACAATCCCTGGCCACGGGCAACTTCTGCAGTCCGGGGCCCCACGCAGCACACCTTCCAGTTCGCCGTCGCGAGGGAAACCTGCCGGGCACGCGCGCGCTCGCAGAACGCCGTTGCCGCGTTCGCGGAAGCCAGGACCAGGACATCGTGGTCGGCCCGGTCGTCCAGCGCCGCGTCGACAGGGGTCCAGGTTTCCGGAGGGGCGATCTCGACCAGCGGAACCACAACGGGCTCGGCACCTCGCTCGCGCAGCGCCGCCGCGAGGGACGCCGCCTGGTGGGCGGGGCGCGTCACCAGCACGCGCCGTCCGAAGAGCGGCCGGTTTTCCAGCCAGGCGAGGGATTCCCGCAGTTTCACGACCTCTCCGATCACCACCAGCGCCGGGGCACCCAGACCCGCATCCCGCACCCGCGCGGCGAGTTTGGAAAGCGGCGCCTCCACCACCCGCTGGCTGGGCAGCGTCCCGTCCATGATGACCGCCGCGGGCGTTGCCGGCGAGCGGCCTCCCGCAATCACGCGCTCCACCAGGGACTCGAGACTCCGCATGCCCATGAGGATGACCAGGGTATCGGCACCGGTCGCGAGTTCGGACCAGCGCGTCTCCTCGGCCGGTTTCGACGGATCCTTGTGCCCGGTGGCCACCGCGAACGAGGCGGAATGCCTTCGGTCCGTCAACGGCATTCCGGCATAGGCGAGTCCGCCGACGACGGAGGACACGCCGGGGACCACCTCGAAGGGCACCCCGGCGGCTGCGAGCGCCGAACATTCTTCACCGCCGCGCCCGAAGACGAACGGGTCGCCGCCCTTGAGGCGCACCACGGTCAGGCCCTCCCCCGCCAGTCGGAGCATCAAGTCCGTGATCTCTTCCTGGGGGCGTGTCGGCGCATCGTGACCGCGCTTGCCCACGTCGATCCGCAGTGCGCCCGGCGGTGCCAGCGCGAGCAACTCGCGAGCCGCCAGGGAGTCGTAGATCACGGCATCGGCCCGCCGGAGCGCCGACGCCCCGCGCAGAGTGATGAGTTCGGGGTCCCCGGGCCCCGCACCGACCAGAAAGACACGACCCGTTCCCGGCTTCTGCGTCGTCACTGAGCCGCCTCGCCTCGCAGACGCGCGAGAAGCGCCGCTCCACCCGACGCGAGCAGGTCTTCGCCGAGCCGAAGTCCCAGCGCCCCCGGGTCCGCGACCGACCCCTCGCCCTCCGTCCGCAGGATGTCTCCCGTCTCCGGATCGGCAAGCAGCGCACGCAGACGGAGCCGGTCCCCGTCCAGCTCAGCGAAGGCCGCGAGGGGCACATTGCAATCCGCCTCGAGCCGCTCCAGAACCGCCCGCTCTGCGACGGCCTGGATGGCGGCATCGCGGGCGGTCAGCGTCGCTACGTCGCGGGCGATGGGGTCGTCCCGGCGGCCTTCCAGGGCGAGGATCCCCTGGCACACCGCAGGAAGCATCACGTCCGTCGCCAGGCGCTCGTCGATGCGCTCCTCCAGACCCAGGCGCTCGAGCCCGGCACAGGCGACCACCACGGCGTCGAGATCCTCGGTTTCCAGCTTACGGACCCGCGTCGGCACGTTTCCTCGCAGGGGCACGACCTCCAGATCCGGGCGCGCGGCGCGCAGCTGAATCGAGCGGCGCAGACTCCCCGTGCCGACCCGCCCGGCGGCGGGAAGGTCGCGCAGCCCCTTCCCACGTTCCCTCGCGAGCAGTGCATCGCGGGGATCCGCACGTTCCGGAAAAGCGATGAGGGCCAGTTCCTCCGGCGTTGCGGCGGGAAGGTCCTTGGCCGAGTGGACCGCGATGTCGGCCCGGCCCGCCAAGAGCGCTTCCTCGATCTCCTTGACGAACAGACCCTTGCCGCCGACCGCGTTCAGGGGCCCTTCGAGCAGATCCCCCGTCGTCTTCATCGGAAGGAGTTCCGTGCCGACACCGAGTCGTTCCTCGATCATCGCGGCAACGCGACGCGACTGGGCCATGGCGAGATCGCTGGCACGGGTCGCAATCCGGACGGAGGTCATTCTTCCTCCGCCCCTGCCGCAGCATCGTCGAGAGCGAAGAGCACCCGGGCCGCCTCCAGGCAGGAGGCGTCGCTCTCGCTCTCCGCCTCCCGGCGGAGTCGCGAAACCGGCGCGTGGAGGATCTTGTTGACGATCGCTCGCGTCAGCTGCTCGATCGCTTCGGGAGACGCCCCGTCGAATTCAGGCCGGCGCAGGGCCCGCTCCACCTCGGCAGCGCGAAGCGTCTCGGCGTTTTCTCGCAATTCCCGGATCGTCGGCACGGCACGCAACGCCGCCAGCCAGCCGTCAAAGCGCCCGCACTCCTCGTCGACAATGGCTTCGGCATCGGCGGTCTCGCGGCGGCGCTTCTCGGAATTCTCCTCCGCCACAGACGAGAGGTCGTCGATGTCGTAGAGGTAGACGTCGTCGATTTCGCCGATCGAAGAATCCACGTTTCGGGGCACGCCGATGTCGATGACGAAGAGGGGTCCCCGGCGTCGCGACTTCCCGATGACTTCCGGAGTCACGATCGGTCGGGGCGAAGCCAAGCAGGTAAGCACCACGTCCGAACGCTTCAGGAGTTCCGGAAGCTCGTCCAGGCCGTGGGCCGTCGCCGCGAACCGGGCCGCGAGATCGACGGCGCGCTCGGGCGTCCGATTCGCGACACGCACGGCGTCGAGTCCCGCGTTTCGCAAGGCTTCGAGCGACGCCTCGATCATCTCGCCGGCTCCCACCAGGAGCGCCTGTTTGCCGGCCAGATCCTCGAAGATCTGCTTCGCCAGGTCGACCGCGACCCGCGCTACCGACACAGGACGCTCGCCCACCTTCGTTTCCGTGCGCACCCGCTTCGCGGTGGAAAATGCGTGCTGGAAGAGGCGCCCGAGCAGCGGACCCGACGCACCACAGTCGACCGAACGCTGCCACGCGTCCTTGGTCTGCCCCAGGATCTGGGATTCGCCGACGACCATGGAATCGAGAGAGGACGCCACACGAAGCACGTGGCGCACGGCCGCACCGTCCGTGTGCTCGTACACGTGTTCGGTGAGATCGCCGGAGTCTGCGCCGAGATCCCGGTTCAAAAAAGCGCGCAGCCGCTGACGCGCCGCAGCGGGAGAGCCCGTGGCGGCAACAACCTCGAAGCGGTTGCAGGTGGAAAACACGACCGCTTCTCCGATCTCTTCACACGCAACGAGGTCTCGCAGCGATTGTGCCGGGTCTCCCATCGCCAGGCGCTCGCGCAATTCGAGCGGCGCGGTGCGGTGGCTCATGCCCAGCAGCAGAATTTTCACGACGAGATCCCGACCCCGATCACGGCAAACGCCAGGAAGCCGAAGGCGACGACGGCGCTCAAGGCGGCTGAACGCGCTCCTTGGCGCAGTGCGAAGCGGACACCGATCAGGACGGCGTAGACGATCCACGCCAGCGCCAACCAGGCTTCATGGCGCCCTCCGGCGATCCACGTCCCGTACACGGCATGGACCCACAGGAGTCCCGTTACGAAACCCAGCGTCAGGAGCGGAAACCCCACCGCAACCGATGCGCGATTCACCCGGTCGAGCGCCTCCAGGGAAGGAAGGGAGAACCGAAAGTCGAGGGGCCGCTTGGCCTTGATCCGACGGTGTTCCACGAGGAAGAGGAGGCCGGCCATTCCCGACATCCCCAGGCACGCGAGGCCCGCGCTCGCCAGCATGACGTGGGCGTGGGCCCAGGGGGCCGATGCCTCGGCCACCGGGGCCGCGGCGTGGGGAATTTCGAGCGCCGCGTAGAAGGCACTGACGAAGGCAACCGGGGCCACCAGCACCGTCAACCCGGCGAGTTTCGACCAGCCGAGCAGGATCAGGAAGAACACCGCGCCGACACAAGTCGTGAAAGACACCGCGGTCGGCAGGTCCGTCAGCGGCGGCGGCGGATCCAGTTGGTGCAGCATGGCAAAGGCAGCCACGTTGAGCACAGCGCCCGCACCCAGGATCAACACCGAAACGCGCTCGAGTTGCCGAGAACGCAGCGCCAATCCGAGCCACGCTGCGATTCCGGCCAGGAGATAGAGCGCCGCAGTCCACTCATGGAGTTGGACGGACATGAAAAGACCAACCTTCCCGGTTTCGGCCCGATCGCTGCCGCTGCGACACGTTCACCGGCGCGAGGGACCTGAACTCAGTTTTTCGGCGCACCGCCCCCGGGACTTTCGGAGTTCCTTCGGGCACGAAGCGCCGCCATTTGCACTTCCATCTTGGCCGCATCCAGAGTGCCTTCAAAAATACGGTACATGGGCTCGCCGAAGAGAACGAAGCGCACTTCCGTGACCGTGGTCTCCCCCGCCAGGTGCTCCCGGGCCTCGGCAACGAGGACCTCGGCGCAGCGCTGGGCAGGAAACCCGCCGACCCCTGCGCCCACCGCCGGGATCGCGACCGTCACGCAACCGCGTTCCCGCGCCAGTTCGAGACTCCGGCGAACGGCGGCACGCACGCTGTCCTCGTTCGCCGCACCGCCCGGCGGCATCCCGGCGGCATGGATGACGAAACGTGCCGGCAACTCGCCGGCACCCGTTACGGCCGCATCGCCCACCGCGATGGGACCCAGGGTGTCGCACTCGGCCTGGATCGAAGGCCCGCCGGCCTCCCGAATGGCACCGGCCACTCCAGACCCGAGCACGAGATCGCTGTTGGCGGCATTCACGATCGCATCCACGGACTGCGCCGTGATATCGCCCTCGACCAGGCGAATCCCCTTCAGGGCGCTCACGCCTGTTCGGACTCGACCAGGCCCGCCGCGAGCAGCGGTACCAGGATCTCGTGGTGACCCGTCAAGGAGAGCCCGGTTCCGCCGAGACGCGTCGGCCGTTCGACCACGTTCACCCGGGGGCGGTAGTGCCGAATGAAATCGATATCCACGGTCGTGAAGCGCCGCACGCGCCTGCCAAGATTGCGCGCCAGGGCAAGCGCCTTCAGAAAGACTTCGGGGAGGATCACGGCGGAGCCGACGTTGAAGAAGACACCCCCCTCGAGCGTCGCGACGAGCGCCGTCGCGGTCTCGAAATCGCGAAAGCTCGTCGCTCCGAGTGCGGCCCCGTCCGCGCCCGGGTGCATGTGGTGGATATCGGTCCCGATGGCCGCATGCACCGTGACGGGAATTCCGACCCGCGCGGCAGTCGCGAGGATCGACCGATCCGCATGGGGAAACTTCCCCGAGAGGATCTCCCGCCCGACGGCAGCGCCCATCCCCAGCCCATCTCGGTGCCCGGCAACCACCGCACGATTGAGACGCTCGGCCGTTTCGCCGGCCATTCCGAAGCTGCCGTCGTCGAGCGACGACGCAACGTCTTCGCTCGTGCGGCCCATCATCGCGAGTTCGAGATCGTGCACGCAGCCCGCGCCGTTCAGCATCACTCCGGACACGAAGCCCCGCTCGATGAGATCCACCAAGACCGGCGCCAGACCGACTTTGATGACGTGGGCCCCGAGGCCCCAGAGCAACGTGCGCTTCCGCGTGCGGGCACGCGCCCCAGCCGCGATGGCCCGCTTCAGATCTGCCGCACCGAGCACATCGGGCAAGCCATCGAGAAAGGCGGCGAACCCGTCCCCGGCTCGGTGCGGACGCGCCTCGTCCGCTAACGCAACCTTGCTCGTCCGACGCCGGGCGCTCGTCGTCCGAACCTTGGAACGATCGATCCGGGGGAGTTTCCGACTCACGCTTCGACGGTCTCGGGGAAGAGTTCGCCTTCGACGAGTTCGCAGAGAGCGTGCAGCACCGCGATGTGGCTTTCCTGAACGCGGGCGGTGACGTCGGACGGAACCGCGATCGCGACATCGACCCGCGCCGCGAGCGCCCCCCCGCCCTTCCCCAGCAGCCCCACCACGCGCAATCCGCGGTCCTGCGCCGCCTCGACGCCGGCGATGACGTTGGGGGACTTGCCCGAGGTCGAGATCGCGACCAGCACGTCTCCTCGCCGACCGTGCGCCTCGACGAGACGCGCAAACACCCGCTCGAACCCGTAATCGTTCCCGATCGCCGTCACGTCGCTGCTGTTCGTGGTGAGAGCGAGCGCGGGGAGACCCGGGCGCTCCCGGTCGAAGCGGCCGGCCAGTTCGGCGCACAGGTGCTGGGCATCGGCTGCGGAACCGCCGTTGCCGATCGCCAGCAGGCGGCCGCCCTCCCGAAACGTCGCGACCAGGAGTTCCCCCGCCTCGGCGATCCGCGGCCCCGCGACCTCCAGCGTCTCCCGGGTCAGCCGCGCACTCTCCTCCAGGCTCGCGCGCACACGGGCCAGCCTGTCGTCGGGCGTCTGAGACGGACGGTCGGTCATCGCTGCCCCGGGGAAAAGCCCTGTAAAAACAGGTAGATCCGAAGAGAGAAGAATACCGGCGCGCCTCCCGGGCGTCAACGGATGCATCCCCGTGGCAATGCGGCATCCTAGGCCGGCCGCCCATCCACCACAGAGAGGACCCCAATGTCGGACATCATCGAAGTAACGGACCAGAACTTCGAAACGGAAGTGCTGCAGTCGGACAAGCCGGCCGTGATCGACTTCTGGGCGGAGTGGTGCGCACCGTGCCGGCAGATCGCGCCGATCATTCACGAACTCGCTGGGGAATACGGCGACCAGGTCAAGATCGTGAAGATGGATATCGAGGCCAACCCCGGCACCCCCGGCCGCTACGGCGTCCGCGCGATCCCGACGGTACTCGCCTTTCAGGGCGGGCAGGTCGTGGAGCAGCTCCAGGGCGCGCGACCGAAGGCCGACTTCGAGGCAATGATCAAGAAGCTGATCGGCTGAGTCGCGACTCGGGCTACCCGAAGAATCGCACGGGCCAACGCCGCCGAAGAGCGCGGCGATAGAGCAGCGGATCGGGGTTGACCACGACCGGGTGCCCGACCAGGTCAAGCAACGGCATGTCGGTCACGGAGTCGGTGTAGAAGAAGCTCTTGGCGAGATCGACGCCATGGGCCTCGATGAATGCCCGGATCCAGTAGATCTTGCCTTCCTCGAAGCAGATGGGCTCCACCACACGCCCCGTGAAACGGCCCTCCTCTACCTCGAGCCGGGTGTAGAGCATGTGCTCGATGCCGAGGCGCCGGGCCAGGGGCTCGACGACGAAACGTGTGGCTCCCGACACGATGGCGACGAGATCTCCCGCCTCGCGGTGGGCCTGCACGAGTTTCTCCGCCTCCGGGTAGATGACCGGAACGACCAGTTCCTCGAACCACTCCGCGGTCTGGCGCTCCAAGTCCGACTCGGATCGACCCGCGAACTGGAGCATCAGCTTCCGGGTCCAGTTGGCGATGTCGAGCACGCCGAGCTTGTACTGGACGTAGGCACCGAAGCCCTTCAGCAACTCGAAACCATCGATCTCACCCTGCTCGTACTGGTGCCTCATGAAGAGGCTGCCCGAGTTCTCCGCAATGAGCGTCTTGTCCATGTCGAAGAACGCGCCGACGCGCGGACGCTCTCTCTCCGGGCCTGCTTCGAACATCCCGTCCAGCCTACCAGGAACCCGTCGCCGCGGCGGCCGGGGACGCGCTAGAAGACCCAGCGCCGCAAGGAAACGTTCATCAGGAGACCGACGGCGATCAGGTTCGTCACCAGGGCCGAACCGCCGTAGGAGATGAAGGGTAACGGCACGCCGATGACCGGAAGAACCCCCAGAACCATCCCCACATTGAGCACCGCTGGCCAGAAGAACAAGCCGACCACGCCGACGGCCAACATCGCTCCGAACCCGTCTTTGGCCTTGCTCGCGATGACCAACCCCCAGGCCAGGAGCGTCGCGAAGGCGCCGAGCACCGCCACCGAGCCCGCGAAGCCCCACTCCTCGGCCAGGACGGAGAAGGCGAAGTCTGTGTGTTGTGTGGGCAGGAAACGCAACTGGCTCTGGGTTCCCTCGCGGTACCCCTTGCCGAGCAGACCGCCGGAACCCACGGCAATCCGCGACTGGTTGACCTGGTAGCCGGAGGCGAGCGGATCCCGGCCGGAGTCGACCACGTCGAGAATCCGTTCCCGCTGGTAGGGCTGGAGCGCGAAGATCCAGAGCGCGGCGAACGCAGTGACCCCCGCGATCGCAATGACGAGCCAGGCCCGCTTGGGAATGTTCACGAGTGCGACATAGGTGGACCCGACCAGCAACGTCAGCAAGGCCACCCCCATGTCCCGCTGTAGCACGATCAGGCCCACGGGCAGCGCAATCAACAACGCGGGCCGCGCGAGGTCGCGCAATCGCCGCACCTCGCTGGCCGGATTGCGATGGAAGTGGCGGGCGAGCATCAACACCAGGCCCAGGCGGGCGAGTTCGGCGGGTTGGAGCCGCCCCTCGAGGAGCCAGCTCTGGCTCCCGCGGGTCAGCGGTGCGATGACGAGCGTCAACACGAGCAGGAACAGCGAACCCAGGTACGCCGGAAGCGCCAGCCGCTCGTAGTGCCGGTAGTCGAACATCACCGTCACCGCCATCACCGCCACGCCGATCCCGAGGGAGATCAGCTGCCGGCGCACCGCGTCCGACATTCCGGAATCGCTGTGGGACGACGAAGCGAGATTGACGAGACCCACCACGACGAGCGCCGCGACGAGACCGAAGAGCACCCCGTCGAAATTCTGGACCAGGCGTCGATCAATCCCCCGCATCGGGATCCTCCGCAATCGCCACGGTCGCGGGCGATTCCTCGCGCTTGGGGTGGAAGTATTCCGCCAGCACTCGTCCGGCGATCGGCGCCGCCACGGATCCGCCGTTCCCCCCGTGTTCGACCAGTACCGCCACGACGATCTCGGGGTCTTCGACCGGCGCAAAGGCCACGAACCAGGCGTGATCACGATGGCGAACGGGGATCTCGTCCTCCTCGAGATCCTCCGTGTACTTCAGCCGCACCACCTGTGCGGTGCCCGTCTTGCCCGCCACCCGAACGCCCGGCACGCGCGCCGCGGCACCCGTTCCACCGGTTTCGGACACCGTGGCCTCGAGGGCATCTCGCACGACGGCCAGGTATTCCGGGGCAACCCCCAGTTGGGCGCGAACGACCGGCCCACCGGCACTCACGACTTCGCCATCCCGGTCGACCCGCTCTCGGACGATGCGCGGCTCGAGGATGTCTCCGCCGTTGGCGAGCGCTGCGTAGGCAACGGCCATCTGGATCGGCGTCACCAGGCTGAAACCCTGACCGATCGACACCGAAACCGTCTCGCCTCGCTGCCAGGGTTCGGAGAAACGCCTCTCCTTCCAACTCTTCGTGGGAACCAGACCCGGTTTCTCGTCACCGAACGGAAACCCCGTCGTGCGTCCGAGCTTGAACGCCCGCGCGAAGTCGGCGATGCGATCGATGCCGAGTTGGAGGCCGACCTGGTAGAAGTACACGTCGCAGGAGTGCTTCAGCGCGGCGCGCAAATCGACTTCGCCGTGCCCCCCGCGCCGCCAGCAGCGGTAGACCCGCCGGCCGAGGCGAAAATGACCGGGGCAGAAGATCCGGTCGCTCGGCGTCACGATGCCGTCCGTCAGCGCTGCAGCCGCGACGACCGGCTTGAAGATCGAACCCGGGGGGTATTGGCCCGCGACGGCTCGATTCTGGAGCGGGCGCCATTCGTCGGTCGACAGCCCCTTCCAGGTCTCGGAATCGATCCCGCCCGCAAACGCATTCGGATCGAAGGCAGGCTTGGACACCAATGCGAGGACATCCCCGTTGCGCGGGTCGAGTGCCACCAGGGCGCCGCGCTTGCCCGGTTCGCCGAGCACCTCCGGCTCGAAGCCGGCCTCGGCAACGCGCTGGAGATCCCGATCGATCGTCAGCGTGAGCGTCCCCCCCGGCTCCGGCTCGCGCTCCTCCAGGGGGTCACCCACCACACGGCCGGCGACGTCCACCACGACGTTCCGCCCCCCGGCCCGGCCGCGCAGGTGGCTTTCGAACAGGCGCTCGATTCCGGACTGGCCGACCACCTCCCCGGACCGGTACTCGGAGCGCCCGGCCGCCCGCAATTGCGCGGCACTGATCTCTCCGATCGTGCCGAGCAGGTGGGCCGAAAGCTCGCCCTCGACGTAGTGGCGGCGTGGCCGCACGTCGGTCAGCACACCGGGCAGTTCGAACCGATGGGATTCGACACGACCCCAGTGGTCGAAGGGCAGGTCCGCGGCCAGGCGAACCGGTCGAAACCGGCGGCGTCCCCGGGGTGTGCCGATTCGCTCCGCCAGCCCTTCGGCGTCGGTGTCCAGCAGCATTCCGAGGGCCGTCGCCGTCCGCTCGGGTGAATGGAGGTCACTCGGCAATACGGAAACGCCGAACGCCGGGCGCGTCGCCGCCAGCACCCTTCCCCTGCGGTCGAGGATATCTCCCCGGGGCGCCTCGAGTCGCACGAGGCGCACGGCGTTGCCCTGGGCGATGCCCTGGAGTTCCTCCCCCTGAAGGACCTGCAACTGGAACAGGCGCAGCACGAAGATTCCGAAGGCGAGGAGCACGACGCCCATGAGGAAGGGCAGACGGTTGTCGATCGAGACTTCCGGCCCCGATCCCAAGCGGGCCCGCGCGCCGAAGTCGTCCTTCATAGCGAGAACTGACGCGGCTCGAGGCGCAGCGGGGGCCCCGCGTCGTCGCTTTCGAGCCGCCGCGCGACGGCCGCAACCACGGCCGTGACCGCCGGCGCCAACAGCGCGTTCGACAGTGCGTGGGGCGCCAGGTCGCGCAACACGTCCGGAGCCAACCCGGCACCCGGCAGGAAGAAGGTGGCGAGCACCCAGAGCGCACCTGCGTGCAGCACCGACAGGACCAACACGAACAGGGCCAGGGGAAGCGCGCCGTGCAGGTTGAGCCGGACGGAGAGCACCCGCGCCAGGCCGTAGGCGCCCAGCCGCAACAGGACGTGCTCGCCGAGCAGGGTGCCGGAGAGGAGATCCGTCGTGTAGCCGAGCAACACGGAGAAGAGAACGCCCACCACGGGGCTGCGCACGGACAGGGCCACCGCCACGACCAGAAGCATGCCCGCGTCGGGAAGGAAGCGAGCCGGCACGACCAGCGCAGCAACGCTATTGGCCATCAGACCCAGGAGACCGACGCCCGCCAGGACGAGGCCGAGCTTCAAGGCCCGTTCCCCGCGGTCTGCCCGAGGGGAACCTCATCGCCGCTCTCGGTCGCGTACAGCAGTTCCAACGTCGGACCTCTCCGCAACATCACGAACACCTGTTCCAACCGGCCGAAGTCGACGGCCGGCGCCACGAGGGCCGTCTGCAGGAGCTTCGACCCCGACGGCTCCACCGCGGTGACCGTACCCACGCGCAGGCCCTTGGGATGGACACCGTCGAGCCCGGAAGTGATCACGATGTCCCCGGGGCGCACGTCGCTGCCCCGGGCCACGAACTCGAAGAGAAGGACATCGTCGCCACGGCCGCGAACGATCCCGCGGGCGCGACTTCGCTGAACCGTCGCGTCCACCGCCGTCTGCCGGTCCAGCAACAGCATGGTCTTGGCGGCGCTCCCCGATGTCGCCACGACCAGGCCCGCGAGACCCTGCTCGGAGATCACCGGCATGCCCGAGCGCACCCCGTCGCCGCGCCCGCGGTCGAGGAGCACCGAACGGAACCAGGGCGAGACATCGCTGCCGACGAGTTCGGCGGGCAGCATCGGAACCTCGAGATCCTGGCGCATCTCGGCAATGCGCTCGAGCCGCCCGCTCGCGACGAGGGCCTCCCGGAGCTGGAGGTTGTCCTCCTCGAGCCGCGCGATCCTTCCGCGCAGTTGCTGGTTCTCCTGCTCCACGTCCATCAGCACCGACGTGCGCCGCCAGGCCCCGCGCACGAAGTCCACGGGAAAGAGCAACACCTGTTGCACCGACACCACGGCATCGAGCAGCCCACCTGCCCAGGCAGGGAGCTCGCGGGTGCCATCCCGCAGGGCGCGGCGGTCCACCACCATGGTCACGGTGGCGACACCCACCAACACCGCCACGAGCAGCGTGAGGCTCACTCGATTGCGCGTCTCGGCCATCCCATCTGCGGCCGGGTCCGCGAGAACGTCAGGACTTGATCGCGATCCCCTTGAGCAGCGAGAGCTCGTCGAGCGTCCTACCCGTTCCCGTGGCCACGGCAGTGAGGGGGTCTTCCGCCAGCATTACCGGGAGGCCCGTCGCCTCCCGGAGCAAAACGTCGAGATGGCGCAGCAGCGACCCGCCGCCGACCAGGACGATTCCCTTGTCGACGATGTCCGCAGCCAGTTCGGGCGGCGTGCGCTCGAGGGCGATCTTCACGCTCTCGACCACCGCATTGACCGGCTCGGAAAGGGCTTCCTGCACCTCGTCGGACTTGATCTCCAGGGTCTTCGGAACGCCGGCAACGAGGTCGCGTCCCTTGACCTCCATCGCCTCGAGTTCCTCGGGCGCAAAGGCGGTGCCGATGTTGATCTTGATCAATTCCGCCGTGCGCTCACCGATCAACAGGTTGTGCTTGCGCTTCACGTAATTGATGATGGCCTCGTCCATCTTGTCGCCACCCACACGCACGCTGTTGGAGTAGACGACGCCCGCCAGCGAGATCACGGCCACCTCGGTGGTCCCCCCGCCGATGTCGATGATCATGTTGCCCGAGGGTTCTGTGACGGGAAGGCCCGCCCCGATCGCGGCCGCCATCGGCTCTTCGATCAGGTACACCTCGCGCGCGCCAGCGGACATTGCGGATTCGCGCACCGCCCGCTTCTCGACCTCGGTGATCCCGGACGGAACTGCAATCACGATGCGCGGCCGCACCATCCGCTTGCGATCGTGAACGCGAGCGATGAAGTAGCGGAGCATCGCCTCGGTAATCTCGAAATCCGCAATCACACCGTCCTTCATCGGACGGATCGCCAGGATGTTGCCCGGCGTGCGGCCGAGCATCTCCTTGGCTTCCTTGCCCACCGCGTGGACCTTGTCGACGCCGCGTGAATCGCGCGCCACGGCCACCACACTCGGCTCCGAGACCACGATGCCCTTGCCCTTGGCATAGACAACCGTATTGGCGGTACCGAGATCGATGGCGAGGTCGTTGGAGAACCAGCCGAGAACGGGATCGAGGATCACACCGACCTCCCGAAGCGCGCCGCCGTTCTATTGCAGGCGCGGCTGCTAAGGTACCGTTTTCTAATGGGTTTTACAGAGGGTCCCACGGGGACGAGAGTACCAGCCCCCCCGGTGAGGGGCAACCCGGAAATGGGTGAAGTAAACCCTCGAATTCAGGGACTTCGGGGGGTGGAGGGGACCGCATGTTGGATGTGATTCGGAAGGGACAGCGCTGGCTGACCGCGCTCTTCGTCGTCGGGATCGGCAGCGTCTTCGTCGTCTACATGGGATTCGGAAGCCCGCTGCAGCCGGCCGGGGACGCGATCGTGACCGCCGGCCACTTCCAGATCGGCCCCCAGGAATTCCTGCGCAGCCGGCAGTCGATGGAGCAGCGCTTCCGGGACGCCTTCGGCGAGAGCTTCGACGCCGACAAGCTGTCCGAAACCATCGACAACAACACGGCGGTGGAACTCCAGCAGCGCGCGATCCTGGCCCTCGAGGCCGAAGGACTCGGTCTGACCGTCGCCAAGGAAGAGGTGGAACGGGAACTCCTGGCGTACGAGGGCCTGCGCGACGGGTCGGGCAACTTCAGCCGCGAGGCCTACGAAAACTGGATCTACCAGGAATTTGGGAGCGAGCGGTTGTTTCGCGAGCAGCAACGCCGCACGGCCCTTGCGGACAAGCTCGCTGTGCTCCTCTACGGGCAGGCCTCGGTCAGCGAGCGGGAGGCTCGCGACGCTGCGGTGAGCGCGCTCGAGGAAATCAAGGTGGCCTTCCCGGTCATCGACGGCAGGAACGAAACGCTGGAACGAGACGACGCGGCAGTCGCCGCGTATCGCGACGCCCACGGGTCCGAAATCGCCGAGCTGTACGAAGAGCGACGGGACCAGTTCGACGTGCCCGAGCAGGCACTGGCGCGGCACATCCTCGTACGCGTGCCGGTGGACGCCAGCGAGGCGGACGTGCAGACCCTCGAAGCCCTGGCGCGAGAGCACCGCCAGCGAGTGCTGGACGGCGAGGAGTTCACCGCCGTCGCGGGCGAGGTGAGCGAAGACGCCGGAACCGCTGCCAACGGCGGCAGCCTCGGCTGGTTCCGGCGGGGCCAGATGGTCCCGGAGTTCGACGCGGCGGCGTTCTCCCTCGAACTCGGCACTCTCTCGGAACCCATCAAGACCAGCTACGGATTCCACGTCATCGAGGTCCAGGACCGCAAGGACGCCGAGCAGAAAAGCCTCGCCGAGGTCCAGGACGACCTCGCCTTCGAGTTGCTCGAAAAGGAGGCCCGCCAGGACCGGGCGCGCGCCATCGCGGAGCAGGTCGCCGCAGCGGTGCGCACCGGCCAGACGCTCGAGACCGCCGCCCGGGACGCCGAACTCACCCTCGAGCGCACGAGTTGGATCAAACGGCGGCCCGACGGTTTCGTGCCGGGTCTCGGTGCCGCGCCGGAGCTGCTGACGACGGCCTTCACCCTCGAACCGGGAGAAAGCTCGGACCGCGTGTTCCCGGTCGGCGAGCGCCTCGCGCTGGTCCAGGTCCTCGAGCGCCGGGGACCCGACGAAGCGCAGATCGAAGAGTCCCTGGAAGTCCAGCGGCAGCGCATCGAACAGCAGAAGCGGACGGCGCTCATCCAGACCTGGATCGATCACCGACGCGCGGACCTCGAGGCCAGCGGCGAACTGGGCGTGAACCTCCGGTCCCTGAACTGAACCGGCGCCGGGAGCCTAGGCGAAAGAAGGCTTCTGGTGCCGAAGCAGTTCCATGAACTCGGAGCGGGTCTTCGGATCCGACTCGAACTCGCCCCGCAGTGAACTGGTGATCGCGGACGCGTTCTGCTGGGAAACCCCCCGCATCATCATGCAGAGATGGATCGCCTCGACGACGACAGCGACCCCCTTCGGCTTGAGCACGTCCTGGAGGATCGACGCGATCTCCTGGGTCAGGCGCTCCTGCACCTGGAGGCGGCGCGCAAACATCTCCACGAGGCGCGGAATCTTCGAAAGGCCCAGGACCTTCCCGTTCGGGATATAGGCGACGTGCGCTCGCCCGAAGAAAGGCAGCATGTGGTGCTCGCACAGGCTGTAGACCTC
>JAYZFQ010000012.1:0-12124 GCA_036336695.1 Myxococcota bacterium
CCCGACCTGGCGGTCGGTTCGCTCGATTTCGGCGGCGTAGCGCGCGCGAGGTGCTGCAGACTCGGGCCCCTCCCACGGTGTGTGGGGGTCGAAGAAGTGGACCCACAGGAAGAAGCGGTCCGGCGCGTCTTGAAGCCAGTCGAGAGCGGTATCGACGACCTGTTCGGCCGAGCGCTCGGGAATGCCGTAGACCCGGCGCTCCCCCTGTACGCCCATGGCGTCGTCGTACCGGTCAAAGCCCCGGTCGAGTCCGTGCTGGCGGTCGAGGATGAACGAGCCGACGAAGGCCCCGGTGGCCCAGCCCGAGCGTGCCAGGATTTCCGGCAGGGTGACGAGGTCTTCGGGGAGGGCGAACGTCGTGTTGTCGCGGACCCCGTGGTGCGGCGGATCGAGGCCCGTCAAGATCGTCGCGTGTGTGGGCAGGGTCAGCGGGGTGGGCGAGATCGCGGTGGAGAAGCGGACCCCGGTTTCAGAGAGGGAGTCGAGGCTCGGGGTGTCCGCATTCGCCTCTCCATAGGCGCTGACGAAATCTGCCCGCAGGGTGTCGATGGTGATCAGGACGATCCGCTCAGCTGGAACCCGCTGGGCCGGGTCTTCCGGGCGACCGCAGCCGACGAAAACAGCGAGGACCAGGCCCAGGATCGCCAGTGTGGGAGCGAGGGAGGGGCTCGACACGGAAATGCGAGTATAGGTCGTAGCCGCCCGCGTCGACGACCGCTGCCAGACCGGCGCTCGGGTGGCCCCCGGTTCTGCTTGTCGTGGGCGCGGGCGGGTGGTAAATCGGGTGAATGGATCCCAACGATTCCAGCCTCACGCTTCCGAGATTCCTCGATCAGGTCACCGGCACGTTCGCGGACCGTGTCGCGATCCACTTCGAGGGCACCGAGACCACCTACGGCAGCCTGCGGTTGCGCGTGCGCGAACTTTCACGGGCGCTCGCTGGCGCGGGGGTCGTCAAGGGCACGCGCGTCGCGATTCACATGGCGAATCGGCCGGAGTGGCTGGTCTGCGCCTACGCGGCGGCGCGTCTGGGGGCGGTGATCCTCCCGGTGAACACGTTCGCGACTCGCGAAGAGCTGCGGCACATCCTCCGGCACGGCGATGCCGCGTTGCTCCTGATGCAGTCGTCGCTTTTGAAGCACGCCTATCTCGACGACCTCCTGGAAGAAGAGCCGGCAATCGCGAAGGGCGAACCCGGCCGCCTGCGTTGCGTCGCGCTGCCCCAACTTCGGCGCGTCGTCTGTCTCGGCATTGATGCTGGCCGTGGCGGGGTCGAGTCCTGGTCGGAACTGCTGGCCCTGGGCGCGGATGTCTCCGACGAGCTCGTCGACGCCGCAGCGGACGAGGTCTATCCGTCGGACGATGGAATCTTGATCTACACCTCCGGCACCACGGCCCTTCCGAAGGGCGTGCTGCATACGCAGCGCGCCGCGGCGCTTCAGGCGTGGCGTTTTGCCGAAATGCTCCGGTTCGGTCCCGAAGAGCGCGTTTTCACCACCTACCCGTTCTTCTGGACCGCGGGGATCGCCATGTCGATCGGGGGCACTCTCGCGGCGGGCGGGCGTCTCCTGCTCCAGGAAAACTTCGAGCCCGGCGCGGCGCTCGACTTGATCGAAGGCGAGCGCGCCACGGCGATCCACGCCTGGCCGCACCAGCACAAAGCGTTGGGAGAGCACCCGACGGCGGCATCGCGAGACCTCTCCCGGCTGAGAAAGGTCGATTTTTCCTCTCCCCTGGCCGCGATCGCCGGAATCAAGGAAGACGTGTATGGCCCGGGGGCTTCGTATGGACTCTCGGAAACCTTCACCATCGCGAGTGCGATTCCGGCGGACGCGCCTCTGGCGCTCCGCAGTAGTTGCAGTGGGTCTCCGCTCCCGGGGATGGAGTTTCGGATCGTGCACCCGGAAACCGGGGAGAGGCTGGGTGTCGACGAAGAGGGCGAGATCGCGATCAAGGGCGTGAGCTTCATGCGCGGCTACCACAAGGTCGCCTCCGAGAACTACCTGGACGAAGACGGCTTCTTCCGCACCCAAGACGGCGGTTCGCTCGATGCCGAAGGTCGCCTTCACTGGTCCGGGCGCCTCGGAAACATCATCAAGACCGGTGGCGCCAACGTCTCACCCGTGGAAATCGAGCACGCGTTGGAAAATCACCCGGGCGTGAAGGTCGGTATCCCCGTCGGGATCGAGCACCCGACGCTCGGTGAAGTCATCGTACTCTGCGTGGTTCCAACGGCTGACGCGGTGGTCGACGGCGATGAAATTCGAGGTTTTCTGCGCGAGCGGCTGGCGGTGTACAAGGTGCCCCGCCACGTCCTGGAGTTCCGTGCCGACGAGCTTTCCTACACGGGGAACAAGAAGATCCAGGTCGCGCCGCTTCGGGACGCCGCGCGCGAGCGTCTCGAGGCCGGGGGCATCGAAATCGACGGGTACCGCTACGTGAGTCGCTCCGGATCCTAGACGGCTGCCGTGTCGGGCAGCCCATAGATGCGGCAGACGTTTCCGGCGACGATCGCGTGGCGCTCGGCCTGCGGTACCCCCACCATGATCTCGTTCACCACCTTGCGGCTGTAGGGCCAGTCACAGCCGTGGTGCGGGAAATCGGTCGACCAGGCCATGTTTCGCACGCCGATATCGTGGCGCAATTGGACCCCGATCGCGTCGCGAATGAAGGTACAGAGGAAGTTTCTGTGGAAGTACTCGCTCGGTAGGTGGTTGAGTTCGAGTCCGGTGCGCGTCCGGTTCCTCCAGTAGAAGTTGTCCACCTGTTCGAGCGCTTCGGGGATCCAGCCCACTTCGGTTTCGACGCCGACGATGGTCACGCCGGGGTACCGGTCGAAGAGGCCCGAAACGATCAACTCGCACATGATCGGGGGAAAGTTGATCATTCCTGCCAGCGCCATGGCGCCGATCGATGCGGGTCCATCGAGCTTCGGGCGCGGGTTGCGCTTGCGTTGGATGCTGATGTGGATCGAAACGGGCAGTTCCAGATCCTGCGCGGCGGCGAAGAAGCGATCGTCTTCGGACGTCAGGTCGTCCTCCCCCGACGGCCACGTCGAGATCACGACGCCGCGGAAGCCGAGTTCTTTACAGCGTTTCATTTCGGCGAGCATGGCGTCTACGCCGAGGTTGGGCATCTGGGCCAGGCCGAAGAGGCGGTCGGGTGAGACGGCGCAGAACTCCTGGTGCAACCAGTCGTTGTAGGCGCGCACGCCCGCGAGGTGGAACTCCGCGTCCCGGTTTCCCATGAAGTAATGCATCGTGCGCTGGCTCGGGTAGAGAAAGCACGCGTCGATCCCGTCGAAATCCATGTCCTCGATGCGCGCCTTCGGATCGAAGCAGGATTTTCGGATCGTGTCGTAGGTGTATCCACGCCACTTCATTTCCTCGAAGCGGCGCCCCGGTGTGGTGACCAGGCCGATTTCCATCGGCGGGGTGTCCGGTTCGAACTGCCAGGCGTCGCCTCCCTCGGAGTCCTGGACGAGCCGCGGTGCCCGGTCGTGAAACTTCTTCGGCAGCCACGTGGTCCAGATGTGCGGGGGTTCGAGGGTGTGGGAGTCGGCATCGATCAGGCGGTATTCGCGCAAGGGGCAATCCTCTCGACAATGATCTGACAGTGTGTCAGATTGAAAACTACTCCCCGCCGCTCGTCGGGGCAAGCGAAGATGGAGGCTTGCCGTGCCGCTGCCCGACACCATGCGTGCGGCCGTCTACCGTGAGAAGCGCCGGATCGAAGTCGAAGAACGGCCGCTCCCCCCGTTGGGGCCGCACGATGCCCTGCTCCGTGTGAGTCACTGCGGCGTTTGCGGAACCGACCTCCACCTCGTCATGGAGGGGTGGGGGCGTCCGGGGTCGATCGGTGGCCACGAGTATTCGGGAGAGGTCGCCGCGGTAGGCGATGCGGTCGAGGGCTTTGCCCTCGGTGATCGTGTCGTCGGGGGCGAGTCGCCCGGTTGCGGCGAATGTCGCTACTGCCACGCGCACCGTCCGGGTCTCTGCGCCAACCGCGGGGAGTTCGGGCCCGAGGAATTCCAGGGCGCCTTTGCGGAATATGTTCGTGTCGATTCGCGGCAACTTTTGCGGCTCCCCGATTCCCTCTCTCTGCGCCACGCGGCCCTGACTGAACCGCTGGCGGTTGCGCTGCACGGAATCACGCTCTCTCGTATCGAAGACGCAGGGCGCGCTCTCGTGGTGGGTGCGGGACCGATCGGGGCGCTGACGCTTGCGGCGCTGCGCGCACGCGGAATCGAGGTCGTCGTCAGCGAACCGCGCCCGTTGCGCCGAGAACTCGCCACGAGTCTCGGAGCCGCGACGGCACTCGAACCCGCGGAGCTCTCTGTGCCGGTGATGCCCTTCGACCTGGTCGATGCACCGTTCGACGCCGTCTTCGAGTGCTCGGGGACGCCCGAGGGTTTCGATAGCGGTCTCGGGCAACTGCGCCGGGCGGGTACGCTTGTCGTCGTCGGAACGGGGATGCGCCGCCCGCGGCTCGATTCCAACCGGGTGTTGCTGAACGAACTCGTCGTCACGGGGGCCTATAACTATGACGAGGACGGCTTCGAAGCCGCGATCGGGTTGCTGGCGGGCGGCTCGCTTCCGGTAGACCAACTCGTGGAATCGGAAGACGCGGGACTCGGCGATCTCCAAGGCGCGATGTTGGAACTCTTCGAAGGGCGGATCGGTGCCAAGGTCCTGGTAGCCCCGTCCCGATGAAGCTCAGGAGGTGGCGATGACCGGGGGCAGTGGAGTGACGGACGCGCCTCGTTTCAACCACGTGGCAATGAGCGTGGCGGCAGAACTCCTCGGTGCAGAGGGCACGCGATCTCTGCTCGACTTCTACTCGGAAGTCTTCGGTTGGAGCGAAATGCCGACGCTCACCGAGGAGGGGAAGCGTCTCGTGTTTCGCGCCCACAGCAACGAACAGTTCGTCTTTCTCGCCGCCGATGACGAACCCATGCGCTGTCCATCGATGGATCACTTCGGAATGTCTGTTGGAACTCCGGCCGCGCTGGAGGCGATACTCGCGCGTGCGATCGCCTACCGCGATCGAGACGATCGGGTGGAGATCCTCGATCGCGAACTCGAAGACTTCGGTGTCCTGAAGCTCCACAGTTTCTACGTCCGGTACCGCCTTCCGATGATGATCGAAGTGCAATGCTATGAGTGGGCGGAAGGGTTTGGCCCAGACAGCCTTCCGGGAAGCTGACGGGATGGACCTCCGGGACCGGGTGGTTGTCGTGACCGGTGCGTCGTCGGGCATCGGGCGTGAAACCGCCCGCGTTTTTGCTCAGCGAGGCGCCGTCGTCATTGTGGTGGCGAGGCGCGAGGAGCGGCTGCGCAGTCTGGTTCACGAACTGCGCGACATCTCGCCGCGGAGCGAGTACCTCGTGGGCGACCTTGGCCACCGCGATTTTGCCGAGCGAGTGATCGCCCAGACGGTGGAACGTCACGGTCGACTAGACATTCTGGTCAACAACGCAGCGCTGACCAAGCACAAACGCATCGACCGGGTGAGTCCCGAAGAGGCCCAGCGGGTCTTCGAGGTCAATACTCTCGCTTGCATGTGGACCACACTGGCGGCCCTGCCTCACATGCGGCGTGCGGCATCGGGTTGCGTGGTGAACGTGACGTCGGTGGCGGGCGAGATCGTGCCACCCCGGGAAGCCGTCTACGGGGCTTCGAAAGCGGCTCTTGCAGCGTTTACCGAAGGCCTGTGGAGCGACCTTGCCGGGTCGGGAGTTCATGCAGCGCTCGTGGTGCCCGGTGCGATCGACACGGAAATCTGGGAAAAACTCGACGAACCCCACGCTTTCCGGGGCAGGAAGGTGCCCGCCAGCCGCGTGGCCGACGCCATCGTCGAGGCTGTGGTGAAACGGCGTTACCGGGTGACGGTTCCACGCACCGTGGCGGTCGCCCTTGCGCGGTTCCTTCACCTCTTCATGCCCGGGCTGCTGCGTCTCGGGATGCGGCGCATGGATCCCATGGAAGACGAGCGTCGCTGATGCTTTCCGGTATTCGGGTGCTCGACCTGGCCGACGAGTCGGCATGGCTTGCCGGCAAGATCCTGGCGGAGACCGGGGCCGATGTGGTGAAGGTGGAGCGCCCGGGAGGCGATCCGGGGCGCGTGGGTCCGTACCTCGGTGAGATCGAGGACCCGGACCGAAGCCTGCGCTGGCTCGCGCTGAACACGAGCAAGCGCGGGGTGACCCTGGATTGGCGCTCCGAGAAGGGTGCGGCCATGTTGCGCGGTCTCGCGGAGCGTGCGGATGTCCTGATCGAGACCGGCGCGCCGGGCACACTCGACGCAGCCGGAGTCGGTTGGGAGGCACTGCGCCAGGTGAACCCGCGCCTCGTCTACTGCGCGGTGACGCCCTTTGGTCGTACCGGGCCGCGAGCGCAGTGGCGGGCCCACGACCTCGTGGTGGTTTCGATGGGCGGGAACGCCGTCATGACCGGTGATGCCGACCGCCCTCCGGTCCGGTGCAGCCTGCCGACCGCGTACCTCCACGCTGGTCCCGAGGTGGCCGCTGGCGTCGCGATGGCCCTGTGGTCTCGCGAGACGACGGGTCTCGGCCAGCTCGTAGACATTTCCCTGCACGAGATCCAGCTCTCGACGCTTGTCACCGGCCCCGGCCAGCACGCCCATGCCCCGCGGCGGCAGAGACGCACGGGCGCCGTGATGGGGCGGACCCGGGAAATATGGCGCGCCGCGGACGGCTGGATCAGCTTCGGCCTGCGGGGGGGGCCTGCGCGGATCCCCAACCTGGTGGCGACCGTGGCGTTGATGGACGAGAGCGGCATGGCACCCGAGTGGCTTCGCTCCTACGACTGGGAGCACTACAACCACAACACGCTTTCCGATGAGGAAATCGCACGCTTCGAAGCCGCCTTTGGCGCTTTTTTCGCGACGAAGACACGGCGCTTTCTCTACGAAGAGGCGCTCGAGCGTCGCATGATGCTGGCGCCCTGCAACGATGCCCGGGAGATCTCGGAGCAGCCCCAGTTGCGTTCCCGAGATCTCTTCACCACGGTGGAATACCCGGAATTCGCAACGGCCTTCGAGCACCCGGACTTCTTCGCAAAGAACACGGGCCCGCGGGTCGGCATCCGTGGCCGGGCGCCTCGAGTCGCCGAACACAACGCAGAAATCTATGCGGAACTCGGACTCGGCGAATCAGACCTCGCCGGTCTCTCGTCCGAAGGGGTCGTCTAGGGATGGGCGTGTTCGACGGGGTCAAGGTCCTCGAACTCGGCGCCGGTGCCGCTGGACCGGTGGCGACACGGTATTTCGCCGACCACGGAGCGACGGTCGTTCGCATCGAATCTTCCCGGCGTCCGGATTTCCTGCGCGTGCTCTTCCTCACGCCGGAGAACCCCTTCGGCTTGAACGGGTCTCCGATGTTCGTCCTGATGAACCCGAACAAGAAGAGCGTCGCCGTCGATATGTCGAAGCCGGAAGGCGTGGAGGTGGCCCGCCGGCTCATCGACTGGGCCGACGTGGTTTCCGAGAATTTTTCGCCGAAAGCCATGGCGAAATGGGGTCTCGACTACGAGAGTCTTCGCGCACGGAAGCCCGACCTCGTGATGGTTTCCAGTTGCCTGTTCGGGCAGACGGGCCCGCAGCGCATGTACCCGGGGTTTGGGGGACAGGGGTCAGCCCTGTCGGGCTTCAACCAGATGGCGGGCTGGGCGGATCGCGCAGCGGTCGGGCCCCATGCCACGATCACGGACTCGCTTTCGCCGCGGTATGTGGCGTTCTTGATCACCGCGGCCCTCTTGCACCGGCGCAGAACCGGTGAAGGCCAGCACATCGACGTCTCCCAGATCGAGACGGGGGTCTACAGCCTTTCCGAAATGATGGTGCGCTTCGGAGCCAACGGCGAGGTGATGGAGCGCCGAGGCAACCGGGATGAACGCGGGGTGCCCCACGGCGTGTACCCCTGTCGCGGCGAGGACCGTTGGATCGCCATTGCCGTCTTTTCGGATCCGGAGTGGCGTCTCCTGCGGCGCGCCATGGGAAACCCTGCCTTTTCCGAAGACCCTCGCTTCGATTCTGTCGCGGGAAGGCGTGCCCACGAGGACGAGTTGGACGACTCCCTCGGCCGCTGGACGCGCGACCACGATGCACAAGAACTCGCCGCCTCGCTCCAGGCGGAGGGGGTCGAAGCCGGACCCGTCCAGACCTACGACGACCTGCTCGCCGATCCCCAGCTCGCCCACCGCCGTCACTTCGCGCCGTTGCAACACGCGCATCTCGGCGAGTTGCAGTTCGAGAACTACGGAATCCGGCTTTCCGAGGCACCGCCGCGCCTGGAGACGCCGGGGCCGGATCTGGGTGAACACACCCGCCAGGTGCTCGGCGAATTGCTGGGTTTCGACGCCGCGGAAATCGATCGGCTGGTGGCCGGAGAGGTCCTCGTCTGAGCGCTGGCAGGCCGCCTGGCAACGGGGTAGGAGTCTCCGGCCGCGAATCTCCGCCCGGGGAGGGAATGCGAGACACTCGACGTTGGGTCGCTGCGTGGGTCGTCCTAGCCCTCCTGGTACCGGTGGTCGCGATGGCGCACCGTCTCGCACCTTCGTTGCTCGAAGTGCGGGAAACCGCTCCGGGTCGCATTGCCGTCTTTTGGAAGACACCGCTCCAGCGACCCGCCGGGACCTCGGTCGAGCCGGTGTTGCCCGCCGGATGCGTGGTGGAGTCTGCGGAGCCGGGAGTCGCGGGAACGGCCGCGACCCTCCGCTTCAGCGCGGACTGCGATTCGAGCCTCGTCGGAGACCGCATCGCCGTTCGCGGCCTGGCGGAAAGCCGCACGGAGGCCCTGTTGCGACTGACGCTCCTCGACGGCCGCACTTACCAGGCGGTGCTCCGCGGCGGTTCCGAGGAGTTCGTCGTTCCCGAGCGCCAACGCGCGTCGGATGTCTTCTGGCAGTACCTGCGACTGGGTTTCTTTCACATCCTCGACGGTCTCGACCATCTGCTCTTCGTGCTCGGGCTCGTCCTGCTCGTGCCGCAACCGCGGATGCTGATCTGGACCGTCACGAGTTTCACAGTCGGACACAGCGTGACGTTGTCCCTCGCGGCCCTCGGGTTCGTCGGCCTGCCGGCGGCGCCCGTCGAGTTGGCCATCGCGGCGACGATCCTGGTATTGGCGGTGGAGCTGGCCCACGGAGAGCGCGCGACCCCGTCGCTGCTGCGGCGCTTCCCCTGGGCGGTTGCGGCGGGTTTCGGGCTGTTGCACGGCCTCGGTTTCGCGGGCGCCCTGGCCGAAGTCGGGTTGCCCCAGGAGGAGATTCCCCTGGCCCTCCTGGCCTTCAACGTCGGAATCGAGGCGGGCCAACTCCTCTTCGTCGCGGCCGTACTCGCCGCGAAACCGTTCTTCCGTGTCCTGGCGCGGGGTGGACCCGCCTGGCTCGCGCGAATTCCGGCGTACGCGATCGGGTCTCTCGCCGCCTACTGGTGCTTCGAGCGCGTTGCCGCGCTGTTCTGAGCGCTACTGCGGTATTCTCGATCGCGCGGAGCGACGATCCGGAGGAGGGATCATGTCGGAAAAGGTCGTCAAGAGTGACAGCGAGTGGCGGGATCAACTCACGCCGGAGCAATACCAGGTGTGCCGCGAGAAAGGCACGGAACCGGCGTTTACCGGGCGGTACTGGGACACCAAGGAAGCCGGGGTGTACCGGTGCGCCTGCTGCCAGAACGAACTCTTTGCCTCGGACACGAAATTCGACTCGGGGACGGGCTGGCCGAGCTTTTCGGCCCCGATCGCCGGCGGCCGGGTCAACACCGAAAGCGATGTGAGCCACGGCATGGTTCGCACCGAGGTCTTGTGCGCCCGCTGCGACGCGCATCTCGGCCATGTGTTTCCCGATGGCCCGGAGCCGACGGGGGAGCGGTACTGCATGAACTCCTGCGCCCTCGAACTCGAGCCAAAGACCTAGCCGATCGAAGTTCCCGCGTGGCTCAGGAAGCCCCGGGTCCGCCGCGCCGCTTCCGGGTCGCCTTCGACGGGGAAGAGCACCGCGGTGAAATCCGTTACACCGAGTGCAGCCAGGCGCCCGAGTTCCCGCGCGACGCCGTCTTCGTCACCGATCAACGCGGCGTCTGCCGCGCAGGTGTACGCGCTTTTCTCGAGCACCGCGCGGTAGGCGGGAAGCTTGCTGCTCTGGGCCAGGAATGCTTCCGCAGAGGCACGGCTGCGCGAGTTGTCTCGTGTCACGGCCACGGGCAGGCCGCAGGCGACGCGCGGTAGCGCCCGTTTTGCTGCCTGCGCACCGTGTTGCAAGGCGGGCAACGCGTGGTTTTCGAGAAAACGAGGTCCCCCCAGCCACAGCGCGACTCCATCGGCCCGGGCTCCGGCAAGGCGAAGCATCGCGGGACCGAGGGCTGCGAGGAAGAGGGCAGGGGGGGGCGTCTTCCCGGCGGGCAGCGCGAGCTTGACGGCATAGCGTTTGCCGCGGTGTTCCACGCCATCGCCCCGGAGCAGGGGCTGCAGGACGTCCAGGTATTCGCGCATGTGTTCCGCCGGTGCCGCGCGGGAGAGGCCGAAGCGCTTTTCCACGACTTCCGCGTGGCTCACGCCAATTCCCAGTACCAGGCGGCCTCCCGCGGCTTCCTGCACGGTGCGTGCCTGCAGGGCCAGGGTCGCTGGATGCCGCGGCTGGATCGGAAGGACCCAGGTGCCCAGTTCGATTCGCTCCGTGCGTCGGGCGCCCAGCGCGATCACCGTGAGGGCATCTCTGTCGAGGAGTTGTCCCACCCATGCGGTGGCAAAGCCGTGGGCCTCGGTTGCCGCAAGCTGGTCCAGGGCGTCGTCCAGCGGCATTTCTGCAGGCGTCGAGACGTAGAGGCCGATACGCACGACGGCATGATAGAGTCGAATCGGAGCGTGTCGCCTTGCCTCCTGCCCACCCCCTCTTCGACACCGAACCGGTTCTCTTGGCGTCGCTTGCGCCGTTGCAGGCCGTTTTCGTTTTGAGTGATTCCCGCGCGGCAAGTCCCGTGGAACCGTGGGGTCCGAGCAGCGCACCGAAAGGACTCCCCGGAGTTGTGATCGAGCGGAACGGGTCCGAAAGCCCGCGGCGGATCGGCCGCGGCAGGCGCTGAGCCGACACATGGCGGCCCAGCGCGGCGCTCGGCGTCGGCGTTCCTTGCGGCGTTACGGCCTTTTTGCCCTGGTCGCCGTGTTGGTAACGGTCGGCATCGCAACGGCCCTACCCCTCGCCTGGCTGGCGGTGCGCCCGCCCCTGGCAACGGCGTTCATGCTCCGGAGTCACTATGCGGATCCCGCCAGCGGGGAATCCTGCGGGCGTGTTGAGTATGTCTGGGTCGACTGGAATCGGATTGCGCCCAATGTTCCCCGCGCTGTCGTGTTGGCGGAAGATCAGCGGTTTCTCCAGCACGGCGGGTTCGACTTTCGGTCCATTGAGCGTGCCGTGCGTGCGCGAGAGAGCGGAGCCCGGCTGCGCGGGGCCAGCACGCTCACGCAGCAACTGGCAAAGAACCTGTTCCTCTGGCCCGAGAGGAGCTGGGTCAGGAAGGGGGCCGAGGCCTGGTACGCCTTCTGGATGGAACAAGCCTGGTCCAAGCGACGCATCCTGGAGCTCTATCTCAACGTCGCTCAGTTCGGGCCGTGTGTTTTCGGGGTAGAAGCCGCTGCTCGCCGTTTCTTCGCAACGGATGCTGCGTCTCTGGACCGGGAGCAGGCGGCTCTGCTCGCCACCGTGCTCCCGAACCCCAAGAAGCTGCGGGCGCACAACCCCGGACCCTACGCGAAACAGCGCCGGCAGGAGATCCTCGACCTGATGGACGAGAAGGCCGGCGCGCCCTGGCTGCGTCGACTCTGAGCGTCTATCGGGGCGGTTCCACCGCGGCTTCCTTCCCTTCCGTCAAGCGCCGCAGATTGCCTATTCTCCGGGTCCCTCTCCGGCCGGGGTGCTGGGGTTGGATGGGATCGAACTACCTGTCTGGAGATTGCGCGGATGGATGTCTCCGCCTGGTTCTCGGAACTCGCTGAGCCGCTCGCCAAGGAAGCGGTCCCCATCGTTGGCCTTCTGGTCTTGTCCGTGGTCGTCTACGCCATCGCACGCTGGTGGTTGGTCGCAGGCGTGCGCGGGCTGGTCCGCCGTAC
>JAYZFQ010000013.1:0-13260 GCA_036336695.1 Myxococcota bacterium
CCAGATCTCGTCGATGAAGAAGATCGGCAGGAAACCGACGATGATCCCGGCGGCAATGCGGGGCACGAGCGCGTGGAAGAAGGCGAGGTCCCGCCGGAAACAGAAGCGGTAGAGCAGGAACCAGAACACGACCCCGCCCACGAGCAAGACCTCGCCAGCGCACAGGTAGTCGAAGAACCGCGGGGCCTGTCGATAGAAGGCAGCGGCTGCGGCGAATGGTGCCATCAGCACCAGCATGGCGAGGGAATAGTTGCGAGCGTTGTGGCGAGACAAGACCCGCTGCGGGACGTTCCGGTCGCGCGCAAGGTCGTCCGCGTGCTGGATCATCGCGGCGGCGTGGCGAATGTCGTACTGGCGCAAGAACCACCGGCTGAGCTTTTCGACGACGCGGCGACAATCGCGATGTCCGGCGCGGCGCAGAAACGGCGACAAGTCTGCCGTCCGGTGCAGGACTCCCTCGGGGTTCTCCAACACGGCCCGCAGCACCTCGGCCTCCCGGTCCTGGAACGGCGACTCCTCCACCTCGAAGGCCCTGTTGTCCTCGTCCAGGCAGACGTCTTCGAGCCAGCGATAGAAGGCCCGTTCCGTCAGCCGAACCAGCGCGCGACTCGTCGCCGCGACATCGTCGCCTTCGAGAATGTGGAAGAAGCCCGACACCGAGAGGTCGTCGGCCGGATCGAGCGGATCCTCTTCCCCGCGCACGACGCGATCGACGTAATCGGGCGCGACGCGGCGTCTCAAGAGCGACTGGAGGCTCTCGAAGACGAGTTTTCGCAGGTGGAACCGCGCGAGCCGGAGTCCCGGACCCCCTTCGCCGTCGCGACGCGCCAGGAACCTTCCCATCACCTGGGCCAGGAGCGCGATGTCCTCGTCCACCCGCTCCATGGCGGAGTCGGACAACTCCCCGGCCAGGCGAATGCGCAGGCGCTCGAGATACCGGGGCAGCGACACCATGAGCCTGGACACCAGGAGATCGGCATCCCGCCGGTTGGCGTTCGACGCCAACAGGTGCGGCTTGCGGGCCAGGTCGTCTAGCTGGAGATAGAGCTCCGCCGGGTCGTGGTGGCCCAGGCGGAAGGAAAACGTCTCGGGAAAGATCCGCGCGAAACCGTCTCCCGTGTTGCGCTCGAATCGGACCTCCCGGGCATGGAATGCGTAGGTGAAACGAAACGTCAGCTGCAGTCGTTCGAGCCGCAACTCGAGCCGTTCGAGTCCCCGTCCCGCAGACATCGCCTCAGAGAACCGGACGCCCCGGGTTTTCGCCCGATTCGTAGTAGTCCGCCACCGCACGCGACAGGGTCCGCACCCGGTCGGGCACCCGGTCGGGCACCGGCCAGCGACTCTGTGCCACGCGCATCCGGTCCTGGAGCAGTTGCGCATCGGGGTAGCGCTCACCGGTGAGCGCATCGTCGACGTCCAGCCAGTTTTCGAGGGCGGTCAGCGTGCGCAGCAGCCGTTCCTGGAGTTCCCCGACCCCCGCGGAATCGACGTGGAGTTCGCGCAACTCCGCGTCGAGGACCTTGAGCTCCTGGGTCGCCTCTCCGAGCGCGGGTCGCAGGGCATCCGGGGCTTCCAGGATCCGGGCGATGACCTGCTCGAAGCGCCGGCGCAGCGGTTCATGAGAGATCTCCCGCAGCAGGACCACCCGGCCAAACGTTTCGCCGGATGCCTCGGCGAGGTTGTGAAGCGCGACGCGTACGCGGTAGCCGCGGTCGGCCACGGTCAGATCCACCTCCTCGAACGAGACACTCTCGTCCGCCGCGAGACGCTCCAGCGTTTCCCGGATCTCCCCCAGGCCGTGGGCCGCCAGCACCGACTCGAGCCGCTTGCCCCGCGGATCCCCCTCGAGGGCGAGATAGTCCCGTGCCGGGCGGTTCGCCGCCTGGATCACGCCGTCCGCATCGACCGCCAGGGCCCCGGTATCCAGTTGATCCATGACCGCCTCGAGGAACACGGTCGCGTGCTTGAGGTCCACCAGCAGGCGGCTGTTGTCTACAGCGAGGACGTGGTGGTCGACGGCACGCTTGACCACCTGCTTCAGCTGGTCCGGCTCCCAGGGCTTGGTGATGTAGGCGTAGACGTGCCCATGGTTGATCGCTTCGATGATCGCTTCCATGTCGGCGAAGCCCGTGAGGATCATGCAGACCGTCGACGGGTAGCGCTGCCAGACCTCCTTGAGGAAGTCGACGCCGCTCATGTTCGGCATGCGCTGATCGGTCAGCACCACCGCGAACGGCGCATGCTCTTCGAGGAGTTCGAGGGCCCGACGAGCGTCCGACGAGGTGTGCACCTCGTAGTCGTCCTCGAACGTGAAGGTCATCGTCTCGAGGATTGCTTCCTCGTCATCGACGACCAGAATCCGGGGGCGCGGCGTCCCCATCTCACCAGCCGAGGTAGCTGCCGGACTTCCTCTTGACCGAGTCCTTCGCCTCGCGCTCTTCGATCATGCCGCGCACGCGCTTGCGATCCGCATCCAGACGACTCGCGAGGCGTTTGCTGCCGGGTTCGGCCCACGGCCGTTGTTCCGCGGAATCTCGCATCTTGCGGAACTTCCTGAAGCCCCACAGTTCGTGCTTGAACTCCTCTTCGATGAACTTGACCATGATCGCATCGTCGAGAAAACCGAGCCCCGGCACGTGGTCGGGGATCAGGTCATCGGGGTTCGAAAAATAGGCCAGCCCAGCCAGGACCTGGGTGTGCACGCGCTTCGGCACCGCGTATTCCTCGTCCTGAATCAGTTCCACGAGGTCGGTCAGGACGTCGATCGCCTCGATCACGAACGAGGGCGTCTTCTTCGTCGACCGCACGGCCTTCACGATTCCCTGCGCGTCGCGGATGATGGTCTCGGCATCCAGATCCTTGGCGCCCTGTCTGGCCTTCCGATAGAGCGCGCGAAAGTAGTTCGCGTCGGATTCGTCCAGGTTGAAGGTGACCTTGAATTTGGACATGGAATCTCCTCGGGCGGGGCGGGCGACTGTATCAGTAGCGCGCGTATTCGATCAAGCGAGACGGCGAGCGCTGCCAGCTCCCCTCCCAGCGCTCCAAGACCACCCGACCCGGGCTGGCACCGATCTCGAGCTGCTCGAAGATGGGATCGATATAGGCGGCTTCGTCCCGGTCCCGGCGGCCACCGTGGGCAATGCGCCGCAGTCCTTCCCGTGCGATCGATGCCACTTGGCCGGCGAGGTCCGCAACGGAATGCCCGGCGTACACCGCGTCGAGACCCCGGCGGGCAACGTCCGCACGCACCGCCTCCCGCTCGGACTGGTTCGCCTTCGCTACGAGTTCCCAGGCGGCGGCCCGCGCCTGGGCATCGTAGAGCAGACCCTTCCAGACCGCGGGCAGGGCGCAGGTGAGACCCGGCGGAACGGCGTCCGCGCCGCGGACCTCGATGAACCGCTTGAGCCGGACGTCGGGAAACAAGGTGGTGAGGTGCCGATCCCAATCGCCGAGGGTAGGGCGGAGCGACCCAAACCCGGCATCGAGGAACTGGCGGAAGGTACGGCCATCGCCGCCCTCGTAACGCCCGTTGCGGATCACGAAGAACATGGGCACGTCGAGCGCCCACTCCACGTAGCGCCGATAGCCGAAATCCGGCTCGAACACGAAGGGAAGCATTCCGGTCCGGTCCGGGTCGGTGTGCTCCCAGCAGTGGAGACGCCGCGACACGTACCCGTTGGCCTTGCTCTCGGACAAGCTGGAGTTCGCGAAGACCGCGGAGACGATGGGCTGCACGGCCAGCGCCGTCCGCAACTTTTCCACCATGTCCGCCTCGCTCCCGTAGTCGAAGTTTGCCTGGACCGTGGCGGTGGCGAACATCATTTCGAGGGCCAGGGGACCGCGGGTCGGCAGGTAGCCCCGCATGATCCGGTACCGCTCCTTCGGCATCACGGGCAAGGCGTCGACGGGATCGAAGGGGTGGATCCCCAGGCCGAGCCAGACGATGTCCAGCGGTTCGCAGACGCGCTTCATCAGCGCGAGATGGGTGTGGAACTCGTCGCAGGTCTCGTGGATGGTGCGCAGCGGGGCGCCCGACAGTTCGAGTTGACCCCCGGGCTCGAGCGTGATGCTCGCCCCGGCCTTCCGAAGCTCGATCACGTTGCCGGCTTCGAGAACCGGCTCCCAGTCGTCCGCCGCGCGGATCGCCTCGAGCACGGCGCGAATGCCCCGGTCACCCCCGTAGGCGACCGGCGTGAGGTCGCCCGCGTTGAGACCGATTTTTTCGTGCTCGGTTCCGATGCGCCAACGGTCGGGGGGCTTCTCGCCGCTGCGTAGGTAGTCGACCAGGTCGTCGACCGATTCGACCGGGGCGTCGAAAGGCTCGTTCACGGCGTCGCCGCCGCCTCGACGAAGCGTTCGAGAAAGGTGGCCAGGGCCTCCTCGACGTCTCGCTCGGCTTCGAAGGGGAAGGACCGGCAGGGGCCCTCGGCCTTGCCCGCATGGAAAGGCCCCACCAAGGTCACCTCGCCCCGCGCCTTCGCGATCACGATCGCCTTGTGGCGCCCACGGGAGAGCTCGAATTCCACCGCACGCACGTGCTTGTCATCGACCCGGATGGCGGAGATCCCGATGTGCAGGTGGCGCGCTTCCGTCTCGGCCACGCCCGCATGAAAACGCTCGATGGCCTCGCTCACCCGGGCGTGGAGTGCTGCGGCGCGTTCCCGGGCCCGTTCGAGGGCTGCGGCGTGCTCGGCCTCCCGGGCTCCGAGGCGACGACCCTGCGCCTCCAACCGGTCCCCGAGTGAAACGTCCCTGGCGGCCATGCCCATCCATGCTCGCACACGCGGCGAGCCGCCGCGCGGAGGCACCCGCCTAGAGGGCCCCCTGGGCAGACACCAGCGGCCCCTGGTCGAGTTCCGCCATCAGCACCTGCCGCTTGCTCGTGAAGCGGGCGAGCACGTCGGACGGAACCGGCGGACCTGCGGGCGTCGGAACCCGGGACGGGTTCACGAACTTGCCGTCCTTTGCCACCCGGAAGCACACGTGGGGGCCGGTCGCGAGACCGGTCGACCCCACGTAGCCCAGGATCTGCTTCTGGTGAACCTGCTGACCGACGGCGAGGTCTTTCGCGAAGCGAGACAGGTGGGAGTAGTAGGAAATGTACCCGTTGCTGTGGCGAACCTTGACGAGGTTGCCGAAACCGCCGGCCCAACCCCGGTAGATCACCGAACCGTCGGAAACCGACCAGACCGGCGTGCCCTTCGGCGCCGCGTAGTCGATGCCGTGGTGGGGCCGGGTCACCTTGAGGATCGGGTGCCGCCGCGCCGAGGTGTAACGGGACGTGATCGAGGTGTACCGCAGCGGCGCCCGGAGGAACTGCCCCTCTACGCTGCTGCCGTCCGGCCGGTAGTAGCCCCCGCGCCCCTCTTCGATTTCGAAGTAGACGGCGGCGAGATCATGAGACGCACCCTTGTACCGCGCGGCGAGGATACGGCCCGGACGCACGTAGACCTCCTTCCCGCTCGGATCGGTTCGGTAGAGCCGCTCGTAGAGGATCTTGAACTCGTCGCCGAACCGCACGGCGCGGGTGAAGTCGAACTCCCAGGCAAAGATCTCGGAGAAATCGTTCGCCAGCTGTCCCTGCTCGCCCAGCTGGACGATCGCCTCGTGCAGACTCGAGTTCACGACCCCGGCGATCCGAACCGGCTGCGGGCGGAGTTCGGCCTCCTCGTGGACGGCCTTGTAGCCATCGCCGTCCCGCCGCAGGACGAAGCTCTCGAGGTCCGAAACCTCGTAGCGGAACTCGACCAGCGCACCCGCGTCGTCGCGCTTCAACCAGAAGCTGTGGCCCGGGCGAGACCGGCGGAAGTCGAACAGCGGCCGCAAGCCGCGGTCGATCACGTGTACCACCCGGTGTGACACGTCGAACCGGCCCAGGGCCTGGCCCAGCGTATCGCCCGGCTGGATCTGCCCGTGGAGCATCCGGCCATCCGGCCCGTGGGCGGCGAGGTCGGCGATCTCCGGGGGCACTTCGGCCGTCGCCAGGTCCGACTCCCACGGGACCGGGGGCGCGGCCTCGGCCGTGGCCGGAACGGCCGGCACGCGCTCTCGGACCGCCGCAGCGAGCACGCTCGCCGACACCGCGACCATTCCGAAGACGAGCGCCACCAGAACGAGATCGTGTCTCGAAATCGCCCCCGCCTTCTGTAGCCAGCTGCGCGCGTTCATCGTCCCCCCGCTTCCGTCTCGCAGCGCCGCGTAGTAGGTAGCGCTTCGATCGGCAGCATCGCAGGCCTAATCGTGCCCGGGTGGATGGAAAAACCTACACCTGTCCGGTACAAAACGCCCGCCCCTGCCGGTCGGAGAAACCCGCCCCCGGAGCAGAACTTCCTTTATTTATAGATAGTTACACGCTTGCCGTGCAGCCTGGTGAGCGCGTGCCCCGCGCCCGCGTCACACCAGATCCTGGATCGCGCGGTGGAGTGTCTCGAAGACCTCCTCGATTTCGCTCACCTCGAGACAGGAGAAGGCGACCCGGAGGTCCGTCCCCGAAGTGGCGATGAGCCCCACGCCGTAACGCTCGAGCAGGTGCTCCCGGACCTTGCCGGCCGGCACCCCCTTGACCGAGACGCACATGAAATAACCGCTGTTGAAGGGGTAGACCTCCCAGCTCTCGCGGAAACGCGGCGCGTTCGCCACGGCGTAAACGGCCTCCGCCCGGCTCCGGAGCAGGTCGCACTTCTCTTCGCGCTCCGCCGCGATGGAATCCGAGCCCAGGGCGCGCTCCACGAGCGACTGGGAGAGCATCGGCACGTTCGAAATTCCGCTGCGGATTGCGCCCCGCAGCTTGGCGTCGAGGATGTCGCAGACTTCTTCGGCAGTGTCGGCTCGGCCCGGTCCGAGGGTCACGAAGCCGCAGCGCAGCCCCCAGACGAAGAGTTCCTTCGTCGCGCCGTCGAGTTTCACGGCCAGCAGGTTCGGATGCAGGTTGGCCAGCCGGCCGAAGAGGCTTTCGGTGATCGACTCGCCCCCCAGGTGGTAGAAGAGGCCGAAGTAGGCGTCGTCGAGAATGGCCACCACCCGGGTTCCCGAGGCCGCCGTTTTCTCGAGAGCAGACACGATGCCCTCGGCCTCGGCGGGCGTCGGCACGTACCCCGTCGGGTTGTTGGGGAAGTTGAGCAATACGACGAGCTTCTCGCGCTCCCGTGCCTGTTCGGCCAGTAGCCGGGCCAGTCCCGCGACCCCGAAACCCGCGCCCTCGTAGAAGGGGTAGGTGACGATCTCCGCGCCCAGCCGCACTTCGTAGGTGAGCCGGTAGTTCCCCCAGAGCTTGTCGGGCAGGAGGATGCGGTCTCCGGCCTCCACGAAAAGTTCCCCGGCCAGCATCAGGCCGTGGGTGATGGCGCTCGTCACGACGGGGAGCCCAAAGGATTTTCCGCGCAGCGAGGGCGTCTCGCTCACGAGCTTTTCGCGCCAGCGTTGCCGCAGGCCGGGGCGGCCGGCCGGCGGGGCGTAGTTGAAGGCATCGGCCGGGTCGATCCCCACCAGGTGGCCCTCCATCGACGGGAGCACCATCGGCCCGTCGCCCTCGGTGGCGATGCCGATGGTGGCGTTGGCCTTGTGCGCCTTCTCCCGGGCCTCCGCCGTCTGGGCCAGGATGCCGCCGGCCGGAAAGTAGAGGCGCCTCCCGAGGGCCGAGAGCATCGCCAACACTTCGGGGGCCGCCGCTTCGAGCCGCGCGTTCAGCGCCTGGGCCTGGGGGTTCAGTTCTTTCGACATGGGGGGCCTCGGGAGCGCGAAGTTACAAGCGGCGGTGCAGCACGTCCACGAATTCGCCGAAGCCGAGGGCACGCCAGAAGGCCTGGCCCTCGGGGTTCGCGTGCAGGACCCGCACCTCGACCCGCCCGGCACCGCGCTCGGCCAGCCAGGCGAGGGCCGCCTCGACCAGCGCCCGCCCGATCCCGCCGCAGCGCAGCTCGGGGCGCACGAACAGGTCCGTGATCTCGGCCCGTGGCGGCTCCCGCAAAGCGGGCGGGGCGCCCGTGGTTTCGACGACGACGAAACCCGCGATGCGCCCGTCCCGCTCTTGCACGAACACCGCCGCCTCCGGGTCGCACAGCAACCGTGACAAGCGGTCTCCCCAGGCCGCTGCGGCGTCCGGGACCCCCCGGTAGTGCGGATCCAGGGGGGCGTGGTGATCCACCAGGGCCTCCCAGAGCGAAACGAGCGCTTCCACGTCGCGGCGTCCGCCGGGCCGGACACCGGGCGGCGGCGTCACTCCCCGGACGCCCCCTGCCCGCGCTCGCCGAAGCCCGCGCGGCGGGCGGCGTCGGCCTGGATCTCGCGCTGATCGCGCTTTTTCAAGGGGATGGCGCCTCCCGAACGGGTCATGCGGAAGGTGCCGTGCCGGGTTCCATCCCGGGCATAGGTTCCGACGAGGATCTCCCCGCCGTTTTCGACTCCCTGAGTGGCGTAACGGGTCACCCCCTCCAGGGTCTCCGTCCGCACCGAGGACATGACGTCCTCCTGGGTGAACACCGGGAGCCCCGTCGCGTCGTCGACGCTCCAGTTCTCCTGGTAGGTCACCACCGACGCCGAGCCGGGCCGGGCCCGGTAGGTGGACTTCCAGCCCTCGGCGTCGGAGCCCTTGAGCTTCTTCTTCTTCGAACCCCGCGAGTTGGTCTGGAGTCCCGCTTGGATGTTCGCCAACTGGAGTTCGCTCGGCTCCCAGTTGCCCAGCACCCGGGCGTACTGACCGGAACTCCGGCGCTCGAAACGGCCGGTCTCATCGGAAAAGACGACGATCGGGTACTCGGTCCAGTAGAGCTTTCCATTCTTCTCTTCGAACACCCAGAGCCGGTCGAGCCACCGGTCGCGCTCGGGGTGGTTGGTCGCGTCGTCGCGGTAGTGGACCAGCACGTGCCAGGAACCCGTGAGGTCCAGCTCGGCAGCTGCGACCCCGGGCAGGACCAGGGCGAGCGCAGCGACCGCTGCGGCCGTCAGAGCACGCGTTCGACGTCGGGGAAACTGCGCCATACGGGAACTCCGCAGAAATGCGACCCCTCGGTGCACCGGGGGCGCGCCAGGCCGTCGCGCACGAAACAGGGCGGACCTACGTGCTCCACGAGCTGCGGGTGCACGACCCGGACTTGTTCGACCTCGTCCATCGAGGCCTCGTAGATCTCGCGCTGTGCGTTGAGACAGGTGCGCATGTGCCATTTGTGAACCAGGTCGAGCAGCGTCCCCGACTCCTCGAAGCGTACCGCAAGCGCATTCGGCAGCACGTACAGCGACAACTCCGGAGACACCCCGAGTTCGAGCAGCCGGGAACGCGCGTCGAAGGACGCTTCCACGGCCTCGCGGAACACGGCATGGCAACCCGGGTCGTCCCGAATGAGTTCGGGTTCCACGACGTCGACTCCCAGGGGCACGGTCCGGGACAGCAAGGGCCGCGAACCCGGCACCGTCCGGTGACGCTGGTCCTGGGAATCCGCGGTGTGGGAGAGCTTCTTGCGGAAGGTGTAATGCGCGTGGGCCAGCGTCCGCATCAGCGGCGAGTGGGTCGAGACGTTCAGCTTGTCGAGCAGGTACCGGTTGCGCGCCGGATCGAGGGCCAGGGCGAGGGCTTCGTCGTCGGCCAGGTCGAGACGGCCCAGCACGTGGCGCACCGAATCGGCGATGACCTGCGGCGCGCGCGCGCTGTAATCCACGAGGAGGGAGCGCCGCCCGTCGAGCGACTTGTCGAAGGCCTCGCAGACGGCGGGATCTCCCGGACCGGCGGGCGCGGCAACACCCTCCACCACGTCCGCGTCTTCGAGCGGGGGCTCCCCCACGCGGGAAAAGAAGTCCGGGTCGAGCCGTTCGACTTCTTCGACCATGCGCCCGACGACCCGGGATGACTCTTCGGGCACGTCGCCAACGCGCAACATGCGGCGCAGCCGGTGGAGCACGATGCCCGATACCGTGTAGACCATCGCCGTGTGACACGCGACGGGAATCACGTACCGCGCCGTCTCGATCGCCTTCTTCTCGGCTTCCCGGGCCACGTTCTTGCCGAAGGCTTTCGCCTTCCGGCGGTCGAGCCGCCAGAGTCGCGCGAGAATCTCGTGGGTCAACGGGGTGAGCCGACGCGTCAGCTCGGCGTAGGCCTGCCAGCTGTTCTCGATTGCCGCCTCGTAGACGGTGCGCGCCGCGGGCTCGAGATTCGGCGGAACGTGGGCCGCAACTTCGTCGAGTTTCACGTAGCGCTGGCTCTGCTGCTCCGTGTTGTAGAAGGGAAAGCCGTGGAGAAAGGACCAGACGAGCTGGCGCGAAACGCCCGACAAGCCGAACTCGAACGTCGCGTGCTGGAAGACCGTGTGGTGGCCGCCGTCGAAGGTGAGTGGTCCGATCCGTTCGCGCTGCCCGTCCGTGATCTCTTCGGCTTCCACCACGCGCGGCGCATAACAGGTGCGCGCGGCAGAAATGGCGTCGTCGTAGGGACGGTCGAACCAGTTGCGAAGCCGGACCTCCGGTCCGGAATCGACCACCGTCACGCCACCCGCCTCGGCGTCGTCATGCGCTCTCCCCCGTCGGAGGATCCTAGTTCGCAGGCCCTCGGGGAGCCACCGATCCCCCGGAAACACCGGGGTTCCCGTGGGAAACGATTTTCATAGAATGGCGCCTGGGCCGGAGTTCCGCGCCCCCGGGCCACGCCGCAGCGGCGATTTTCCCGGGGGTGCTTCCTGCGGCGGGGCGCGACTTTGTGCGTCCTCCCTGCCGAATACACGCCGCTTGGCACGGGGCTTGCGCGAGTTTTCCAGCAACCTGTCACCGTCCGCAGAATGGAAGTCGAGTTCATGGGAGCCACGCCGATCCTCTGGATCGTCCACCGGGAGCCCCAGCGCCGCGCCGCGCTGGCACGGCTCGCTGCGCTTCCCGACGGCATGCCCCAGGGAAGCCCGGGCGACGCACTCTTCCGGGAAGCCCCGACGCCCGACGCCATCGTCCTCGGGCTCGCCGGCGACCTGGAACGGGAACTGGAATTCGCGCACCGGGTGGGTCCCGCCACCCGCGCCGCACGCTGGATCCTGGTGGGCGACGCAGACCAGCTCGCGCGCGCGCGCACCCTCTTCGACCTGCTCCCGGCGACCTACCTCCTCGATCCGCCGGAAATGCACGCGCTGCGCGACGCCATTCGTTCCGCGGCAGAAGGCGGCGGTGACCTCCCCCTCGCGCTTTCCCAGCGGGGGGTCCGAGACCGGGTTTCCGAGCGCTTCGCCCGGTGCCTGGCCGACCTCGATCTCCCGGTCCTGTTGCGGGCCATCGACCCCCGGCTGGCCGAGATCCCCCTGCTGATCCTCGGCGAACCGGGAACCGGGCGCAGCACGTTGGCGCGCTACGTCCACCACTTCGGCGGCACCGCGGGGGGTGCCCTCGTCGAAGTGCCGTGCACCGGCCAGACGGCGCCGGAGACCCTCCTGGCCGCTGCGGCCCGGGCCAACCCACTCACAGGCGCCGAGCGTTCCGTCACGCTCTGGCTCGCCGACCCCGGCACCCTGCCCGGCGAAACCCAGCACATCCTCGGCGAATGGCTCCGTTTCGGGCTCCCCCCGGGCACCGTCCGCTCCCGCAGCCTGCGCTGGATCGCCACCGACACGGGGACCCGTCTCGATCCCGGGCTGCACCGCAACCTGGCCGGCCTTTCGGTCCGCTTGCCGGCACTGCGCGAACAACCCGCACGCATCCCCCACCTCGTCGTCGCGACGGCGCGGTCGTGGTGCCAGGCGCGCCGCGTCCCGGCCCGGCGCTTCGACGACTTGGCGATCTCCCTGCTGGAGGAATACCCCTGGCCCGGAAACCTCGACGAGTTGGAGGCCGTGGTGGAGCAGTCCCTGGCCGGGAGTGTCACGGATCCCCTGGGTTGCGCCGATCTCGTCCTCGACGGACTCGCCCTCGACCCGGACGCCGGCGAGTCCGGGGGCGAGCGCGCAGGCGCGATGCCGGAGACGGCTTCTCCCAGCGAGGCAGAGATCGTCGAGTTGTTGGCAGAGGCGGTACCCGAACCAGAACCGCTGGAGCGAATCCCCGACGTGCCGGCCGAAGCCGAGCCCCTGGAGCAAACCCCCGATGTTCCCGTGGAAGCCGAGCCCCTGGAGCAAACCCCCGATGTTCCCGTGGAAGCCGAGCCCCTGGAGCAAACCTCCGATGTTCCCGTGGAAGCCGAGTTCTTGGAACAAACCTCCGACGTGCCGGTGGAAGAGAACGCGGCGTCTCGAGGAGAAGCGGCCGACACGGGGCTGGGCAGACTCACCGCGGCGTTCGGCCAGGAACTGCGTTCGAACCTGCCCCTGATGCGCAGCTTCGCCTCGCTGCTGTCCGACCGGCACGACGATCCCGAATTTCGTCGGAGCTTCGAGCAACTGGTGCTCGCAAACGCCGAGCGGTCCGTTGAGTTCGCCGCACGCCTGGAGGCGCTGGGCGCGCTCGGTCCGCCGGAGCCACAGCCGGTCGATGTCGCCGCCCTGCTCCAGAGCGCGCTCGAGCAGCGCCGGCCGCGGATCCGCGCACGGCGCCTCGTCGTCCTCGAGGAACTCGACCGCCGGGAGCCGGAGGCGCGCTGCGACCCCCAACAGCTCGCGCTCGCCCTGGAAACGGTTCTCGACGAGGTGATCGACCGCATCCCCGAAAGCGGCGACGTCTACCTCGCGTCGCGCCGAGACGAAACCGGCCTCCGGGGCAACGCCTGCGTGCGCGTCCTCGTCCGGTACCGGGGGCCCCGAGCCAGCAGCCGGGACGCCGCGACGGAACCGGTCGCGAACGCGCTCGGGTTCGCGATCGCAGATCTGCTCGTCCGGGCCCAGTCGGGTGCAATGACCGTCGATTCGGGTGAACGGGGCGAAACGCTGCTCTTGCTGGACCTGCCGGCCTAGCCGCCGACGGGTGCCGGAGAGAATTTTTCGCACCCCCCCGCTAGTCTTGTCCCCGTGTTCGGCATCGGAATGACCGAGTTGTTGGTGATCTTCGCGCTCGCCCTGTTGGTCCTGGGCCCCAAGCGCCTGCCCGACCTGGCGCGCTCCCTCGGCCGCGGCCTCAGCGAGTTCCGGAAAGCCTCCACGGACCTGCGGCGCGAATTCATGGACGTCGCCGAGGACGCGAGAATCGACCCATCGGAGCTCGCGATCCCCGAGCCCAAGGACGAGGACGAGGACCCGTCCGAACGAAATGCCGAAGCGGCAGACCCCAACGCGGCCCAGGCCGCGGCAGACCCGAACGCGGCCCAGGCCGCGGCAGACCCCAACGCGGCCCAGGCCGCGGCAGACCCGAACGCGGCCCAGGCCG
>JAYZFQ010000014.1:0-92370 GCA_036336695.1 Myxococcota bacterium
CGCCGCCATCTCCCCGCCGGACGGCCCCTTCAGTTCGCCCCCCGAAATCTCCCTCCCCCTGGTGGCAACCGTGGCCGGCGCCCTGGCCATCGTCGGGATCGTGGCGGGGGTGGCCCCGGCCCTGCGGGCCGCGCGCGTGCCTCCGGCCGAAGCCCTGCGCGCCAGCTAGCAGCGCCCGGTTCGGCTCAGTAGAGGATCACGCTCCGGATCACCTCGCCTTCGTGCATGAGTTCGAAGGCACGGTTGATGTCCTCGAGGGGCAGGGTGGTCGTCACCATCTCGTCGAGGTGGATGCGGCCGTCCATGTAGCGGTCCACGTAGCCCGGCAACTCGGTGCGCCCCTTCACGCTGCCGAACGCCGTGCCCCGCCAGGAGCGACCCGTCACCAGGAGGAAGGGACGGGCATGGATCTCCTCCCCGGCGCCCGCAACGCCGATGATGACCGCTTCGCCCCAACCCCGGGCCGTGCAGGCCAGGGCCTGTCCCATCAGGTCGACGTTGCCCACGCACTCGAAGGAGTAGTCGACCCCGCCTTCGGTCATGTCGACGATCGCTCCAGCGACGTCGGTCGTCTCCCCGGGGTTGATGAAATCCGTCGCGCCGAACTGGCCGGCGAGTTCGAACTTCTTTGCGTTCAGGTCGACGGCGATGATGCGCTCGGCACCCGCCATGACCGCTCCCTGGATCACGGAGAGTCCCACCCCGCCGAGCCCGAAGACGGCAACCGAAGCTCCCGCCTCCACCTGGGCACGGTTCAGGACCGCGCCGATTCCCGTCGTGACGGCACAGCCCAGGAGGCACACCTTGTCGAAGGGTGCGTCGTCGCGAATGCGCGCGAGCGCGATCTCGGGCAACACGGTCTTCTCGGCAAAGGTCGACGTCCCCATGTAGTGGTGGATGGTCTTGCCGCCCCGGGAGAGCCGACTCGTGCCGTCGGGCATCACGCCCTGGCCCTGGGTGGCGCGCAGGGTGATGCAAAGGTTCGTCTTGCCGGACCGGCAATAGCGGCACTGCCCGCACTCCGGGATGTAGAGCGGGATCACGTGGTCTCCGGGCTTCACCGAGGTCACGCCTTCCCCGACGTCTTCGACGACGCCGGCGCCTTCGTGACCGAGCACCGCCGGGAACAGGCCCTCGGGGTCCCGGCCCGAAAGCGTGTAGGCATCGGTGTGACAGACTCCCGTCGCCGCGAGCCGGACGAGCACCTCGCCTGCCTTCGGACCCTCCAGGTCGATCTCGTCTACCTCGAGGGGTTTCGCCGCCTCCCAGGCAACGGCCGCCTTCACTTTCACTGCGCGTCCTCCCACTTTTATGCCGCCGAGCACACGCCCGTGCGGCCGGGCGCGCCCAGTATAGGCACGGGCCCTGTGATACGGTGCCGCCGATGAACGGTGCCGAGGCCCTGGTTCGGACCCTGGTGCAATCGGGCGTCGAACTCTGCCTCACCAACCCGGGCACTTCGGAACTCCACTTCGTCGCGGCCCTCGACCGGGTCCCCGGAATGCGGCCCGTGCTCGGACTGTTCGAAGGCGTCGTCTCCGGCGCCGCCGACGGCTACGCGCGAATGGCCGGCAAGCCCGCAGCGACCCTGCTTCACCTCGGGCCCGGACTGGGAAACGCCCTGGCGAATCTCCACAACGCCAAGAAGGCGCGGACACCCCTCGTGAACCTGGTCGGCGACCACGCCACCACTCACGCCGCCTACGACGCTCCGCTCTCGTCCGACGTCGCCGCCATTGCAGCGCCGGTTTCCGGCTGGGTGCGCCGCTGCGAAGACCGCGCAGACCTCGCGGCCCACGGCGCCGAAGCCGTCGCGGCGGCCCAGGGCCCGCCGGGCCAGGTCGCGACCCTGGTCGTCCCGGCCGACATCGCATGGACCGATGGACCTGGGCCCGCCCCCGCCCGGCAACAGACGGCGCCCGCGTCGCCCGATCCGGACCGGGTGCGGGCGTGCGCGGCCGCCCTGCGCGCCGGGTCGGCCGCGTTGCTCCTGACAGGCCCCGCCCTCCGCCGGGACTCCCTCGCCCGGGCCCACGCCGCCGCAGCACGCACCGGGGCCGGACTCTTCTGCGACACCTTCAATGCACGGCTCGAGCGGGGGGCGGGGATCCCACCGATCACCCCACTCCCCTATTTCGCCGAATCCGCCCTGGAAACACTTTCCGGGCTGCGCCACCTCGTCCTGGTCGGAACTCAGTCGCCAGTGGCCTTCTTCGCCTACCCCGAGCGACCGAGTGGCCTCGCCCCGAAGGATTGTGCCATCCATGTGCTGGCCGACCCCGGCGAGGATGGACCCGCAGCCCTCGAGGCCCTCTGCCAGGAACTGGACGTGACCGGCACCCCTGCGCCGAGCCCAGCGGAACCTCGCCCGGGCAAGCCCACAGGCAAACTCGGACCCGCATCGATCGGCGCCTCCCTGAGCGCTCTGCTTCCGGAAGGCGCCATCGTTTCGGACGAGTGCATCACCGCAGCTGCGGCCGTCTTTCCCCAGACCCGAGGTGCCGCACCCCACGACTGGCTTTTCTTGACCGGCGGCGCGATCGGGCAGGGCATGCCCCTGGCGACCGGGGCCGCCCTCGCGTGCCCCGACCGCAAGGTCGTCTGCCTGGAAGGAGACGGCTCGGGCATGTACACGCTCCAGGCGCTCTGGACCCAGGCACGGGAAGGGCTAGACGTCACGACCGTCGTGTTCGCCAACCGAAGCTACGGAATCCTCGAGGTCGAACTCGCTCGCCTCGGCGTACGCGAGCCCGGCCCGCGGGCCCGCAGCGTGGTGTCGATGTCGTCCCCGGACCTCGACTGGGTGGAGCTTTCCCGCGGCATGGGGGTCCCCGCCCGACGGGCGGAAACTGCAGACGACTTCCACGCGGCACTCGGGACTGCGCTGGCGGAGCCGGGACCCTCCCTCGTCGAAGCTGTTTTCTGAACCGCCCCGGTACCGGGCCTGGCGTCCGGCTGGGGTCCCCAGGAGCCACCTTCCCCCACGGGAAACGCCGCCAACCACGGGCTGACGGAACTGCGTTTCCGTCAAACAGGAAACGTTTTCCCTTCAGTGCGCCCGCACGCTTGCCCCGTGGGGATATTTTTAGTTAAATATAGGACTCTAAAGGACTTTTTATATTCCCTTCGAGCGGGCACGAAACTTGCTCCTCCAGTTCCCCGGTAGCGGTCCGATGTGCCTTTGACAGGGTGTCAAAAGCGCCTAGGTTCCGCGGAACCAAGCAATCAGAGGACAGGATGCTGAAGAAGTTATCCCTCTACTTAGTGGTTTCCCTCGCAGTTCTCGGTCTGGCCGGCCAGGCATCGGCAGCCGTCATGAACTGGGAAGGCACTTCGATCGTGCGCCTCGGCGATTTCGCCGAAGGCAACGTCCCGGGCGGTGGTGTGGCCACCATCAACGGCACGGCGGGAGCGGTGCCGGCTCACTTGCAGACCCTCCGGCTGGCAGCCAGCCGCGGTCAGGTCGAGACCGAGAACCTGACGCGGTTCGTGACTGACCCGGACACCAAGAGCAACCAGATCGCATCGGTGCAGTTCATCGGCGTATCGGGCGGCACTGGGACGCTCGGGCCGATCTCCGGCGCTCTGTCGTCGGCCGTCACCCCGACGTTCAATGGAACCCTGCCCGTTACGGGTCTGGTCCGGCTGTGTCTGGTCAGCACCGAGTGTACGCTCAGCGCGTCCCTCGTCCTGACGACCCACACGGCGGGAAGCAGCACGGTCGGTATCGGCCTCGGCGGCCTGCTCACCATCAATATCCTGAACGGTTTCGCTCGGATTTCGGTGCAGGCGAACCCCTGGTCGATCAAGACCAAGACCTCGATCGACGAGCAGACCACGCCGGTCAACCTCGCGAAGATCACCACGCCTGTTAGTTTCAACGGCTGGGCGCATGACCCGGCATCCGGAACGACGAACACCGCCCAGGTGGGTGGCGTGGTTCAGCTGATCGCAGCGAACCAGGTCGCAACGAGCCTGACAGCGGGTTCGAGCGCCAAGGTCGCTTCGGCGAACACGCTCCTGATCCGGCTCATCCCGGAACCGGGAATGCTCCTGATGCTCGGTTCGGGCATCGCGGGACTCGTGCTGATCGGCCGCAAGCGCATGCGCAAGTAGCCACGGCACCGAGCCTGGCAACAGGCTGAGGTTCCAGGGGCGGCTTTCCGCAAGGAAAGCCGCCCCTTCTTTTTTGGGGTTCCCGTTCAGGGTCCCGGGACCGGCCGTTCGAGTAATCCCCGCTCGGACAGGTACCCAGCGAAAACCCGCGAGACTTCACGGCTCGGGTGCCAGACGTCGCCGCGACGCTCCTGGAAGGGCACCCCTTCTTCGAGTGCCTGCTCCAAGGGCGGCAGCAGGTCGTAGTGGCGGATCCCTTCCCGGTCCAGGAACTGGAGCACGCGAAGACGCGCGAGCCGCTCCTGCGGCCGCCACTTTCCGGGGCGCTGCATCAGGGGAAGCACGAGCACCGTGAGGCGAACTCCCTCCTCGCGGAGGGCATCCCGGAGCGCACGCAGGCTCTCGTGGACCTCTGCTGCCACGGCGGGGAAATCGCCGTCCGGCGAGGCCAGGCGACCGAGCCATAGGCGATACAGGCGCGAATGTTCGAAAAGCCACGGAGAGATGCGCCGCGTGGGCTGGTTGGGCGCAAAGACCACGACGCGGCCGGCCTCGTCCTCGAACGCGATCGGGGTGGTCTCGTAGTCGTTGAGATGGAACGTGAGCACAACGTGGTCCGGATCCACTGCCGCGTTGTAGTCGAAGTAGTACGCAACCTCTTGCACGGTATTGAACGACTCGACACCGGCGTTCCAGTATTCGAACTGGTCCTCGCCGTAAACCTCCGCAATCGCGTCCACGAGGGCTCGACGCGCCGTCACGGAGTCACCGAGGAAGAGCACCCGCTCCTTCCCCGCAGGTTTCTCCAACGCGTACTCGTTGCGCTGGACGCCGTACTCGTCGTAGACCTCGTTGCCGAGCCTTGGGCGAAAACCGAAACGGGGATCCACGGTGAAGAGCTGGCCCCGGGCCGCACCTTCGCGAATCCAGGGCAGTTCCTCCGCCGCTCCGAACGCCTCGGAGTCCGGAGAGCGCCAACGCAGCAGCATTTCGGCCGCGGCCAGGACGACGCCCACCGAGAAGACGGCGAGCAGCAGCCGTGCCGCCAGGCGCCTCAATGCGTGGTCCAGATCCCGCCGTCAACCGGGATCACGGCTCCCGTCACGTAGGCGCCCGCCCGAGAGGCGAGATAGATCGCAGCCCCGGCCATGTCATCGGGGCGCCCGATGCGCTTCATGGGGCACCCCGCTGCAATGGAGTCGCCAAAACGATCCAACGTGGCCGCCATCATCTTGCTCTCGAACGGCCCGGGAGCGATGGCGTTCACCGTGATGCTGGGGGCCAGTCGCTTCGCCAACACCCGCGTCAGCTGGTGCACCGCCGCCTTGCTGCTCGAATAGGCGTAGGTCTCGAGCAAGGGCACCTGGAGGCCATCGATCGATCCGATGTTCAGGACCCGGGCGGGGTCCTCCTCGGTCGATGCGCTCTCGAGTTGCGGCACGAGCGCTCGGGTCAGGTGGAAAATCGACTTGACGTTGAGCGCGAGCACCTTGTCCCAGGCCGCGTCCGGGTACTCGTCGAGCGGCGCGCCCCAGTTCGCCCCCGCGTTGTTCACCAGGACGTGAAGGGCCGGCTCGCGTTCGGCGAACTCGGACGCGAGGCGTCGACACTCGGCTTCTGTCGAGAGATCGGCCGGGAGGGAAATACAGGTACCCTCGGCCGACAGCGCCTCGGCAACCTCCTCGCAGACTTCCGCCTTGCGAGAAGAGATGTAGACCTTGGCGCCCTGCTCGACGAAGCCACGAGCGATCATCTCGCCGATCCCGCGCGACCCCCCGGTCACCAACACGACCTTTCCAGACACATCGAAAAGTCCGCCCACCGTCGCTTCTCCTCCACTTCCGAACCCGCCGGCTTCGGCCGTGCTTCGGGGTCGAGAGTCTACCGTCGGTGGGTCACCGGCGCGTCAGAGATCGGAGCGGAGCGGATGGGGCTTGCCGAAGAGCCAGCCTTGGCCGTAGGGGATGCCGAGGCGCCCCAGGGTCTCGAGTTCTTCGAGGGTATCGAGGCCTTCGGCAATGATCCGGGCATTGATCTGTTCGGAGACGGAGCGGAGGGCCCGCAGCAGCTCTTGCCGGGCCGGGTCCTCGTCGATTCCGGAGATGAAGGCACGATCGACCTTGATGAAGTCGGGGGAGAGTTCCATCACGGCCTCGAGGCTCGCGTAGCCCGCCCCGGTGTCGTCAAGGGCGATCCGAAACCCGAGCTTCCGGTAGTAGTCCCGCACCTCCCGGAAGATGTCGAAGTTTCCGATGGATTCCTGCTCCGAGATCTCGAACACGACGTCGGAGGGACGGAGACGGCACGCCTCCAGGGTCCGACCGAGCGCCTCCGCACGGAAGTTGGGGTCGTGGATCGTCGTCGGGCGCACATTGAGGAAAAGCATGGCACCGCCGGGCAGATCGCGGGCTCCATCCAAGCCGCTCTGCCGGCACAGGCAGTCGAGCTGGAAGAGCAGGTCCTGTTCGGATGCCGTGGCGAACAGGGCTGCGGGCGAGTGGAGATCTGTGCCCTCGGGCCCCCGCGCCAGGGCCTCGTACCCGAACACCGTCCGGGTGGTGACCTCGACGATGGGTTCGTATACCGAGTGGACCCGACCGTCGAGAACGAGTTCGAACACTTGTTGCCGACGCCGGCGGGCGGCGATCCGTGCCGCGAGTCGTGCCTCGTCGCGTGCCTCGCTCAGCGCGGCGCTCACCTGGGAATCCACGCCAATCGTGGGGTTCCGCAGCGCGGCGCCGGAACCGATCTGGAGCGGCGGCGCGTGCTTCAGGTACGGATACCCGACGCGACCCCCTCGGCGGCCCAGGCCCTCCACCAGCGCCCGCTGGAGTTCGGGGAGCTCGCGCTTGTAGAACTCGGCTTCCGTCGACTCCCGGAAGACGATGATCAGGACCTCCTTGCGCCCGGTCTCTCCCAGCACCACGAGGTCGTTGACCGACAGGCGCGCGCCGATGAGGTCCTGGACCAGCGCAACCAGGTCGGACATCGCACGCTGGTGGGCCTCGACCCCGTATTGCTGTTCGATCACCGAAAGCCGGGAGGCGTCTACGGCGACGACGCCGAGGGCGCCCACGAGGTCGAAATGTGTCGCGACCTGGGGAAGCACCTCGCCGAAGCTCGGAACCGTCCGCAGCGCGCCGCCGGGCGCGCCCGGGCGATCGTGTGATCCCCTCTGCATCTACGGCCCATCGGCAGGATGGCGACACGCCGTGAGCCTTCCCCTCGGGGATCACTTTTCTTCCAGGATGGACAGGACGCGGTTGGGGCAATACCGGACCGCAGCCAGGACTTGCGCCCGCAGCACGTCGGGAGGCTCGGCCTGGAGGAGTTCCACACGGGCATAACCCCCCGCACGCTCCCGCACGCGAAACACCGTGGGAGCCTCCTCCTGGCACACGGCGTGGCCCTGGCAGAGTTCGAGGTCGACGACGATCCGCACGGGGGGGCTCACGAACGGCGGCGGTACCGCAGCCGGCACGGCTCGGTCGTCCGGAGAATGAGCGACGGCATCGCCTCGCGGTAGCTATCGGCGGGGTCGACCAGCTCGAACTCGTAGCGCTGGAGCAGCGCGCAGAAGACGGCCTTCACCTGGAGCAGGGCAAAGGCATTTCCGACGCACTTCCGACGACCGCCGCCGAACGGGATGTAGGCAAATACGTCGTCCGGGAAGGACCGGTCGGGGTCGAAGCACTCGGGCTCCGGGTAGAGATCCGGCATCCGATGGGCCACGTAGGGAGAGACAACAACGGTTTCGCCCGCCGGAATCGTGAGACCGCGGAAGTCGAAGTCGCGCTTCACCAGCCGCATCAAGGTCACCAGCGGCGGGTGAAGGCGCAACACTTCAAAGAGAAACCGTTCCAGTCGCGGAATCTCACGCAGCGCTGCGAAGCTGAGCTCGTCTCCCCCCGCAAAGATTCCCTCGACCTCTCTCGCAATCTTCTCAGCATGATCCGGGTGGCGGGCAAGTTCCACGAGGGTCCAGGTCGAGGTGTTCGAACTCGTGTGGTGACCCGCGAACATGATCCATATCACCATCCCCACGATTTCGTCTTCGCTGAGCGGTCTGCCGTCGGTGTAGGTCGCCCGCAGGAAGGACTGGAGCATATCGGGGTGCTCCCCGGCGCCCGAACGTCGCTCCCGAACCACCTCGGTGATGATCTCGGAGAGCCGACGGCGCGCGGCATCGCGGCGAGCGAAAACCTCCTCCTGGCCGTAGGGGTCCAGGATCGACGCCGGCGACACCGCCATCTCCAGGTCGTGGAAGAGCGCCCCGAACTCCCCCGTCAACTTCGAACGGAATTCCGGTCCCATCAGGCAGTGCGTCGACGTCCGGAGAACCAGTTCCTTGAACTCGTCGTAGAAGTCCTTTTCGCCGGCATCGCCCCAGTCGGCGATCCGGCGCTCCACTTCCCCTGCGACGATTTCGGCGTACCCCCTCATGAGCCGCGGCGTCAGGGCATTGGACTGCATCTTCACCTGCTGGCGCTCGACAGCGACGGGCGCTCCAAACTGGATGCCCTCGCCGAAGACGGGGACCATGTACGCGTAGGGCTCGGACGGGGAGAGCTGCTCGTCGGGCGCGCGGAATACCGCCTCGTGGGCGGCCGGGCCGACCAGGAGCACGTTCGTGCTGCCCCCGAGATCGAACTCGGCCACTTCGCCACACTCTTCCCAGGCGCGCAGCATGAAACGCGCGGGGTTGGCCAGGAACTCCTCGAAGTGTCCGGTTCCGGGCTTGGCGCCGCTCACCACCCGACGAACCGGGTCCGCCATCGACGTCCTCTGCTCGGACACCTTTCCCCCGCGCGGCTCGCCCGGCGCCTAGCCGGTGCTCGCACCCATCGCTTCGAGCACGTTCGCTCGGTGGCCCAACGTATGGGCGATCCCCGAGAGCAGGCCGAAGGCACGGCCCACGAGGACGAAGTCCGACGGAACGCGCACCACGGGGTTCTCCCGGATCGCCTCGAAGAGTTCGTCTGTCATCTCCTCGGTGAACTCGCCCTCGAAACGACCCTTATCGCTCCGAGAAACCATCCTCTCGGCAATCGTGACGAACGTGTCCGATGAGCCGGTCTTCGTCTCGAAACCCAGCTCTTCGAACGCACGGATCATCGCGGCCCGGTTGAGCGTCATCATCGAGAACATGAGTTCGAAAAGTCCGAGGCCGAAACCTTCGGGAAGTTCCTTGCAGAGTCCGAAATCCATCAGGACGAGCTGGCCGTTCGGGCGCACGAAGATGTTTCCGGGGTGCGGGTCGGCCTGGAAGAAACCCTCTCCCATGATCATGCGGACGAAAACATGCATCAGGTCCTGAACCACACGAGCCGGATCCAAGCCGGCGGCTTCGAGCGCCGCCTTGTCGCTGACACGGATCCCATCGACCAGTTCCATGACGAGGATCCGAGAAGTGGACCACTCGCGGTAGACCTCGGGTACGACCACCTTGCGGTCGTCCTGGAATAGTCGTCGGATGTGGTCCGCACTGTCGGCTTCCCGCCGGAAGTCGAGTTCGAAGCCGATGTGACGGGTGAGTTCACTGAGCAGCGGCAACAACTCGAGGGGCTGGGAGTCGAACCGCTCGTAGACGGAGCAGACCCGGTGCATGTTCGCAAGATCCGTGCGCACGATGTCTTCGATGTCCGGGTATTGGACCTTCACCGCCACAGCGCGTCCATCCTGCAACCGCGCGCGATGCACCTGGGCGAGGGACGCCGACGCCAGGGGCACGCGCTCGAACTCGCTGAAGACCGCATCGAGGGGCTTGCCGAGTTCGCGCTCCACCGCCGACGACACGGTCTCCCAGTCCTTGGGGGGCACTGCGTCGTGGCACTGCTTCAGTGTGTCGATGAAGGCGGGCGGAAACACGTCGGAACGCGTTGCGACCGCCTGGCATAGCTTGATGATCACACCGCGCATCGAGAGGGCGGTGGACAACACGAGCCGCGCCGCGCGTTCGTGGGTCCGGGTGCGGTCCGCCGGCGAGGGCCGGCGGGCCAGGCGGCGCGCGTAGGCCGGAAACCGATACAGGGCCCAGACCGAGGCGGCGGTGGCTCCCACCCGCAACGAGCGGCGGATTCTCGTGACCGGGTGCATCAGGCGCTCGGCGCGATGGACTCGAAACCGGTCCGGCTCGGCGGTTGCCAGACTGACTCGAGGGCATCGAACCGCTCGTGCACCTCGGCCGGGCGCCGTGCGTTCTCGAGGGCGCGGGCCAGCCCCTCGCGTGCATCGTTCCGCTGCTCCTGGGGACGCTCGGTAGTCAACGTGTGCAGAACCCGGTGCAGCAGTCCATCGACGACGGTCCGCCCGGAAAACTCGCCGCCATCCACGGCACGCAGTGTGCGCGATCGTACTTCGGTGAGTGCCGTGCGCAGGTACTCGACATGGGGCGACTCGTCGGCGCGCACGTGACGCACCATCGCGGCCGCTTCCTCTGGCGCCGCCGAAACTTCCGGGTCCGACAAGAGCTGCTCGCCCCAGTCGAACGTCCCGTTCGCGAAGACTTCGACGACGAAGACCTGCGCCATCGTCGAGAGCAGCCGCTCGAGTTTCTCGTCGATCTGGGGAAACGCGCGTTCGCGGCTGCGCGTCCCCCCCCGGCGCCCCATCAAGCGCAGCAAGACGTCGCCCGGCACCTTGGGGTTTTCCAGCGCGAGGTCCCGGGCGGCCTCCCACATCTGCTTGTGACCGCCCTCGTCCCGGTACCCGGACTCGTCTCGGGCGTGGGCTTCGAACAGCCCCCCGTCCAGGTGAGCGAGGGCAGTGCCATCGATCGGCTCCACGACGAGCGCACGCAGGTCCGGGACTTCTACGTCGCGAATGATCGCACCGAAACCCTCGATGATCGAAATCAACGTCAGCGCACGCACGATCGGTTCACGCACGCCCTCCCGGAGCAGGAGCTTGGCCTGTTCCAGATTGGGATACTGGGGCGGCATCAAGGCCGGGGAGAGTTCGACCAGGTCGGCACCTTCATCGCGAAGGCGCGCCTGCCAGGCCCGGATCGCAGGGGCCCGGTGCAGGGTTCGCGGTGATCGATATCGGCCGTCTGCGTCGAAGCCGCCGTGACAGCGAACCTCTCCTGCAACCAGCGGTGCGTCATAGTCGCCGCTCTGCAGTAGCTCGGCCTCCGAGAAAACGAGCCTCTCGTCAGCGGCGGTCGGGGATGTACTCATTGGGCCAACTCCCTACGGGCGCACGTGAGTGATTGTAACCCGCGCCAAGGCGTCCCTGGCTCCCCTGGGAGGCTCAGTGAACGCCGCGGCTGGGAATCAGGGTCGAGGGGTCGATCCCCATGCTGTGCAACACGTGGTTCCACATCACCGAAGGGTTCACCTCGAACACGACATCGCGCGTCAACGGAGCGATCAGCCAGGCCCCCTCCGAGAGTTCCGCTTCGAGTTGTCCCGGGCCCCAGCCGGCGTAGCCGAGGAGCAGGTGAAGATCGGGCGGCGGGCGGCTGACCACCTGGCGCAGGACATCGAGCGATCCGGCGAAGCGAATGCCCTCGCCCACCTGCTTGACGTCCTCGCCATCCGCCACGGGAATTTCGGAGTCGAAGACGAGCCAGCCCGTCTGCGGTTGGACCGGGCCGCCCCACCCGATCGGCTTCGCCGGGGGGCCGCCCCAGTCGAGGTCGAGGGAGGCGCAGAGACCGACGGCACTCAGTTCCGTACCGCGGTTGAGCACCACGCCGAAGGTCCCGTCCTCGTCGTGGTGCACGAGCATGACTACGGTACGCCGAAAGTTCGGGTCCCGAAGTTGGGGCATGGCGATCAACAGGGAGGATTCGAGGGAGGACGCCACCAAGGCAAAGGGTAGCAGGCTAGGAAGACCCGGCGACGGACCCTATGCTGGCGAGCGCGATGTCTTCCCGACGAGGATCGACCGAGTCGGAGCGGCGCGCGGTGCGGTCGATCGCGATCTGCGCGGCCGCCGCCGCCACCGGAATCGCCCTCTACGCCGCCGGCCTGGGCGGTGCGCCGAGCCTCCGCGCACTCGGGCTGGGCTCCCTCGGGATCGAGCTCTTTCTCGGCGCCCTCGCCGTCGCGGGTGCGTCGTTCTCCGGAGGCCCGGTCGCCGCACGGCTCGGCCTGGGACCTGGTCACCTGCACGGCGCGCGCACCGTCGCCCTCGTGGTCGGAACGCTCGCTCTGTCCTTTGCACTCGACGGCCTCCTGGAAATCACCCAGTGGCGCGCGGAATCGCCCCTGCCCGACCTCGAGGCGCGCCTCGCAGGCGCTCGGGGCGCCGACCTCGTACTCGCCATCGCGGCGATCGGAATCGCCCCGGCGATCGGCGAAGAACTCCTGTGCCGCGGCCTGGTCCAGCGTGGCCTCCAGCCGCTCCTCGGCCCGGTCGCGGCCGTGTCGATCGCCGCCCTCCTGTTCGGAGCCCTGCACGGCAACCCCGTACACGGGCTCGCCGCGGGACTCCTGGGCCTGTACCTGGGCGCCGTGGCCGTGATTGCGGACAGCACCCGTCCCGCGATCCTGTGCCACGGCGCCAACAACGTCGTCGCCGTCGGCGTCGCAGCCCTGTGGCCCGGACTCGCCGGACCGGGGTGGGTCGGGGTGGTTGCGGGCCTCGCCGTGGCCGGGTTCTGCCTCCGGTTTGGCTGGCCCCCTACCCCCCGCGGGGGCCTACAGGTGGAGCCCGGTTCGGACGACCCGTAGGGAGGCCCTCCGACGGGGGCAAGGAGCGTCCATGGCGGGGCCGCCCGAAGTCCTCCTCCTCGATGACGGCGAACTGGACGACGTCCAGGAAATCCTCGACAGCCTGGAGACCCCTTACGGGCGCATTCGCGGCGGGGCCGTGTCCGAGCACACGTCGCCGCCGGGGCGGCTGCTGGTCACGACTCCGCGGCACGCTGCCGCAGTGGACTTGACCGGCACCGAGCGGGTGCTTCGCATCGTGGTCGTCGCGGAAGATTCCACCACGCTGCGCGCACGTCTGCGCAAGGTCGGTTTCGACTACCTCGTGCGGCGCCCCGTGCACCCCGAAGCGCTGCGCCTGCTGCTGATCCGCTGTCTGTACGCGGGAGACGAACGGCGTAACGAGGAGCGCGTTCCGGTCGGACTCCACGTCTCCTTCCGTGCCGGGCTGCTGCCGCGTCGGGTCGTGCTGGCCGATCTTTCAACCGGGGGCTGTCGCCTGCTTTCCCAGCGGTCGATTCCCATCGGGCGGCGCGTGCAGGTCAAGATCCCGCCGCGCGCCGGGGACACGAAACCGGTCGTCGTACACGGTACGGTGGTGCGGATCCTACTCGACGAAAACCTGGGACCGGACGGGCCCTACAGCGCTGCCATTGCCTTCGAAGACGACCTCGCAGCAGACGTGCGGAGCGAGCTGGAGTGGATCGTCGGCGAACGCGCCCGCGGGCCGGCAACACTGAACGCGGGGAACGACGGGACGGACACGGGAGCCGCGACCCTCGCACCGCCGGAAACCAGCTCCGGCGTGGTCGCCCAGGGAGTGCGTGTCGATGTCGACGTGCAGCTCTCGCCCGGGGACGGGCCGGCGGCGATGCCGGACTCTCCAGCTGCTGCTGCGTCCTCCGACTCGAGACGCGCCACGCCTTCCGGGCGCCGCATCGACCCGCGCGCTGCCTACCCGGGACGAGTCGCTGCCGTCGGTGACCACGCGATGCGCGTCCTGATCGCGCGCGATCTCTCCATGGGCGGGGTGCGCATCGAACGCGCCGCCGGCCTCGAACTCGGCGACCGGCTTCACCTGGCGCTCTACGCGTCGGCCCACGAAAGCCCGGTCCGCACCTGGGCCACCGCGGCACGGGACGACGGCGACGACGGGTTGTTCTTCCGGTTCGACGCGCTCGAGGCGGCGGTCGCCGAGAAGCTCGACAAGCTGGTCGCGAGCCTGCCGGCCGTGGAGTCACTCCACCAGGGCGAAGCCGCCGCCATGGGCAGCGTCATCGCCGAGATCCTCCCAGACTGAAAAGCGGGTGCCGCCCTAGGAACCGGATTCCCGCTGCTGCTTCTTCCGCGCGAGACGCCGACGCCGGCGCAGCTTGTGCTGGTGCCGCTGACGCTTCTGCTTGTTCTTGCTGCGTGCCATGGTTCCTTCCTGAACGAGCGGCGCATCCTAGCACGGCCCGTGGCCCGCTCGGGAACCTTGGAGGGCGCGGACCACCAGACCCACCAGGGACCGCACCACGTCGGGGTCGGTGGCCCCACCGAACAACACCCGGGTGAGAATCGGCCCGCCCGCGAGCGATGCGGCGAGGTCGAGGTCGACGGTGGGCGGGATCTCTCCGCGTGCGACAGCGCGCTGCATGGATTCGACCAGGGGCCGGGTTCGCTCGCGAACGAAGGGATCCAAGACCCGCGCAAGGTCCGGGTCGCGCCGCCGCTCCGCCGCGAGCGCCGCCAGCACCCCGGCGAGGGGTGTCGCATCGACGATGGCGAGGAACTGGACCAGGAGCGCCTCCAGATCGTCGGCGAGGCTGCCGGTGTCCACGGGCTGCAGGGGCGGCGTCGTCCGAAGCGCCGCGACGACGAGTTGGGTCTTGGTCGGCCAGCGCCGGTACATCGTGGCCTTGCTCACGCCCGCGCGTCGCGCGACCTGGGCCACCCGCACCCCCTCGTAGCCAGCCTCGGCCAGCAGTTCGAGGGTGGCGGCGATGATGGCCCGCTCGGCGGCCGGGTCGCGCGGTCGCCCGGGCCCCGGAGACACGGAATCCATCGCAGGGCTCCATCAAATTCGATACCCTTGGTACCGTTTTTCAAGCGGGCGTCAAGCGGAAACGCCTCGGGAGGGACCGATGGGAGCGCGCATGGCCAAACCGGCGATCGACGTGGGCATCGTCACCGCCGACGCCGACCCCCTGCTCCGCTACTACGGCACGGTGTTCGGCTTTACCCCACTTCCAGGTCTCGAAATCCCAGGCGTGGGGACCATCCACAAACTCGCGTGCGGCGAGAGCGTGCTCCGCATCCTGGTCCCCGAGACACCGCCGGAGCCCGATCGCGCGCCCTCCTGGTCCGGGCGTGCGGGGTTGCGATACCTCACGCTGGAAGTCGAAGACATTGCAGCCGCTGCGCGCACGACACGGGAAGCCGGCGGCCACGTCGTCCTCGAGCCGTTCGAGCTGCGTCCCGGCCGTTTCGTCTGCCAGGTCACCGACCCGGACGGCAACATGATCGAGGTCGGCCAGGGCTGAAGTGATCGGCTACGACCCGTTTTCAGACGCGGTCATGCGGAATCCATGGCCCTTCTATGCCCGGCTCCGTGCGGAGCAGCCCGTCTTCTACAGCGAAACCTACGACACCTGGTTCCTTTCCCGCTTCGAAGACATCTGGAACAGCACGAAAAACGACGTGTTCACGGCGGAACGCGGCGTCACTCCCGAAATGGTCCTGCTCAAGGCGCCGCCGCCTCCCGAGCCCGTGTTCTCGATGCTCGACATGCCCCGGCAGCGCGACTACCGGCGACTGCTCGTGCCGCCCTACACGAAGCGACGCGTCTCGGAGATGGAGCCGCGGATTCGCGCCATCGTGAAGGAGACGCTGGAGCCATTGCTCGCGGGCGAATCGTTCGACGTGTACGCAGACCTCGCGGACCCGGTCGCCACGCGGGTGATCGGCGAACTGATTGGGCTTCCTTCCGAGGAGGCACTGCCCCTGCGCACCCTCGTGGACACGCTCTTCCGAAGACAGCCCGGACAGGTGGGGACCTCGCCGGATGGCGAGGAAGCGCGGACCCGACTGCTGACTCGGCTCATGGAAATCGTCGCGGAACGGGCGAAGCGCGGCGATACCGGGGGCGAAGACCACATCGCAGCCATGTTGCGGGCCGAGGTGGAAGGCCGCGCGCCGACCCACTCGATGATCGCGGCCATGGCGTTCACCATGCTGGTGACGGGAGCGGAGGTGGTGCCACTCGCCGTGGCGAACACGGCCTACTACCTGTGGCAACACCCGGATCAGCGTCGGCGCGCCGTCGCGGATCCCTCTCTGGTGACGGATGCGTTCACCGAGTCCCTGCGTTACGACCAGCCCACGAACCTGCTGGGCCGCTTCGTCGCCCGCGACGTGGAACTCGGCGGGCAACACCTGCACAGCGGCCAGGGCGTCATGTTTCTCTGGGCGTCTGGAAACCGCGACGAGCGCGAGTTCGAACGCGCCGACGAGTTCGACATCACACGCCGCCCCAGGCGCAGCCTGTCCTACGGCCACGGCATCCACAAGTGCATTGGAGAGCACCTCGGAAACCTCGAGGGGAGACTGATCCTCGAGGCGCTCCTGGCCGCTGCACCGGAGTACGCGGTCGACACGAACGGAGCATCCCGCGCCTACAGCGAGTTCCTCCACGGCTACCGCTGCGTGCCCGTGGCTCCCGCCGGGTGAGCGCTCAGTCCTCTTCGCGTTGGATGGCGGCGCCGAGCCCCTGGTGGCCCCAGACGTCACCGCCCGTCAACTCCCTGTCCACCCAGTCCTCGCCCACCAGGCAGCCATCCCAGCCGATCTCCACGTCGAAGCCCGAGGGACCTTCCATGTAGAAGGAGACGACACCGTCGTTTCGGTGACGACCGAGCGAGGAGGTGATCGTCCGCTGGTCCGCCTGGGCACGGTCGAGAGCGCGCCCGACGTCGTCCAGGGATTTGGTTTCGAACATCAGGTGCTGCAACCCGCTGAAATCTCCGAGACGCAGGAGTGCAACCGTGTGGTGGCGCGGCGTGCACCGGAGAAAGTGAATCCCCGTGTCTGGACCGAAATTCAGGTAGTCGCTCCGGCGGAAGCCGAGCACGTCTCGGTAGAAGTCGAGCGCCGGCTCGAGGTCCGGCACGTAGAGGACGACGTGCCCCATCCCCAATTCGCCAGTCACGAAACGGGATCCGTGCTCCGAGCGGAACGTCTCGCCGCGCGCGGGGCCGGAGAAGATTTCGATGCGGTGGCCGGCTGGATCGCGAAGCACGGCGAGCATTTCGACGCAGCGGGCCGCGCACTCCTCCCGGGTCCCTTCGCGAACGGCGACGCCGCGTTTCGCCCACTCCGACATCGCACCGGCCAGGGCCGCGGGGTCCAGGGCTTCGAAGCCGAGATAGCGCAGGCCGGCGGCTTCCCCGGGGTGGACCGCGAGCCGCCACGCCTGGTCGTCCATCCGGAAGAACAGCGCACCCTCGCACGCAGCCGGGGTCGGCGCCAACGCGAGCCCACACACGTCGCGGGCGAACTCACGCCAGGCCTCGGGGTCGGGCGCCGCGACGCCGACATATCCGAGACCGCCCAGGGCGAGTTCTGCCGCCACCCGGATACGGTACCATGAGTTTCGCTTTGACCGGGCAGCGCCCGCGAGCGGCTCAGCTCTCCGGCGGCTCGTCGCGCGACCGGACCGCCGTCGCCGAAGCGCTCGACCGCAACCAGCGCGCCGCGTTCTCGGGGCGGCAACGTCCTTCGGGGCAGAACGCCCGGCGCAGCATGTCGGCGGCCAGCTGCGCCCCCCCGCGCCAATACAGGTCCCCGTGCACCACCACCGTGGCGACAGCGAGCGCAGGCGCATCGGCCGGCGCCACGCCCACGAACCACTCGTACTTCCCCGCCGGGTCCCGGCCCGTGAGGCTCCCGGTCTTCCCGGCAATCTTCACGTCGCCAACCATCGGGCGACCGTTCCGACGCCGGAAAGCGCTCCGCGCCGTTCCCCGGGTGGTGGTGTCCACGAGCATCTCGCGCAGTTGCGCCGCAGTGTCCGGGTCCATGGCCTGGCGCGGCGCCTGCACCGCTGGGAGCAGGAGTTCGCGCCCCTGCCCGTCGACGACGCGCTCGATCCAGAGCGGCGCCCGGAGTTCCCCGTGGGCGAGCGCTGCGGCGAGTTGGACGGCATGCAGCGGCGTAATCTCGGCGCCCGCAAGCCCGGCGCCGAAGCGTCCCAGGGCGAAACGGTCCTCACCGACGTCCGCGCGGCCCGCCGCGTGGGCCGGCGCGGGCGCGGAGAGCCAGCCGAAGCGCTCCACCATGGCCAGCAGCGGCCCCCCGCCCACGGCGTGAACTGCCAGCTGGGCGAAGCACTGGTTGTTGGAGGACGCCATCGCTCGCCGCAACGAGACGGTGTGCCCCTGCCGCGGTGGATCGATCCGCGCCGGAGTCAAGCGATAGGCGCTGCCGCGGTAACGGCAGGGCAGCTTCGCCTTGTCGGGCGCGGACTCGAGGGCGGCGGCGGCAGTGACGATCTTGACCAGGGAAGCGGCGGGATAGGTGCGCGTCGGCGGAAACGCCTCCAGGTCGGTCGACGCGTAGGCAAGCAGGCGGCCGCTGTTGGGGTCCATCACGACGATATGACCCATCTCGACCCGGCCGTTCCGGAGCGCCCGGTGCGCCTCCCGGGTCAGGGTGGCGTCGAGGGTGTACTCGACGCGCAAGGGGCCTTCGAGTTCCGGTCCGGCCCACTCGACGCTCTCGTACACCCGGCCACGAACCCCGGTTTCTCCCACCCGCCCCGCGTCGACACCGGGGGGTTGAAAGGCCTCGAGTTCCAACACGTCGCGCGTAACGGGAAGATCCGCGAAGAGCGCTGCCGGCACACCCGGCGGCGGCGCGGCGACCGGGGGCGGCTGTTCAAGGGCCCGGCCGTGGCCTGCGTCGCCCCGGCCGAACCAAACCGCCACCACGAGGCTCGCGGCACCGCACCCGGCGAGCAACGCCGCCACCGTGACTCGGCCGCGACCGGAAAGCCTGCCGCGCCGACGGCGCGCCTGGTCGCGGCGCCAGTGGCGCCGACCCCGACCGGGGTCTGCTTTCCGCGGAAGCGACAGGAAGTCCCCCCTCCCTCCGACGAGCCGGAGCGCTCAGCAAACCGCAACAATATTGAGGGGTTGACGGACGCCGGGAGGGTACGGTGTCGCTCAGCGCGCGACAACCCCCCGGACCTCGGGAACCCGTTCTCGAATGCGCGCTTCGATCCCGTGCTCGAGTGTCGCCCCCGAACTCGGGCACCCGCTGCACGCACCGCGGAATGCAATTTCGACCACCCCGTCCCGGAACCCGAGGAACGTCACATCCCCACCGTCTCGCGCAACCGCCGGCCGCACTTCTTCGTCGATCACGCGTCGGATGCGGCCGGCCAATGCCTCGTCGGCCTCGGGCGCGGGGGGCTCGAAGGCGGGTCCCACCGGGGACCGCGCTCCCTCGCGAATCGCCGCGGCCACGGGCTCCGCGAGCTCCGTCCACGTGACATCGGCGCGCTTGGTGACGGTCACGAAGTTCGCCGCAAGAAATACACCGGTGACGCCGTCCACGGAAAAGAGGCGCTCGGCCAGGGGCGAAACGTCCTCGCCCGGAGGTGCATCGAAGTGAACCGTGACCCCGCCTTCCATCACGGAGCGCCCCAGAACCCACTTCACGCTCTCGGGGTTCGGGGTGCGTTCCGCGTGCATCCGGAGGGCGCCTTCCATCCTCACAGGATAGCCGACGGCGCAACGGATCCGAGAACCGCGCGCCTCAGCCAGCGTCGAACAAGAGCGCGTCAGCGTCGTCGAGCGCCAGCACGAGACAGCCGAGTTCGCGAGCGCGCTCGGACTCTCGGCTGCCGTTGTATCCCCAGCCGGCCAGGGCGCAGCGCACCCCCAGGCGCTGGACTGCCTCCAGGTGGCTCACTTTGTCATCGACGAAGGTCATATCCCGCATTTCGAAGCCAAAACGCCCCTGCAAGTGCTCCAGGTGCGCGCATTTGCTCACGCCGGTGTCCTTGTCCAGCACGCGATCTTCGGGAAACAGGTCTTCGATCCCGTAGATGCGAAGCAGTCGCCCGACGGACCCGCGGTCTTTCGCTGTTGCGATCGCCAGCACCGCATCGCCGGCTCGCCGGCGAAGCCACTCGGGGACACCCGGGTAGGCGCCCATCAGGCGCTGCCAGGCCGCGGGGTCCGCGTCGGCCATCGCGGTCCGCATTGCGTAGAACCTGCGGTGGAACGTGCGCAAACCGGCGGGGTCGCGAGCGGCCTTGTACAGATCGTAGGCCCGCTGGTCTTCGAGAACTGTGCCGGACTCGATCGCCATCAGCACCACCGCGTAGTCCTCGGCGCGGTTTCCGAGGGGCATCGACTCCAGAAAGGGTGCGTAGAGGGGGTGCGCAACCACTGCGTCCGGAAACGGCGACGCGTCTCCCCGCAACAAGCGCTCGGCAGCGCCAAACAGCGCAGTCTCTGGATGCAGGGCGCAGAACGTCCGGAGCGCAACGACGAAGGCCTCCGGTGCGCTGTCGGAGATCACGCCATCGAAGTCCAGGGCCAGCAGCTTCACGCGGGCGCAGCGTAGCGAAGCGGGCGTGTAAGATGGGACGATGTCGTGGAAGCCCGAGCTCGAGGAGATCGAACGCCGACGCCAGCTCGCGCTGCGCATGGGCGGGGAGGAGCGTGTCGAGCGGGCGCGCCAGGCGGGACGGCTGCCCGTTCGGGAACGCATCGATCGCCTGTTGGACACAGATTCGTTCCACGAAACGGGCGCTCTCGCCGGTCGCGCCGAGTACGATGACGACGGGAATCTCGTGGAACTGACGCCCTCGAACTTCGTCTGCGGTCGGGGCCGCATCGAAGGGCGACCCGTCGTCGTCGGAGCCGACGATTTCACCGTCCGCGGCGGGGCAGCCGATGGCGCCGTGGGCAACAAGATGGGGTGGGCCGAGAAAGCGGCCCACGACCTTCGCCTGCCCATGGTGCGCCTGGTCGACGGCACGGGCGGTGGGGGCTCGGTGAAGCTGAACACCACGTTGCGCCGCTCCTACGTGCCCTTCAATCCGGATTGGGAGACCTCCGTCGCGCTGCTCTCTCGCGTTCCCGTCGCCGCGGCGGCGCTGGGCCCCGTGGCCGGACTCGGCGCCGCGCGGGTGGCGGCATCCCACTTCTCGGTGATGGTTCGCGGCACGAGTCAACTCTTCGTCGCCGGTCCCCCGGTCGTTCGCCGGGCCTTCGGACAAGAAGTGGAGAAGGAAACCCTGGGCGGCTCGCACATCCACGCACGCGGCAGCGGAGCAGTGGACAACGAGGTCGAGAGTGAAGCCCAGGCCTTCGCCGAGCTGCGCCGTTTCCTGTCCTATCTACCGAGTTCGGTTTTCGAAACGCCGCCCCGCCTCGAGCCGGAGGACGATCCCGAGCGGCGCGAAGAAGCGCTGCTCTCGATCGTTCCCCGAGACCGGCGCAAACCCTACGACGTGCGCAAGCTCCTCTCCCTCGTCCTGGACGTCGGGTCTTTCTTCGAAATCGGCCGCTACTTCGGGCGGCCTCTTGTCACGGGTCTGGCCCGGCTCGACGGGGTGCCGATCGGCGTGATGGCCAACGACCCGCGCCAGCTCGCCGGCTCGATCGATGCGGCGGCCGCGGAAAAGATGACCCGGTTCGTCGACCTCTGCGACACCTTCCGCCTGCCCGTCGCGAATTTCGTGGATAACCCCGGGTTCCTGATCGGCGTCCAGGCGGAGCGGAATGGCACGATCCGTCGCGGCGTCCGGGCGCTCTCCGCCGTCTACCAGGCCGACGTGCCCTGGGTCTCCGTGATCATTCGCAAAGTGTTCGGCGTCGCTGGCGCGGGACACGGCGCACACCACCGGCTCAATCTCCGCTACGCCTGGCCCTCGGGAGAGTGGGGCTCGCTCCCCATCGAGGGCGGCGTGGAGGCGGCCTACCGGCGTCGGATCGAAGCTTCGAGCGATCCGGATGCCCTTCGCGCGGAATTGGAAGAGAACCTCGCGAGCCTGCGCTCCCCGTTCCTCACCGCGGAAGCCTTCGGCATTGAAGAGATGATCGACCCGAGGGAAACGCGTCCCCTGCTCGTCGACTGGGCACGACGGGCCTTCGCCATCGTGGCTACGGAATCGGGGCCCAAGTCTCGCGGCCTGCGCCCCTAGCCGACTCGCCGGAGACCTCGAGCACAGCGGCTCCGCGCACGTCGCCACGCTTCAGGTCTGCAAGCGCGGTGTTCGCGGCCTCGAGCGGGTAGACCGTCGTGTGCGACCGCAGGGGAATCTCGGCGGCGAGGGCGAGCAACTCCCGCCCGTCGTCGCGCGTGTTGGCCGTGACGCTGCAGAGCGAGCGCTCCTGGAACAGGTGCGCCTCGTAATCCAGGGCCGGTACGCCCGACAGGTGAATGCCCGCAATCGCGAGGCACCCGCCCCGGTCGAGGGCAGCCAGCGCCGACGGCACCAGCTCGCCCGCCGGCGCGAAGAGTATCGCTCCGTCCAGGGGGTGCGGGGGGGATTCGAAACCGTCTCCGACCCAGGCGGCACCCAACTCCTCTGCGAGTTCACGGTGGGCACCACCTCGGGTAAACACGTAGACCTCGCAGCCGAAATGCAGCGCCACCTGCAGGGTGATGTGCGCCGACCCGCCGAAGCCCCACAGCCCGACCCGTCCACCCCGAGACACGCGGATCGCCTTCCACGCGCGGAAACCGATGATCCCGGCGCAGAGCAGGGGCGCAACCGCGCGTGGCTCGGCGCCCTCAGGCAGGGCATACGCGAAATCCTCGTCGATCACGGCGTGCTCCGCGTACCCGCCGTCCGCGTCCCAGCCCGTGAACTCGGGGGTGAGACAGAGATTTTCGTCACCGCGGAAGCAGAACCGGCACCTCCCGCAGGAACGCCGCAGCCAGGCGATCCCCACCCGATCCCCCAACTGGAAACGCCGTGCGGCGTCGCCCCGCGCTTCGACCCGGCCGACCACCTGGTGCCCGGGGATAATCCCCGCGCGACGCGCCGGAAGGTCTCCCTCCACCACGTGCAGGTCGGTCCGGCAGACCCCGCAGACTTCGACCTCGACGCGGATCTCGCCAGGACCCGGAACCGGAGGTGCACACTCGACGAACTGCAGCGGCTGCGCCTCCACGGGCGCCGCCCGCGAGAGTTGCATCGCGCGCATGTTCAGACGACGCCGGCGCGCTGGTACATGCCCCAGAGAACGAGAACCGCCGTCGAGAACCCGGCGACCGCGGCACAGACCGCGATCCAGCCGACGACACGATGCCCGCGCGCCCGTTCCGGCGCAGCCGGCGGATCGGACGGATCTCCCGTGACATTGCGCGTCGCGGCGATGGCGAGACCCCGCCGCGTCGCAACGATTCCGGCAATCAGCATGGTCAAAACGAAGGCTTCGTGGATGCGCAGCACCCACACTGCCCCGCTGCTCCAGGAGGCCATGTCCTCTCGCCCCAGGAACAACAGCTTTCCCGCGTAGGAAAGCAGGAACAGCACGACCAGCACGCCCCCGGTCAACATCAACCGGCGGTGCAGCCCGATCTCGTTGCGGCGCCGCATGCGGACGCCCGCCACGGCAAGCGACACCACCAGGCTCATGTTCACAAGCGCTGCGGTCCAGTAGACGAGCTTGGGATCCATCGCGTTAGTCTTCCACACGTTCGGAAAAACGGAACCACCACCGGATCGGCCCCGCCGAGGCCGCGTCGCGGCGTTCCCCTTGCCTCACCGGGGCTTCCCGGCATGGGCCGCGAGGGCCGCAGCCAGTTCGTCACTGTCCGAGAGAACCGTCGCCAGCTCCCCGAGGCAGCCCGCGAGCACCGACTCGACGGTCGTCGTCCCCGGGCGCCAGAGCACGCGTTGACTCCGCTCCGAACGGCCGCGCATCTCGTCCCAGTCTGGGCCGCCGGGACGCCCCGTGACGCGAAGCGAAAGGCCCACACGCGCCGCGACGACCCAGGCGCCGCCATCCCGGGGCGCATCCAGTCGGAACTCCAGCAGACGGGGCGCCAGGTGAGCCTGGGCGTTCTCGCGAACCACCCGGAGCCCCGCGCTCGTCAACGTCGCCTCGAGCATCCGGCGAAGTGCGCGACCCGGGGGTTCCGTCAGGTAGATGGGGCCACCCGGCTGGAACGGCGCCGCTCCCCGCTCTCCGATCGGGGCATCGGAATCGGGCACTCCCTGCATGGGTCCGATCGAAACGGCGAGGGGGGCAAGTTCCGCGAGCGGCGAAGGACGGGAAGCGGGTCCCGCTTCCGGCGCTCGCACCACGAGTTCGGAGGCGCAGCCGACCTGCACCACCAGGAGGAAACCGAGCATGCAACGCAAGGCGGCGGGACGGTTCACGACGAGCTAGCGCACCACCTCGACGTCCACGACGCCGAACTCCACGCGCAAGCGTTCGAAGAACGCGTGCACGTCCCCGTGCAACTCGTTGATCCGCGTCGCACGCGCCACCCGCGGTGTCGGCACCGCCTTCCCGAGGGCGCGCGCGAGGGGACCCGTCGGGGCGAACAAGCGCTTGGCGTCGAGTTCATTCCATGCCCGGGTATCTCCCTCCTCGGGCAGGTGATCGCGCAGCGCGAGTTCCACCCGCGTATCGGAAGTGGGGAGGCGCAGCGCGCGACGGATGGCATCGGGCACGAGGAGATAGCTCTCGATGTGCCGGCGGCCCCAGGTAAAGAACTCCAGGCCCGGTTCGTCTACCTCGGCCCCGGGAAGACCTTCGCCGTCGTCCCGGTCCAGTACGCAAAGCCCGCTGCACCCGCCCGAGGCACCACCCAGGGAGCGGAAGTGTTCAACCGCCCGGGCCGGACGCTTGCCGCCGAGAATGACCGAGGAACGCGAGAGCGCGTTGGCGTGAGCCGGGAGGATGCGCCGGCACCAACCGTTCAGGATCCCCCGGTCACCAGCGCCCTCCAGATACAAGACGAATCCACCGCGCCGGCGCGCCGGTCTCGCGGACCGAACCGCATCTCCACCGTGCATCGTTTCTCCGAACCCGGTCAAATTAGCCCAGCCGCCGTTCTACGCTCCAGGCGCCCCGGTGGAAACCGGCACGAGTTGCACGGGAACCGTCCGCTCGGGATCGCGGAACCAGGAATAGGCCCGCTCCAACCGCCCGTACCGCGCCTGCATCGCGCGGTTGACGGCCCTTCGCACCACCGGGTCCTCGCTCGAAACGGTGCGGACACTGACGAGACCTTCGTCACGCACCAGGTGGGCCGTGGGGTTGTCGCGAACTCGCTGGAGCCAGCTCGCGTCCGCGCCCGGGGCGCGCACCCACGCCTCTCCCCCCAGTTCCACGATCCAGAGGTCCGTTTCGATGGCTCGGCCGTTTCGATCGAATGTGACGAGTTCCGCCACCTCGCCCTCGGGGATCCGGGCCGCAGCCACAACGACCCCCACGATGGCAACGGCGACGAGCAAGACGAGCGTTCTCAAGGGACCTCCGAATCGGCATCCTATCCTTGCATGGGCTGTGGCCCAGGGCCATGGCTTTCCGCGTCGAACGCCGGCGCCCCGCACGATTCCCGGCCCCTTCGGGGTTCGCGCCTGCCGATAGTGGTAGATTGCACAATCTTGCGCGCCTGGATCGCCGGAATCCTGCTCCTTTCCGCCCCCGGAGCCCACGGGGCAGAACTCGTCGCCGCGGCGGCGGTCAGCCTGCGCGAACCCCTCAGCGCGATCGCCCGAGAATTCGAAGCCGAGAATCCGGGCACCACCGTATTCCTCACCTTCGGCGCATCGAGCACGTTGGCCGCCCAGGCCCGGGCGGGAGCCCCGCTGGACGTGTTCCTCTCCGCGGACCCCTCCCTCGTGGAGCGCCTCGAGACCGAGGGGCTGGCCGCCCCGGCATCCACCCGCGATTTCGCCCGCAACCGTCTGGTCGTCGTCGCCGCGCCGGAACTCGAGACGCCGCTCGAAGAGCCCACCGACCTGCTTTCCCCCGGTATCCGCCGCATCGCGATGCCCGCGGCGGCCGTTCCCGTCGGGCGCTACGCGCGCGAGTGGCTCGCCGAGCGCGAGCTACTCGCAGCGATCGAGGAGCGCGTCGTCCAGACCGAGCACGCCCGAGCGACACTGGCCGCCGTGTCGGCGGGCAATGCCGACGCCGCAGTGGTCTACGCAACGGACGCGCGAACCACCCGAGGAGCCAAGGTCGCCTTCCCCGTTCCGCGTTCCGAGCAACCGCCCATCGTCTACACAGCGACGCAACTGACCCAGGCCGACCCGGCGGCGAATGCTTTCCTCGACTTCCTCTCCGGAGACCGCGCACGCCGCCACCTGGAAGCCGCCGGATTCGAAGCGCCGTGAACGACGCAGACGTCTTCGGAATCGCCGGACTTACCTTGTGGATCGGCGCAATCGCGACGGTTGCGGTGGTCCCGATCGCTGTCGCGGTCGCCTGGTCTCTCGTGCGACACGACTTTCCGGGCAAGTCGCTCGTGCGGGCGCTCGTCACCTTGCCCATGGTGCTCCCGCCGGTGGCCGTCGGTCTCGGGCTGCTTTGGCTGCTCGGTCGACGCGGCCCCTTCTCCGCCCTCTGGGAGGCAACCGGAATCGACCTCGTCTTCACCGCCGGCGCGGCGGCCGTGGCAGCGGCGGTGGTGGGATTCCCGCTTGCCACGCGCGCCTGCGAACAAGCCTTTGCTTCGGTCGACGTGCGTTATGAACAGGTCGCCCGGTCTCTGGGACTCTCTCCTTCGGCAACCTTCTTCCGGGTGACCTTGCCCCTGGCCAAACGGGGGGTTCTCTACGGCGCCCTGCTCTGTTTCACGCGCGCGATCGGCGAGTTCGGTGCAACCGCCGTCGTCGCTGGCATCATTCCGGGACGGACGGAAACCCTGGCCCTCGGAATCTGGTCCCGTGTACAGCTCGGCGAGAACTCGGCGGCGGCCGTGCTCGGGGCCGTATCCTTCGCGCTCGGTCTCGCCGCCATGTGGGCCGGAGAGCGCTGGCTGCGGAGCGATCCCCCGTGAGCGACGCTCCCCACCTCGTTTCCGTGAACCTCCAGCGGGGACGCTTCGAACTCGACGCCACCCTTGCGTGGCCGGAGCGCGTTTCGGTGTTCTTCGGACCGAGCGGCGCCGGCAAGAGCACGCTCTTCGAAGTCATCCTGGGCCTGCACACCGCCCGGCGTGCCCGGGTGAAGATTGGCGGCACGTGGCTCGAAGACTCCGACACCGACCGGCGTCTCCCGACCTGGCGGCGCAGCCTCGGGTGGGTTCCCCAGGAGCCGACGCTGTTTCCCCATCTCGATGTCGAAGCGAACCTGCGCTTCGCGCGTCCCGACGCCCCGGCCATCGACCAAGCGATCGAAGTGCTCGAACTCGGAGCATTCCTGCGACGCGACGTGCGCGACCTGTCCGGCGGCGAGCGCCAGCGGGTCGCCATCGGCCGGGCGCTCGGTGCGCGTCCCCGGGCGCTGTTGCTCGACGAACCCCTCGCCTCGCTGGACGTCACCCGCCGCGCCAACGTGCTTCGCGACCTGATCCGGGTGCGGGATGCCCTCGAAATCCCCATGCTCGTCATCACCCACGATCCGGACGAGGCGATGGTCCTCGGCGAACGCGTTGCGGTGCTCGAAGCCGGCCGCATCGTGGCAAGCGGGCCGCCGGCCGAGGTGTTGTGGAGCCAGGCGGTGCTTCCGCTCTCCGAGACCCTCGGACTCGAGAACGTGCTGCGTGGGCGCGCCGCGCCAGGTGCGGCGCACTGCCTCGTCACCACCGGCGGGGTGCGGCTCGCACTTCCCTTTCCCAGCAGTGCCGGCGAGGCGATGAGCCTGGGAATCCGCGCCGAAGACATCCTCCTGTCGGTCGACCCGCCGGGCCGGGTCTCGGCGCGCAACGTGCTCCCCGCCCGGGTGATCCGGTGCGAGCCCGACGGGGACGACGCATTCGTCCATCTCGCGCTCGAGCCGGGGGACGAGCGGCTCGTCGCCAAGATCACGACCGCCGCGGTCCACAAGCTCGAGCTCCAGTCAGGACTCCGGGTCTACGCGCTCATCAAGGCCCAGGCCGTGCGGCGCCTGGCCTAGCCCATCAGGTCTCTCAGCGGAAGCGTCCGGCGCGCGCTTCGCGCCGCGCGCACCAGGGGCAGAAGCGGAAGTAGCCGTGGTGTGTACCCCAGCGGCACTTCGGGCACCGGTCGGGGAGACCCGGACGCGTCCAGGGACGGCGCGGCTTCCACTTGCAGAGGGGGCAGTAGCTCATGAAGGGGCGCAGCTGCCCTTCGCAGCCCCGGCGGCCACAGCGACGCTCTGCATGGCGGTCTCGGGGCGGGCGCCGGCCGTTGGCCTGAAAACGTCCCGCATAACACCAGGGGCAGTAACTCCACTCGGGCCGGACCCCTTTTTCACACTCCGGACACACGAGCGGCGCGCGAGAGATCTCGCGAAAGGAATTGTCCTTCGATCCGCACCAGGGGCAGCAGCGCATCGCCTCGCTGATGGGTCCATCGCACCGGCGACAAGAGAACCGGAGCGCCAGGTCCTTGCCGTGAATCCGGCGAAATGCGGCGGCTTGCACCGCCAGGGACGAGGGCACCGCGGTCCGACTGAGCGACCGGCGCCGCGCGCGCGGTCTGGCCGGCGGGCGCTTCGCCCGCTCGAGGGCGCGCTCGAACGCCCTGTAGAAGGCGGGCGCGTCGGGATAGCGCCGGCGAGGATCGAACTGGGCCGCCTTTCTCAATACCGGACGAACGGGGGCAGGCACCTTCTCTTCGAAGCGTTCGTGGCCGGGGAACGGCCATTCGAAGGGCCACGTCGGAAGCTTCCCGGTCAACAGCTCGTAGGCAATGAGCCCGAGAGAGAAGACATCCGACGCGAGTCGCGCCCGACCGTAGGCCTGCTCCGGCGCCATGTAGCCCAGCGTCCCGGCGTCCGTGTAGGTTTTCGTCATCTTCGCCGCAACGCGTGACGCGCCGAAGTCGGAGAGTGCAGCGCGCCCATCTTCGAAGATCAGGATGTTGTCGGGCTTGACGTCGCGGTGGATCACCCGACGTTCGTGGGCGTGAGCCAACCCGGCTGCAACCTGTCGCACGACTTCGAGTGCGACCTTTCCCGAGCGCTTCGCGCCCGCGTAGCGGGTCAGCTGGGTCCGCGCGAGCTCGATCGCCATCACGAAGCGGCCGTCGATCCAATCTGCGTTGCGCACCGAGACGATTCCGGGGTGGTCGAGACGGCTCGCGATCCGGGCCTCTCGTTCGACGACCTTGCGGCCCCATTCCTCGACGGCGTCGGGGAAGGTGACCTTCAACGCGACTCCGGCATCCTCGACGGTGTCTCGGGCCTTCCAGACTTCGGCGTAGCCCCCCCGGCCGATTCGCCGGTCGAGCCGGTACTTTCCGAGCCGAGAGCCTCTCCGCAGAACCACCGCCATTGCGCCCCACCATACCCCGAATCGGGGCGGCGGAAGCGAGCCTCTCAGCCGTCCGACGAAAAACCGCGCGCCTCGAGGTGATGCCGGACCGCCGTCCCGTTCGCGAGTACCCGCCGCAGGGCGAGAACCCCGGGAGTGTCCCAGCGGCCGACGGGGACGGCAAAGTCGTAACGCTCGGCGCGCAGGGGACGGAAGTGGAGCCCCTTTTCCTTCGCGACCGTCTCGATCGTCACGCCCCAGTCCGCCCGACCCTGGGCCACCGCGGCCGCCACGGCGAAGTGGGAACGCGGCTCGTAGGCATAGCCGGGCGGACGGCGGTCCCCGAGGAGCTGGTCGACCAGGATCCTCGTGCCGCTGCCCCGGTTGCGGTTCACCATGCGGAGCGCCGGGTCGTCGAGCAGGGCGGGGGTTTCCCGCATCTCGTCGGGGCGGGTCGCGACGCCCTGGACCCGCGCATAACCGGGCAGGAGCCTCAGGGAGTCATCGAGAAAGGTCTCGTTGTAGCGGTCTGTGGCGGGGTCCAACAGGTGCAATGGGGCGGCGTCGCATTCGCCCCGACGGGCAGCCGCCAGTCCGCCCTGGCTCCCGACCGACAGGATCTTGACCCGCAAGCCTTCGGCGGCGAGCGCTCCGGCGATGACGTCGAGGCCCACGCAATGACTGCCCACGACCACCAGGTCCGCGGGCTCGAGGTTCCGACCCACCAGGGTCACTTCGACCGGGGTGTCGGGATCCACGAGTTCCGTGTTTCGGTCGACCCGGACGAAGCCGTCGGCCCGGCTGAAGGCCGTGACGCTGCCGCTGCCCTTGCCCATCGGCCACGCAGAAAGTGCGCCCGAGGTGTCTCGGACGAGACCCACCAGGAGATACTCGAGCCGGCCACGTTCCGAAACGATCTTCTGCGCCAGCCTGGCGTCGACACGCTGGCGCGCATGGCGCGGAGCGCCCCCCATTTCGCGGAGCACGGGCGCCACGAACTCGTGGAAAGTAAACACCGCCGAAGTCGGAAACCCCGGCAGAATCACCACGGGCTGGCGCCCGCGGGCCGCCAGGCAGATCGGCTTGCCCGGCTTGAGTGCGACACCGTGGACGACGATTCCGGGTTCGAGCGCCGCAACCACGCGGGCATTCAGATCGCCCTCGCCCTTCGACGTGCCCCCCGACAACAGCACCAGGTCTGCCGTCGCCAGGGCCGCTTCCAACGCCGCGCGCAGCTCGGTCTCGTCGTCGCGGAAGGCCCCCATGAACCGCGGCTCGCCGCCCAGTTCGACGACCGCATCGGCCAGGATGCGGCCGTTGCTGTCGAACACCAGACCCGGGCGCATCGTTTCGCCCGGCTGGGCGATTTCGTCTCCGGTCGAGAGAATGGCGACCACCGGCCGCCGAAACACATCCACGCGCTCTCGCCCGATCGCAGCAAGCACACCCGTCTCGCGGGACGTGAGCCGGGTCCCGGCAAAAAGCACGGTCTCGCCACTGCCGATATCCGTGCCGGCGAACGAAAGCGCGGCGCCCGGCACTCGGGCGCGGCGAACGATCACCTCCCCCGCATCGAGTTCGGTGAACTCCACTGGAACCACGCAATCAGCGCCGCGCGGCAGCATCCCGCCCGTGGCGATCGGCGTCGCGGTGCCCGCGAGCACCTCGATCGCCGGCGCCACACCCGTGGGAATCGACTCGGCGTTGAGCTTGAGCCGAACGGGCGTCTCCTCTTCGGCGCCGAAGGTGTCCACCGCACGAACCGCGAAGCCGTCCATATTCGAGCGATCGAAACCGGGCACATCGACGTCCGCACGCACATCGGCCGCGAGCACACGCCCGAGCGCGGCATCGACGGTCACGGTCTCTGTGCGACAGGGACCTGCATCGATGACGGCGCGCCAGCGTTCCTCGGCTTCGTCCCGATCGAGAATCTCCAGGAACTGCTGCTGTTTCACGCCGGCGCCTCCGCGTCGTAAAGCAGCACCTCTACCTCCGCGCCCTCGGCCATGCCCTCGAGCCCCCGGGGCACGATCACGCACCCGGCGGCCCGCACGGTCGAAGAGAGGATCGAAGCCCCCGAGGTGGCAATGGGAGTGACGCTTCCGGCCTCGACAGCCACGCGCACGTAGTCCGTGCGCCCGACTTCGGAGGCAATCTTTCTGGCGAGCGGGAGGCGCACGGTGCGATGCGGCCACGCGCGAGAACGCCCGCCGAGCGCGCGAAGCGTCGGACCCGCGAAGAACTCGTAGGCGCACAGACAACTGACCGGGTTTCCGGGCAACAGGAAGACAAACGCGTCGGAACGCTGCTCGCCGCGCGGCAGGGTCCCGACCCCCGCCGGGCTCGAGGGCCGCATCGACACGCCGTGGAAGTGCAGTTCGCCCAGTTCGGCAACGAGCCGCGGCGCGTGGTCCTCGGTCCCGACCGAACTTCCCCCGGAGACCAGCACGACGTCTGCATCTCCCGCAGACAACGCTTCACGGACCCGATCGGGCTCGTCGGGCAGGATTTCGAAAGGCAACACCTCGGCGCCGTCGCGCTCCAGGAGGCCGCGCAGCACCACCGAATTGCTGTCTACGATCTTGACCCCTTCCGGAAGGCTGCCCGCCGGCAACAGTTCGTCGCCCGTCACGACGAGGCGAACCCGGGGGCGGCGAACACATTGCGGCTGCGCGACTCCGATCGATGCCAGCAACCCCACGTCCTGGGGCCGAAGCCGGCGGCCGGCCTCGAGAACGCGATCCCCGCGGCGGATGTCCTCCCCCACGTCCCCCACGTTGCGACCCGGGGCCACCGGCTCCGAGATCGCGACACGCGCACCGCTCTCCTCGCATACCTCGGCCTTGACCACGGCATCGGCGCCCGCGGGAAGCGGCGCACCCGTCATCACGCGCACGGCGCGGCCCTCGGAAACACGCCCTTCGAAAGCGCGGCCCGGAAGCGTTTCCCCGAAGAGTTCGAGTTCGATCGGCTCATAGGCCGAGGCGCCGAAGGTTTCCTCTCCCCGCACGGCGTAGCCATCCATGGCCACGCGGCGGAACCCCGGCACCGAACAAGCCGCATCGACCGGCTCGGCGAGCACCCGCCCCGCGCTTTCCAGCAGCGGGACCCGCTCCGGGGCCAAGCGGCGGGCATGCGCGACGAGGAACCCTTCGACCTCTTCCACGTCCGCCCGTCGGGCGAAGCCTTTCATTCGGACATCGCGCAAACGGCTTTCTCCAGAACGCGAAGACCGGCGGCGCGATGGCGTCAGAAACTCAGCCGGCCGCCTTGGTCGTGAAGAGTTCCTCCCGCGCTTCGAAGCGCTGGTAGGCGGAACGAGCCACGTCGTCCGGAACGTCCCAGACGAGTTTCGCCGGCCCGATTGCATCCTCTTTCATGCAGTCGGGCATCACGTCGTCCTTGGCTTCGAAACCGGCGCGGCGATTGAATTCCCACTCGTCCTGCATGCACTGCCAGCCCAGATCGGCGATCTGCTCCCGGCTCACCTCTTCCCCGTAGAGCAGGCCGTAGAACTTGCGGATGTCGTCCAGCGTCGGCTGCAAGAATTGGCAGAAGCCGGAAGAATCGGTCACCGCGTTCACCAGCTGGACTTCCTGGGAGGCCTGCGCCCACTCTTCGGGCGGCAACCCGGGGTTTACGATCAGTCCGGCCGTGTGGTCGGCTCCCATCGCACTCGTGAGGTACGTAATGCCGGTCGCCTTCAGCGGCCGGGGATCCCAGGCCGGGAGCGCCTGCCCCTTCACCGCCGGCACGCGGTGGTGTTTCTGTCGCTTTCCGATCGCCACGGCGCCTTCGCCGATCGCCTTGCCCAGGTCGGTCCCCTCGGCGATCTCCCGGAGGATCCGTTTGGCGCCCTCGGCGTCGCCCCACTCGAGCCCTCCAGAATCCATGTAGACGGCAAGGGCCGCACCGGCCTCGATGGTGTCGACCCCCACTTCGTCACAGAGCCGGTCGAGATCGGCAACGTCGTCCCAGCTCGCAATTGCACAGTTCGAACCCAACAGGGTCAACGTCTCGAACTCCAGGGCGGACGTCTTGTAGTTCCCGTCGGTATCGTGCACGACGTTGCTGCACTGAACGATGCAGCCCGTCATGCAATTGTGCATACCGCCGCCGCGCTCCTCGAAGCTCTCGACGATCCGCGCCCCGTCGAGGGTCTCGGCATCGGGCGACTGCCCCTCCACGCGGTTCTTGTGCGGAAAGGTATTCAGCATGTTCGCCACGGGAACGACCGAACTGGTCCCCGTCGCGAACATTTGCGGGCCTTCGCGGTACTCCTTCGTCCACTGCTTGCAGGCCGCCATGAATTCCTTGCGCTCTGCAGGCTGTCGCGTGGGTGTCTTGCCCGCATCGACGGAGACGTACTTGAGGCCCTTGCTGCCCATGACCGCACCCAGGCCACCGCGCGCCGCGTGCCGTGCCGGGTGACGGTCCTTCTCCTGGTCGGTGCAGGCGATCGAGGCCCCGGCAAGGCGCAGTTCTCCGGCGGGACCGATGGAGATGAAAGAGGCTGTAGCCGAGTAGACCTTCGCCAGCTCCTCGATCAACGCGTAGTTCCACATTCCCTTGTACGCGTCGGCCTCGACCACTTCGGCGCCGTCGGCAGTGACGTTCACCGCGTAGCGCTTTTCGGGGTCGGACGGCTGGCCGGTGACGATCACGCAGCGATACCCCAGCTTCATCAGGTCCTGGCCGGGATTCCCGCCGGCATTCGCCTCCTTGATTCCATTCGTCAGCGGGCTCTTGCCACCCATCGAGATGCGACCCGACGTCGGCGCCGCCGTACCGGAAACCACGCCCGGCGCCATCACGAGTACGTTGTCGGGACCGAGCGGGTCGCAGGTCGGATCGCACTCGTCGAGCAGGATCTTCGCCGACAGCGCGCGCCCGCCGAGGAGCTTCCAATCTTCGGGAAACGGGACGATCTCCGTGGTCTGTTGGGTCATGTCCACCCGGATCATTCGGTCACCAGTCGGTCCGCTCACAGGAATCTCCTTCTCGAATTTCTCGGGCGTTCAGCCGCCTGCCACGGCAGCCAGGATTTCGATGCGATCTTCATTGCCGACGACGCTGTCGACTTCCTCGCGGTCGAGTTCATCTCCATTGACAAAGACGTCGACGAACTTGTGGACCTTGCCACCCCCGTCGAAGATCTGCTCGATGAACCCGGGGTACCGGCGGCCCACGTCCTCGAGGCACTCACGCACCGTCGATCCCGCTGCAGAAATCTCCGCTTCACCCAGGGTCGGTCCCCGGTAGGGCGGCGGAACCACGACTTGCGGCATCTGGACTCCCGGCTCCCATGCTTCGGGACCCCGCATTGTAGCTACTGAACGCCCGGACGGTACGGCTGCGAAATCGCGACCTTGAGCAGCTCTCCCTCGCGGAGGACGGCATCCTCGGGGAGCCCGTTGGCCGCAGCGAGTTCCCGCGGCGCCCAGGCGCTGGCGGTGCGGCGGCCAAACGCCGCGAGGCTCTCCCCGGCGTGCGCGGTACGGAGGCGGAGGCGGGTCTCCCGGATCCCTGCCCGCTGGTTCGCATCCAGCGACGCAAAACTTTCCGCGACCGCGGCGAACAAAGCGCGGTGGGAATCGGTGTAGCGTTTCTCGACGGCGCCCGTCAGCAGATAGACCGCACCCCCGTGAACGATCCAGGTCAGGTCCAGGGTGGCAACCCCCGTCGGCGCGCGGAGGACGACGATCGCGTGCACTGCGGCCCGCCCGTTCAGATCGATGGCATCGAGCCGCGCCACCTCCAGACGGGCATGCTTCGCCGTCTCCGCGAGGAAGCCATTGGCTGCTTCCCGCGCGTCGGTTCCCTGCCCCTGGTACCGCAACACCACTTCGGCCTTTCCGTCCGGCGCAGCAGCGCCGACCGCGAGGCGCGTGTTGGAGGTTTCCCAGCCTTCGGGAAACACGAGCGTGAAGTCCAGGTCGGGATGAAGAAAGCTCGGCCCTTCGAACAAGCCCGCGGCCGGATCCTCCCCGACCACGAGCCCGTCGAGTCGCCGCAGGAACACAGCTCGGTCCCGAGGAGCCAACGGCGCGTCGGGAGTCAACGATCCGGCCCGCTTCTCGGCCGCAGCGACCCGTCGCGGGATCGAGGGATGCGTATCGAGCCAACCGGGTTCGTCTGCCGCGTCGGCCGCGAGTTGCTCTTCTCGCTCGAGCGTCCGCAGGAAGGTCGCGAGCGCCCCGGGATCGTAGCCGGCATCTGCCGCGAGTCGCTGCCCGTAGTCGTCTGCCTCGAGTTCCTGGCCGCGGCTGTAGGACGCCAGCGCACCTACGCCTACCGCGGTGAAGGGCGCGCTCACCAGGCGGCCCACGGGTCCGCCGATGAGGCCCCCCACGAGGCGCCCCGGCAGAATCAGGAGCCCGACACCCGCGGCACGGGTGTGGCGCTGGGCATGGTGCCGGCCCGCGACGTGGACCACTTCGTGGGAGAGCACGTTCGCGAGTTCGTCCTCGCTGTTGACGAGGACCAGGAGTCCCCGGGAAACGTAGATGTGCCCCCCCGGCAAGGCGAAGGCGTTGGGCTCGGGGAGATCCACGACTTCGAACGCGTAGCCGTGGGCCCGCTCGGGGGCCTTCGACACCACACGACGACCCACTTCCGTCGCCAGGGCGGAGAACCGCGGGTCGGAGACGAGTCCCATCTCCTCGGCAACCACCACCGCCCCGTCGTCCCCGCGACGGATCTCCTCGGCTTCGCTGACCAGGACGACATCGGGCCTGCGCGTGACGGGATTCGAAGCACAGGCGAGCACCGCGCCGGCGACCAGCAAAGCGAGGCCGGAAAAGTGGACTCCCCGGAACGCCGTGCGCCGGATCACTCCGGGAATCAACCGGGTTCCTCGGTCGGGTCCGGCGAGTCGCGGTGGACGTAGTAGGCACGCCGCGCGGGAACGCGCCAGAAGGCTGCGTCCCGCTCCGCGAAGGACACCGCTTCCGACGGATCGGGCACCCAAGCCGTCAAGAAGCCGTCTCGGCCCCGGCCATGGTGTACGCAGCCGGTATCGAGGCCGCGCAGGCCCCGGGCCACGTGCAGTCCCTGGAGCGCCCAGTGCCCGTAGACGACGCCGTAGTCGTGCCGACGTTCAGACCAGAGTTCGTGCCACGGGCGGTAACCGGGGGGCGCCGCCTCGGGAACCTGCGAAGTCCACGCACCACCGGCCGCCGCGCTCCGGCAGCACGTGAAGCGAAGCAGGGCGTCGAGCGACGCGTCCTCGGCAGGATTCCCCGACAGGAACGCCTGGGCATCGCGCCACGAGCCTCCCCCCAGCCGCCGTCCGGCCCGGGCGGCATGGTCCAGGATCTCGTCGATCCCCCACTCGGGGTGCACGCTCGCATGGACGAGCACGAAAGAACGGGAACCGAGTTCGCCGACGATCGCGAGGGGCCGCCGGCGCAGCCACTCGATCCATTCGTCGGCGTCGGGCGCCTCCAGGACGTCGGAGATCGTGTCCAGGGGTCCGAGTTCCGCGGCGCCGGCGGCGACGCGGAGCAGGTTCAACTCGTGGTTCCCGAGCACGTAGTGGCCCCGCCCGGCCGCGACGAGCTCGCGGACCCGCTGCAGGGCACGCAAGTTGGCCGGACCCCGGTTGACCACGTCGCCCACCACCCAGAGTTCGAAGGCGTCCCCGAACGTCGCTTCAGCTCGGCCGACGAGCGTTTCCAGTTCGTCGGCACAACCCTGGACGTCTCCAACGAAAATCGGCTGGGACACGCCTCGTGGATAGCACCGGAGGCCATGCCCCCCGGGGAATTCCCGGCCGTTGGCCGGGAAACGCAGGCGGCTCCACTGCCGCCGTCGCACTGGGGCCTCTGCTCGACTGGGCCCAGCCACCACCGGGGGGCGCTTGGCACGCCGCATCATCCTCTGCGACGGCGCGGATGCTGCCCGTATGTGGGCCCGCATCGGCGCCGGTGACGACGAGGAACTCACCTGGGTTCCGCGCGAGAAGGACGGGCGCGCCCGGCCGCCGGGCTTCCACTCGCTCCCGGGCGGCCTGAGTGCCGAGGGAATCGGCAAACTCGGCGCCGGGCCCCTGGACGAGTTCGCAGTGGTGAGCGAGGACGGACCGTTCATTCGCAGCGCCGTGAGCCTCATCGAGGCCGAGGCCACCGAAGTCCCCATCCTCGTGCTGTCGGATCGGGTGGATGCCGAAGAGCTGCCCGACCATCCGTGCCTGCTCCGCGCCGGCCTGCGGACCCTGATCCGGGACGACGTGGACGAGGAATTCTCCCACCTCGCGAACCTGCGCCGCGTGGTGGAGTTGCGCGAACTGATCGCCCCGCGAGAGAAGCTCGGCATCCTGCTCCAGCCGGACCCGGATCCGGACGGCATCGCCTGCGGCTACGCCCTCCGCGCGCTCCTCGGGCGCAAGAGCCCGACCGCGCCGCTGATCTCCTTCGGCGAGGTCAAGCGCCCGGAAAACCTGGCGATGATGGAAGTCCTGGGCCTCGAGGTCCGCACCGTGTCTCCCGAAACACTCGACGAGTTCGACGGTCTCGCGCTCGTCGACGTGCAACCGTCGGTGTTTGGCGACCCGCCCCCGGAACGGGTGCAGAGCGTGGATGTGGTGATCGATCACCATCCGGAGCGCGGGGGCTACGACGCGGTCATTCGAGATATCCGGCCCAGCTACGGCGCAACCGCAACGATCCTGACGGAGTACATCCGCGCCTGCGACCTCGAGCTCCGTCCCAAGCTCGCGACGGCGCTCGTGTACGGAATCAAGAGCGACACCCAGTTGCTCGGGCGCGAGACGAGTCCCGGCGACATGGCCGCCTTCGCCCATCTGCACGCCCTCCACAGCCCCGCGCTGCTGCGCCGCATCGAGCGGCCCGCGCTTCCCGCGGACGGGTTGAAGGCCCTCGGCCGGGCCCTCGCCAGCGGGAGCGTCGTGGACGGCATCCACCTGCTGGTACTCGGGCGCGTGCGCGAAGACGTGATCCCGCAAGTGGCCGACATGGGCCTCCAGGCCGAGGGCGCGGAGTGGGCCATCGCCGCCGGGCTCGTCGGACCCAACCTGGTGTTCTCCGTGCGCAATGTCGGCTATGTGCGGGCCGCGGGCGAAGTCGTGCGCGCGGTCGTCGAAGGCCTGGGCGTCGGAGGCGGCCACCGGTCCATGGCCAAGGGCATCATTCCCGTCAAGGCGTTCCGAGAAGTCTACGGGAGTGCAACGCGCGACACGATTCGCGAAGCCCTGCACAGCGCGTTCGTGCAGGCGATTCGCGGCGACGAAGAATAAGCGGAGCTTGGGCCGCAACCTTCTCCTCTGCTCTCTGCTCGCCGTGGGCGTCTGGGCCGTGTACGGCCAGACGACGGGCTTCGACTACATCGGTTACGACGACCGGCTCTACGTCGTAGAGAACTCCCAGGTCCGCAAAGGACTGAGCCGCGAGAGCATCGCCTGGGCATGGACCAGCCGGCAGGAGTCGAACTGGTTCCCCCTCACCCGCCTCTCGCACTTGCTCGACGTCGAGATGTTCGGCCTTCATCCCGGTGGGCATCATGCGACCAACGCGCTGCTGCACGTCTTCAATGTGCTCCTCCTGTTTGCGGTGCTCCAGTCGATGACCGGTGCGACCGCACGCAGCGCGTTCGTCGCCGCTCTATTCGCCATCCACCCGTTGCAGGTCGAATCCGTTGCGTGGATTTCGGAACGCAAGACGCTCTTGTGCACGGCGTTCGGGCTCCTGGCCTTCGGGGCCTATGCCGCCTGGACCCGCAACGGAGGTATCACACGCTACCTGTCCAGTCTCGCATTGTTCGCGTTCTCGCTGATGTCGAAGCCGATGTTCGTCACGCTCCCGTTCGTCCTGTTGCTGCTCGACTACTGGCCCCTCGACAGGCGCGGCCGATCGCGTACCCGGCTCGTGCTGGAAAAACTCCCGTTCTTTGCCCTGACCGCCGTCTCGAGCACCTTTACCTGGGCGATCCAGGGCGCCGGCGGCGCGACGCTCCCCGACACAGTACTGCCGTTCCCGCTTCGCCTGGCCAACGCCGTCTACGCCTACGCAAGCTACTTGCGCAAAACGTTCTGGCCCGAAGACCTCGGACTCTTCTACCCCCACCCATTCCTTGCCGAACTCGGCGGGGCGCCCCTCACCCCCCTGCAAGTCGCCGCCGCAGCGGCGCTGCTCCTCGCGATCTCCGCCGTCGCCTTGGCCTCGCGGCGACGCTACGCCGTGGTGGGCTGGTTCTGGTTCGTCGGGATGCTCGTCCCGGTGATCGGGATCGTCCAGGTCGGGGGCCAGGGCATGGCGGACCGCTACGCCTACCAGCCGCTGATCGGAATCTTCCTTGCCGTGACCTGGGGGGGCGCCGAAGCGTACGCGGCCCTTCGCGTTCGGGCGCCGCGCGTTGCGGCCCTCAGCCTCTTCCTGCCCGTGCTGGTGGTGGCCACGTGGCTCGGGGCGGCGCGTGTCCAGACGGCACACTGGCGCGACTCCGTTGCGCTCTTCGAACACGGGCTTTCCTTTCAACAGCGAAACCCGACGATCCGCTACAACCTTGCCAATGAATTACGCAAGCGTGGCGAACACGCCGCGGCAAGCGCGCATTACCGAATCGTGCTCGAAACCACACCCACCGACGCGCGGGTGCTCAACAATCTCGGCAACGCGTTGCGAGACATGGGCCGGAACGGAGAGGCGGTCGAGCAGTACCGGTCCGCACTCACGCATCGACCCACCTACGCCCGGGCGCACAACAACCTGGGCGCCGCCCTGCGCGCAATGGAGCGGGACGAAGAGGCACTCGTGCACTACCGCGAAGCGGTTCGCCTTGCGCCGGGTTACGGGCTTGCCCACGCCAACATCGCAAACACGCTGCGCGATCGGGGAGACCTAGACGGTGCGATTGCGCACTACCGCCGCGCGCTCGCGGCGCAACCGGAGAACGAGTCGATCCGGAGTCGACTGGCGGAAACCCTCGCCGAACAGGCGAGGAATACTTCGAGCGAACAACGCGAAGAATCGCCTAGCGCCGCTTCGTCAGGTTCGTAACCGAGAGTGAGCGCTTGAAGGCGCTGTCCTTGGGCGGGGTGCACACCATCTCCCAGGATTCTCGGCGCCAACCGCCGTCGACCGAGATGTTCGCAAACGAGGCACCGACCGTGTCGATTCCGCGGACTTCCCGCTCGTCGTCGTCCGGCCACCGCGGGTAATTCTCGCGGTCTTCGCTCCACCGCCCGACGAACATGCCCACATCGATCGGCTCGTCCCGAAAATCCCACGAGGCGTAGTAGAGCGGCGCAAGGTTCTGGGCATCGACGTGCTGGATGAACCGCACCACCTGCTCCCCACTCCGGGCCTCCTTCGAGCGCCCCTCCAGCACGACCGCCCGCCGGAGATCCCACCGATCCGAAGCGAAGGAAAGGCCCCAGGGGCCGAACTCCCGGTTCTCTTCCTCGGGATAGCCAGCGGTGCGCGCATTGATGGGCGTGAGCACGTCCTGCACACCGAGCACCCGGATCTCGTAAAGCAGGGGCCGCATTTCGAGCCCCTCGAACCCGCTCCGCTTGGTGGTGATCGTGCCGACTGCCGCACCGACGCCAGCGCCACCACCACCGCCACCGCCGCCGCCCAGCCCGGAGATGGTCGTGGGCTTGATCACGCCGACGCTGAACGAAGGCATGTAGACGCCCTCTATCCCGGACGCGGGAACCCGGCGGACCCGGCGGTAGTCGGGCAGGTAGGCGTGGAGATCGTCGCTACGGTCGGGCTCGACGAGGTGATCGACGTGACGAAACTGGCGCCAGGCGTAGTGCCGTGCGTCGAACGGTTCGTCGAGCTTCCCGCCGACCACCCAGTGCTTCCCACGTGCGCCCGGCGCCTTGTAGTCCTTTGCGCTGCGATCCGCGCGGAAGTCGACCTGGGCGCGAAAAATCTCCCCGACGAAGGGTTCCGCACGACCGCCCCGCCCCACCATATCGGAGGTACGGAAGTCCCCCCAGAACCCGGCGCACTGGTACCGCATCTCGAAATTCCAAGCCCACTTCCCGCCGGCCTCGGGGTCGTCGGGCCCGAAGCGGTCGGGAGGAAACGGCAGGCCCGCCGTGTAATCGACCAGGCCGCCGTTGGGCGCGAACTTCGCCTGGCCGACGTGAGCGGCCGTCGCGGCGTCGTAGAACGCCGGCGGCGAATAGTCGGCAAAGCACCTACCGATCTCGAGCTGCATGCCCTCGTAGAAGAAACGGTCTCGGTACTCCCAGATGTAGGGCGGCAGGAAGTCCTTGAGCGCTTCGAGCTGCTCCATGGAAAAGGTGTCGCCCGTTTGAAAGGGAAAAGCGGGCGCATCGGTGCCGGGCGGCCAACCGCGCAGAGCCTCGCCGGGTTGGCAGGAATCGATGGCGGGAAGGGTCCAGGGCACCGGGCGCACCGCGGCATCTTCGTAGCGCGGCTCCTCTTCCGCGCGCACGGCGCCTGCCCCCAGCACGAGTCCGGCCAGAACGAGCGACGGGAGCCGCAACCTACCCAAGGGTGAGCAAGTCGTGGGCACGAACCATCCGCTCCTGGATCTGAATACCGAACGGACAGGAACCCGTGCAGGGCGCCGAACACTCCGCACACACCGACGCATTCCTGGAAAGCTTGGCGTACTGGGAAATGCCTTCCTTCTCCCAGCCGTAGTCCTCGAAATACATGCGGTGGCGCAGGACGTCGTGGATCGGCAATTCCTCGGGACAGGAGCCCAGACAGCGACCGCAATGGGGGCCGCAATAGCTCCCCGCTATGCGGGCGTCGTAGGCGTCGAGGGCTGCCTGGTCCTTCGGCGTAAACGGCAGCCCGGACGCCGCGATGTACTCGTCCACGTGCTGCTCTTCGAAGAACGAGATCACGGCGCAGGAGACGTCGGGGTTGGACAGGCTCCACTTGAGAGCCGCCTGGACGTAGCTGTCCGCGTAGGGCTCGAAATCCGTCAAGCCTCGGTGCTTGGCGCCCTTCAACGTCTTCATCGCCACCACACCCATGTCCTGTTCCTCGCGCGCGCGTTTCATGACGGCGTCGATCGGCGACCAGATGCCCTGGTGATAGGCGAGCATCATCACATCGAAACGGCCGTCGTCGATCGCCGCGTTCGCGACGTTGACGAGGTTCGGCGTATGGGTGGAGAAGCCGAGGAATCGGACCTTGCCCTCCTCCTTGAGCTGCGCGAAGGCCTCGTGGACATTGGGATCGAGGAGTCGATCGATCTCATCGCAGGAGTGGATGTGCACGAGGTCCACGTAATCGGTTCCGAGCCGTCCCAAGCTCGCCTCGACCGCCTCCTTGTACTTCTCCACCGGAGTGCCCGGCGGCAGGTGCCCGATCGGCGTGCAGAACTTGGTGGCGATGAAAAGCTTGTCCCGCACGCCGCGGATCGCGCGGCCCATCGCCTCTTCGCTGCCGGCGCCGGAATAATCGGGCGAGGTGTCGAAGTAGTTGATGCCGCGGTCGATGGCTTCCCGCGCAATCCGCTCGCCGTTCTCGTCACGAATGCGGCCCGTTCCCAGCACGATGTCCGAAACCTGCCAGTCCGTGCGCCCGAAGCGGCGGTAGTCGCGAATCCGACTCCCTTCCCAGGCCGGTTCCGGGTTCGGATGGGTGAAGGCCATGTCCCGGTCCTGGATCAGGGTCATCCCCGCCCAGCCCTCGTTGTCGTGGCCCACGCCGAGGAATCCCCGGCTGGCGGCCACGCCACCCCCGACGACGAGCGACGAGAGCGCGGCCCCGGCCCCGGCACCGGCCCCGGTGAGGAACCGCCGGCGCTCCGGGTCGGTCTCGGCAACACGCGACCGCACCGCGCCGCGCACGGCGAAGAATCCGAAGGCGGCGATCCCCAATAACGTCACCACCAGCCAGACGGCCCCGGCCACGGCATGCCGCGGCTCCGAGGCGACAGAGCCGACCCAACGCTGGATCGACTCTCCGGCCCACCAAGCCGAGGCATCGAGACCGACGAAGGCGTGGTAGAGCAGGGAGCCGGCGACGAACCAACCACCCAGGAGGGCGACCAGCAAAGCCGCGAGCCAGGCATTGCGAGGACTGCGGAACATGATCGGACCCTCCCGGGCGCATTGCGCTCCAGCATTATACGATCCCCGGAGTGGATACCCCCAAGCTCTCGATTCCGACCCTGGACGCCGTCAAGGAGTACGTGGGAAAGCCGATCGGTCCCACCGAGTGGATCAGGGTCGACCAGGCACGCATCGACGGCTTCGCCGAGGTAACGGGCGACCACCAGTGGATCCACGTCGACGTGGCACGGGCCGACCGCGAGTCGCCCTGGAAGACGACTATCGCCCATGGCTACCTCACCCTCGCGATGACCCCGGACCTGTTGTCGCAGATCCTGAGCATCAAAGGGTGGACCACGGCGGTGAATACCGGACTCGACAAGCTCCGCTTCTCGGCACCGGTGCCCGCCGGATCGCGCGTCCGTCTGAAAGCGTCGATCAAGGACACGCGCAACATTCCCAAAGGCGGCGTGCGGGTGACATTCGCCCTGCGTTTCGAGGTCGAAGGCGCCTCGAAGCCTGCCCTCCTCGCCAACGTGAACTACGTCTACTTCCCGTAGGTCGTTCGTCGTGCGTATTGCCATCGCCCAGGTCAACCCCGGCGTCGGTGACCTCCAGGGGAATCGAAGGTTGGTGGAGGAGGCCGTCGAACGGGCGGTGACCCACCGGGCCGACCTGGTCGCCCTCCCGGAAATGGTGCTGACCGGTTACCCGCCGATGGACCTGCTCGAGCGCGACGGCTTCGTCCGCGACCAGTTGCGGGAACTCGAAGCGCTGCTGCCCCTTTCCCGGAAGCTCCCGATCGTGCTCGGCGCCGTGATCCCGGCCCAAGACAAACGGGGTCCGGGTCTGACGAACGCGGCGGTCCTCCTCACCGGCGGCCAACGCGCTGGGGTGCAACCCAAGACCCACCTTCCGAGCTACGACGTCTTCGACGAACGACGCTTCTTCCGCGAAGCCGAAACGCGCCAGCCGGTCTTCCTGGAAGGCCGTCGGCTCGGACTCACGGTGTGCGAGGACGCCTGGGTCGAGCCGCTCGGCTACCGCGTCGATCCGACGGGCGAACTGGCCCGCGGCGGTGCGGAACTCGTCTTGAACCTCTCGGCGTCTCCCTGGCACGTCGACAAAGGGGCGGACCGCCGCAACATGATGGCCGACCTCGCAAAACGTCATGGCGTGCCGCTGGTCTTCGTGAACCAGGTCGGAGGAAACGACGAACTCGTCTTCGACGGCGCGTCCCTGGCCTGCAACGCCGAGGGACAGGTCCTCGCCCAGCTCGCCCACTTCGACAGCGACTTCCGGGTCGTCGACCTCGACACCGATCCGGTGCTGCCTTCCGGGGACATCGCGGGCCCGGACCGCGTCGCCCAACTCGAAGCGGGCCTCGTGCTCGGAATTCGCGACTACTTCCGGAAGCAGGGCCTGCCGCCGGGAGCCGTGATCGGCTTGTCGGGCGGGATCGACTCGGCCGTCACAGCCCACCTGGCCGCCCGGGCCCTGGGCGCCGAGCGCGTGCTGGGGGTCCTCATGCCCGGCCCCTTCTCCTCCGAGCACAGCGTCAGCGACGCCGAGGAACTGGGTCGGCTGCTTGGCATCGAAGTCCGACTCGCGCCGATCGAACCGATCTACGCCGCCTACCGCTCACTCTTCGGCGCCCTCCTGGGCGAGCGCGACGACTACGGGCTCGCTCAGCAGAACGTCCAAGCGCGCATCCGGGGCGCCATCCTGATGGCGGTGTCGAACGCGGAAAATCGCCTGGTCCTCGCCACGGGGAACAAGAGCGAACTGTCGGTCGGCTACTGCACGCTGTACGGCGACATGGTCGGAGGCCTCGCCGTGCTGGGAGACGTGTACAAGCGCGACGTGTACGCCCTCGCCCACCACGCCAACTCCGAAGCGCTCCGGATCCCGACGGGCAGCATCGAAAAACCGCCCTCGGCGGAACTCGCACCCGGGCAGGTCGACTCCGACGACCTGCCCGCCTACGACGTACTCGACGCGATCCTCGAACAAGCCGTCGAGGGCGGACTCTCTGCCGCCGGCATCACGCCGCCCCCGGGAACCTCGGCCAAGGTCGTGCGGGACGTCGTCGCTCGGGTCGATCGCAACGAGTACAAGCGACGCCAGGCCCCGCTCGTACTCCGCACCTCACCGAAGGCATTCGGGACGGGCAGACGCCTGCCCATCGTCCATCGCTATCAGCCGGCCTGAGGCGGCGCGACGGCGGCTTCGGGCACTTCGTCAGCGCTCACCGAACGCACGTTCTCGGCGCGGGCGCCCCGGGGGCCTTCCTGGACCACGTACTCGACGACGTCCCCTTCGGAGAGACTGTCGTAGTCCGTCGCACCCAGTCCCGAGCGATGGAAGAACACCTCTTTGCCATCATCGCCGCGCACGAAACCGAATCCGCGCTCGCGGACCATCTTCTTGATCCGGCCCTTGACCCGCGGCCCGCTGGGCGAGGGCGCCGCGTTCCGCGCACCGCGCCCGCGACGGCGACCGCGGCCCCTGGCGCGTTTCGCGCTGAACCGGTCGGTCAGCACGAACTCCTCGCGAAAGAGCTTCAGCGCCACCTCGAGATCCTGGAGCCCATCGGTCTCGGGAGACAGCAGGACTTCGTCCTCACCCGCCTCCACGATCGCGTAGCGCAGCCCCGTGTTCTTGTGGGTAACGCGTGCGCCGGACTCCACGTCTTCCAGATGCAACATGGCTGGAACCTCTCGATGGCAACCGGAAACGGTCGAGTGCTCGGGTTACGCGCCGCGAATGCGAGAAGCGCAACGAACCTCGCAGGTTAGGCAATCGGCGGCCGGTGGTCAAACCGCGCTATCTTCCCGCATCCCATGGGATCGATGCGTGTGCTGGCGGCGGTGCTCTGGGCCGCCACGGCTCACGCAGCGGGAGACTCCGACCCGCTCCGGGTCGGAACCAGCGGCGATTATCCGCCTTTCAGCGCGGCAGATGCCGGTGAACTGCGGGGTTTCGACGTCGATGTCGCCCGGGCCTACGCCGAAGAGCGGGGGCGGCCCCTCGAATTCGTGCCCTTCGCGTGGCCCGAGCTCGTCCAGGCTCTCCGGGAAGGTCGGTTCGACGTGGCGATGTCCGGAATCACGGTCCGGCCGGAACGCAGCGCCGCCGGGCGCTTCACCGTTCCGGTCACCGAGAGCGGCGCGGTCGTGCTGGTACGCAAGCCGACGCTCGTGTCCTCGATCGACGAGGTTGACCGGCGCGGCCTGCGCCTGGGTGTCAACGCGGGGGGGCACCTCGAGCAGGTCGCGCGCACTCACTTCCCGAAGACGACCCTCGTAGCGATTCCCAGCAACACCGAAGTGCTCCGGGCGCTCCGGTCGGGAACGGTCGACGCGGCGGTGACCGACACCCGGGAAGCCCCGCACTGGGAACGCGCGGTGGCGGACGTGCGGCGCCTGGGCCCATTCACCCGGGACCGGAAAGCCCTCCTGGTCGGCGCCGACGAGGCCACCCTCGCGTCCGACCTCGACACGTGGCTCCTGGAGCGCGAGGCCGACGGGAGCCTCGCGGCTCTCCGGCAGCGGCACTTCGGGCGCACACCGGGATCGGCGACCGCCCTCCCGCTCGAAGCACTGGTCGCGGCCCTGGACGAGCGCCTCGCGCTCATGCCGGCGGTGACGGCCGCCAAGCGGGCGGCCGTACGCCCCATCGCGGCGCCCCGGCGGGAGCGGGTGGTGGTCGCGGCGGGCATTGCCGCCGTCCACGCTGCGGCCGAGCGCTCCGGTCGGCCTGTCCCCAACGACGCGGCGGTCAAGGAGTTCTACGCGGCCCAGATCGCCGCGGCCCGCGAGATACAGATGGCGGCCGGTCGCGACCCGGATTTCACCGGCCCCGAACCGGCCCTCGATCTCGACGCCGCCCTGCGGCCCGCCCTGCTGCGTATCGGCGAGCGCATCGCCGCCCTCGTGGTTGCGCTTCCCACGGATCTCGAGCCCGGGCAGGTGACGCGCGTCTGCAACGCGGGCTTGCGCGCCGCCTGGCTGTCGGTTCCGGAACGCAACGCCCTGTGCGTGGCACTGCGCGCCCTGGCGGCTGCCCCGCGAACCGTTTTAGCGGATCAGGAACCGGGCGAGCGCACCGGCCAGCAAGGGAAGCACTAGGCAGACGGCGTACCGCGCCGCGGCGAAGGAAAAGCCGAGGATCGGTACCTCCCACGCAATCAAGCGGTGCACCGACAGCAGAGACCACGCGGTCAAGAACGCCACCACGGGTCCCGGACCCGCTCCCGCCCGGAGCATGACGGCCGCGATGGGCATCGACACAAAGGGCCCGGCGGGTGTCAGCAATCCCACCACCGAGGCAATCGCGAGTCCGGCGATCCCGCTCTCCTCGCCCAGGTACTTGCGCAGCAGGTCGTGGGGAAGCAGCACGTCCACGAAGCCTGCGACCAGGAAGGAAATGGCGATCACGAGCGCGTAGCGCAGCAACAGGGCGCTACCGCCGGACAAGCCGCGGTTCACGAGATCGCCGCCTCCCTGGAGCCAGGCGAGTGACACGAGGACGGCCAATCCGCCCGCGAGCAGGAAGAACGTGGCGTCGAACACGGTCGAACTCCGTCGCATCAGTAGTAGGGACTCCGGGCACGGTGACGGGGGCGGGCTTTCATTTCGGGATGCTGCCCCCGGTTCCAGAGCAACGTATCGAGCCTGCGCGCGGTCGTCTCGACGCCGCGGCTTCGACACGCAGCGACGCAGCGCTCGACCGCGTGCAGGGCGACCGCGCGAATCTCGACCTCTTCGGGAGAACCCGGCGCGAGCCGTTCCCCCCGGTCGACACGATCCGCGAGAGCTGCCTCATAGTTCAGTACGCCTTCGCAGCGCAGCACGTGGGGAACGAGGTTGTCGGCGAACATCGTGAGCTCGTCCAGGTCGTCGAAGCGCCCGTACCCGCGACCGTCGAAGGCCGCCGCAAGGTCCGACACCGTGATCTGGGCGCGCTTGAAAAACGGAACCTCGAGGTCGCCATAGCGGGCAACGTCCCGGTAGAGCGGCATCTCGGCGAGCGCGTCCACGAGCCGCGCCGCCGACCCGGCCGCCGCCTCGACCGCGGCCTCGAAGCTGCCCCCGTACCCGGCGAGCAGCCAGGTGCCGAGGTCGCGCAGGGACCGGGCGAAGAGCGCCATCAATTCCTCGGCGTCGGCTCCCGCGTCCTGCTGCCCGAAAAGACGCGTGCATGCCGTGGGCGTCATGTCCGCCAGCGCCTTTGCAGAGTACGGCCCAGAAGCCTCGAAGCGCTTGCGCAGCGCGGTCGCGATGGTGAAGTACCCGGAACGACCACCGGGCTTGTGAAGGGAGGGAAACCATCCCGAGCCGAAGTTCACGGCGTCCAGGGTGACCACGAAGGCGAGCGTCTCCGCGTCGTCCGGAAGGGGCGCGTGGACCGGGTCGGTGATCGGCGCGTCGGCCGTGACCAGATCGGCGGCCAGCTCCCCCAGGGCCACGGAATCGATCGAAACCTGACGGGCACGCGCCGTGACTTCTGCGCAGCCCCGGCGCAACCGGGCAAAGACAGCTTCGGCGGCCACCGCTTCCGCGGTCACGGCGCCGGGAAGAGGAGCGTGAGTGCTCCCGGCAGGACATCCACCCGAGCCGGCAGAGAGCCCAGCGGCTCCCCGTCGGCTTCTACGGGAAGCGTCGCCTCCGCCGCGTCCAGTTCGAAACTGCGGCCGCGACAGAGACGCACGATCGGGTCCTCGAGATGGACACCCCGGTAGAGCTTGTGGAGCTTGCCCGCGAGGCGCAGGCGCGAGCAGCCGCGCACGATGACCGCGTCGAAGACCCCATCGTCGGGACGGGCGCCCGGCGCCACGGGAATTCCGCCACCGAAACTTCCGGCATTCGCCAGGACCGCGAGCACCAACGGTCCCTCGTGCACGGTTTCTCCGTCCACGCGGACCGTCGCCGGCGCCGGTCGCAGCCCCACGACCGTGCGAAGGATGGCAAGGAGAAACGCCAACGAGCCGCCGGCGCGGCCGAGCCACCCGAGCCGCCGCCCATAGGCGTCGGCCAAGGCGACCACTCGCCCACTGGCGCCAAAACTCACCTCGTTCGCGAACCAGGACGTCCGCTCGCGCCCTTCCGCGTCGCGGCAACGCACGCGCCCGGCGTCGATCGGTCGCGGTTTCGCGGTCTCGAGGGCTTCCCCCGCCAACCCGGCATCCAGAGGCAGCCCGAGGCCCCGCACCAGGTCGCCGCCCGTCCCGAAGGGCAGGAGACCGATCTGTACGGTATTGCCGAGGCCGGCGGAAAGCAGGCCCGTCGCCACTTCGGAGACGGTGCCGTCGCCCCCGGCCACGATGATCCGCTCCACCCCGGCGCGCGCGGCTTCACGCGCCACCCGCACCGCATCCCGTGGAGCCCCCGTGGGTTGCACCTCGAGGGGGCCGAGGCCCCGGCGGAGCCGCTGTTCGAGCTGCGCCCACCGACGCGCGTGGCGACCGCCACGGCTCCGGGGGTTCAGAACGACCAGGGTCTTCGCCGGCACGGGCGAAAGGTTACACGAGCGGCATGGCGCGTTTCCGGGGAAACGCCGGCTCGACCGCCCGGTATCAGTTTCGCGCGCGGAGCAGGTTCAGCGCCGAACCCGCCCGGAACCAATCGATCTGCTCTTCCGACATCGAGTGGCTGACGTCCACCTCGTCGCGGCTCCCGTCTTCGTGGTGGAACACCGCCTTCAGGGTTCGACCCTGGGCCAGATCGGCGAGTCCCGTCACGCTCACCCGGTCCGTCTCACGGACCTTTTCGTAGTCGGCCGGGTCCACGAAGGCAAGCGGCAATACGCCCTGCTTCTTCAGGTTCGACTCGTGAATCCGCGCAAAGCTGCGCACGATGACCGCTGCTGCGCCGAGCAGACGCGGCGACATCGCCGCGTGCTCTCGGCTCGAACCCTCGCCGTAGTTCTCATCCCCCACCACCACCCAGCGCTTTCCCGCAGCCTTGTAGCGCTTGGCGGTCTCGGAAAACGCGACACTCGTATCGCCCGAGAGCTGGTCGAGGCCGTGTCCGGTCTCTTCCGTGAAGGCGTTCACGGCTCCTGTGAACATGTTGTCGCTGATGTTCGTCAGGTGCCCCCGGAAACGGAGCCACTTTCCCGCCGGTGAAATGTGGTCCGTCGTGCACTTGCCCGCCGCCTTGAGGAGCAGCGGAACCTCGACGAAATCCTCGCCGTCCCAGGCGGCGAACGGCTCGAGGACTTCCAGGCGCTCGCTCCCCGGCGCGACGACCACGCTCGCGCCCTTTCGCTCCTCCGGAGGCGGCGGGGCCAGGTAGCCCTCGAAGCTCTCCACGAAGCCGCGCCCCGGAACCTCGGGCGCCGTCGCCGGCGGCTCGAGGCGGTAGCGCTCGCCGCTCTCCGCAACCAGTTCGTCGGCCAGCGGATTCACACCGAGATCACCCGCGAGCGCGAAGGCCACCACCACTTCGGGGCTCGCGATGAACGAAAGCGTTCCCGAATTGCCGTCGTTGCGGCGGCGGAAATTCCGGTTGTACGAATTGATGATCGAGTTCGACTCGCCCTCGGCAACGTCGTCCCGCTTCCACTGGCCGATGCACGGGCCGCAGGCGTTCGCCAGCACGACAGCGCCGATGGACTCGAAGTCCTGCATCTGCCCGTCTCTCTGGATCGTGCGGTGGATCTGTTCCGAACCCGGCGTCACCCAGAGTTTCGTCTTCGCCCGGGCGCCGTGACGCGCAGCCTGACGCGCCACATCCGCCGCGCGCTCCAGATCTTCGTAGGAGGAGTTCGTGCAGCTACCGATCAGTGCGGAGGAAAGGGCTTCCGGGTACCCGTTTTCCCGCGCGTCGGATGCCATGCGCGATACCGGCCGCGCCAGGTCCGGCGTGTGAGGACCCACCACATGGGGCTCCAGCGCGGACAGGTCGATCTCCACCACCTCGTCGTAGAAGCGTTCGGGATCCTCGTGGACCTCGGGGTCCGCGCGAAGCAATTCCGCGCGCTTTTCCGCGAGTTCGGCGATCTCGCCGCGCGAGGTGGCGCGCAGGTAGGTCGCCATGCGCTCGTCGAAGGGAAAGATGGACGTCGTGGCGCCGAGCTCCGCGCCCATGTTCGTGATCGTGCCCTTCCCCGTGCAGCTGATAGACGCTGTGCCTGGACCGAAGTACTCGATCACGCGGTTGGTCCCGCCCTTCACGGTGAGCACCTCGCAGACCTTCAAGATCACGTCCTTCGGCGCCGTCCAGCCCGACAGGGATCCCGTGAGGTGAACACCGACCAGGTTCGGCTGCAACACTTCCCAGGGAAAACCCGCCATCACGTCGACGGCGTCGGCTCCACCGACGCCGCAGGCAAACATGCCGAGTCCACCGGCGTTGGGCGTGTGAGAGTCGGTTCCGATCATCATGCCGCCCGGGAAGGCGTACTTCTCGAGCACCACCTGGTGGATGATGCCCGCGCCGGGACCCCAGAAACCGATGCCGTAACGTGCAGCCCCACTGCGAAGGAATTCGTAGACCTCGCCATTGACGTCCTGGGCGACGCGAAGATCGTCACCCGCACCGACACGGGCCTGGATCAGGTGATCGCAGTGCACCGTCGTCGGGACTGCCGTTTCCTCGCGACCCGCGAGCATGAACTGGAGCAACGCCATCTGCGCGGTGGCGTCCTGCATCGCGATCCGATCGGGACACGTCTGCACGTAACTGCGGCCGGGGGCGATTTCCGTCGCTGCGGGATCGGCGAGGTGGCCGAGAAAGATCTTTTCGGCGTAGGTCAGCGGCCGCGCGAGGCGTTCCCGCACGACGGCGACGTTGCGTTCCAAGCTTTCGTAGACGGAGCCCACCAGCTCCGGAGTGGTCTCGATTGCGCCCATGTGGCCTCCTGGGCTTCACACACTAGCGCAACGCGACCCCCAGTTCGGAAAGCAGGTGGGCGGCGGCGTGGGTGGCCTTCCGGAAATCCTCGAGGTCGAGGCTTTCGTTTTCCCCGTGCGCGTTGCACGGCGGATCTTCGAGTCCGAGCAACAGCTGGGGAACCCCGCCCATCACCTCGCCGAAGGGCCCGACGAACGGAATCGTCCCGCCACAGCCTATCGTCACGGCCTCGCGCCCGAAGCCGGCGGAAAGCGCGCGGCGCGCCGCCTCGAATGCGGGCCCCTCGGGTGCGGTGCGCCAACCCGGAACCTGGGCGACGACGGACGCCTCGACCCGGGCACCCATGGGGGGAGACTCCGTCAGGAACCGGATCACGCAGGCCGCCACACGTTCCGGGTCCTGTCCCGGCGCGAGCCGGACGCCGACACGGGCACGTGCCTCGTCGACCAGCTGGTTGGCCGCCGTGGCGAAGGGCATCGCCTCGAGCGCCGTCACCGCGATCGCGGGGCGATGCCACAGGCGCTCGTACACCGAGCAGTCGGCGTAGCCAGACAAGGGAACGCCGGGAACGACTCCCGCTGCTTCCCGAAAGGCGTCGGCATCGAAGGGCAGCGCAGCGATGCGCGCTCGTTCTTCGGCGTCGAGCTCGGGAACGTCGTCATCGAGTCCGGGGACCGCCGGAACTCCAGCGTCATCGACCAGCCGGCCCAACAGGCGGGCCAGTGCAGTCGCAGCATCGGGAACCGGGCCGCCCCACATACCGCTGTGCACGTTGTGATCGAGGACACGCAACGAGACATCGACCTGGAGAATTCCCCGCAGGCTGGTGGTGAGCGAGGGAATGCCGGTTTCGAGATTCTGGGTGTCGGAAAGCACGAGAACATCCGCATCGAGCCGCTCGCGATGCACGCGGAGGAATTCCGCCAGGTGTCCCGAGCCGATCTCTTCTTCTCCCTCCACGATGAGCTTCACGTGGAGCGGCGGGCCCCCTTCCGCCTCGATCCACGCGCGCAACGCCGCCGCGTGGAGACAAAACCCCGCCTTGTCATCGACCACGCCACGACCGTAGAGCCGTCCATCGTCACGGAGCGTCGGCTCAAACGCCGGGGTCTCCCACCGGTCGAGGCGGCCGGGCGGCTGGACGTCGTGGTGCGCGTAGATCAGTGCAGTCGCTGCACCGGGGTTGGACGCACGCTTTTCCGCCACCACATAGGGGTGCGCGCCGGGAAGCCGGAGCACCTCGACCCCGTCGAGTCCGGCGTCGCGCATCACGTCCGCCACGGCATCCGCAGAGCGTTCGAGTTCGGCGGGGTCGAACCCCGTCGCGCTGACCCCGGGAATCCGAGACAGCGTCACGAGTTCTTCGAGACTCGCATCGAAGCCGTTGTCGATCGCTTCGCAAACCTTCTGCGTCGCGGGCATTGGACCAGTGGTAGCATGCGCGTGGCATGGAGCCGACACCGCGCAACGTTCCCGGGTCCACGGGGTTCGACCTGAACCTGCTCGAATGGAGCACCGAAGGCGTCCCCCTCCTCCTGCTCCACGGCTTCGGCAACGAGGCGCACATCTGGGACGACTTCGCGCCCGCCGTCGCTCCGTATTACCGGACCCTCGCCTTGGACCACCGCGGGCACGGGGACTCCGGATGGGACCCGGAAGCCCGCTATGACCTGGATTTTTTCGTCGACGATGTCGAGTCCGTAACGGAAGCGCTCGGCATCGAACGCCTCGTTCTGGTCGGTCACTCCCTCGGCGGTCGTGTCTCGACCCTCTTCGCGGGCCGCCACCCGGAACGCGTCGCCGGCCTCGTTCTGGTGGATATCGGCCCCGAGTTGGATGCCCGCGGCGTCCTGCGCATTCGCGAGGAAACCCAGTCCAGCCTGAGTCCGATCTTCGACTCCACCGAAGGCTACGCGCGCCTCCTCTCCCTGCACTACCCCGCGGCCACGGCAGACGCCATCCAGCGCATGACACGCCACGGGCTGCGCAAGCGCCCCGACAGCCGCTACGAGTTGAAGCAGGATCCAGCGCTGCGCGGCTCCATTTCACGAGACGCCAGCGAGGCCGCCTTGCGGGAGGAACGCCTCGTCCAGGAGCAGTGGGACGCGCTGGCGAAGATCCCGGCACCGACGCTCGTCGTGCGTGGCGCGGCATCCGATGTCTTTGCTCCGGACGTCGCAGACCGGATGGCCGACGAGGTTCTCCAGAACGGCCAGCTCGCCGTCGTCGGCCAGGCAGGCCACTCGGTGATGACGGACAACCCGGAAGGATTTCGCGATGCCGTGACGGAGTTCGTCCTCGCCGAGTAGCCCGACCGGCAGGGCGTTCCCCGAGGCCCTGCTAGACTGCGCACCAGCGATGCTTGGATTCGAGAGTCCTGCGAATCACGTGCGGGCAGTCGCCGCTGCCCTGTTCGCGCTGGGGATCACCGCATCCTCTTCCCCGGCAGAGCAGTCTCCAGAAACGGCGGCACAACCCGCCGAGATCGTCGACGAGCTCGACGCAGCGCTCACCGAGGTGATGAAGAACGGCGAAGAACTCGGCTACTCCGGGCGCTTCGAACAGCTGGAACCCATCATTCGGCGACTCTTCGACCTGGACTTCATGGCGGAGAAAATCGCGGGGCGGCACTGGAAGACCATGACCCCGGAAGAACAGGCGCGTCTCGTCGATACCTTCAGCCGCTACACGATCGCGAACTATGCGGGGCGCTTCTCGAGCTGGTCGGGCCAGGAATTCCGGCGGCTGGGAGAGGAGCCGGCGGCACGCGGCACCGTCGTGGTTCGGACCGAGCTCCTCGACCCCGATGGTGAGAACGTGAAGCTCGACTACCGCTTGCGACGAACGCCAGCGCGCGGCTGGCAGATCGTCGACATCTACTTCAACGGGACCGTGAGCGAACTCGCCCTCCGCCGATCAGAGTACTCGTCCCTGATCAAACGCGAAGGGGTGCCCGCCCTCCTCACCGCGCTCGACGAGCGCATTGCGAAGCTCGCCGCGGGAACGTCGGACGGAAGCTGACCGGAGCGCGCCCGAAAAGCGCTAGAGGGAGGAGGCAGCCGTTTCGGGTCGCCCGGCTGCCTCGATCTGCTTCGCCCGCGCCTGGGTATAGGCGCTGCGAAGCACGGCGTACGGATCGATCGACGAACTCTCCAGCGCCTGCATCTGGTCGCGAACCTCGTCCCGGCGCGCGACACCGATCCCGCCGTACCCGATGAGCTGCACCGGAACGGCCAGGACGTAGGTGAGCGGATGAAATGCCCGGTCGACCACGAAACCGAGCCCGTCGCGCAGCGTGGTGGGACCGAGCAGCGGCATGATGATGTAGGGACCCGGGCCGACACCGACCTTGGCGAGCGTCTGGCCGAAATCCGCAGGCACCAGGGCGAGCCCGGCGCCGCTGGCCGTCTCGACCAGACCCCCCAGTCCAAAGGTCAGGTTCATCGCAAAGGCACCCAGCGTCTCCAGGGCGTCCAGGGGGCGAAGTTGGAGCAGGTTGTTCACGATGAAGATCGGCGCATTCAGGTTGTGAAACGCCCGCAGGATCGCGCGACGCACCACCCCGGGCACCACGAAGCGATAGCCGCGGGTGAGCGGGTCGAAGAAGACCTTCGAGGCCCCGCGGTTGAAGCTGTAGATCGCCCGGTTGCTGGTCTCGAAGGGATCGTAGATCTCCTCCGGTTCGGCCTCGTCGTCGAACAGGGGGTCCGGCTCGAGTTCGTCGTTCGGCAAACCCCCCGAGGAATGGGGGTTTTCTACTACGGTCGAGACTACGGGCGGGTCCGGCGGATGCGCCGACCCCTCGGCTGCTGCACCGGCAGGCACCAGCAAGAGCGCCGCTGCGACGGCGTAAACGACAGCCCACCGCCTGTAGGTCGCAGCCATGCCCGTCTCCTGGGCCGGAATCACCGCCGAATCGGTTTGGGGGAGCGGGCGTTCCCCGAGGGTAAGGACTGCCCCCGAACCCGCGCGGGAAATGTACTCCTGCCCGCCGCTGCGGGCCAACCGATTCCCGGGTAGGCTACCGTCCCGCGTCACCGGAGATCCCCGGCCTCGGGCCCAAGTTTCCCCCTGAATGTCCCGACAAGGTTGCTCCTGGAGGGCGATAGCGTGGACGTGTTCAGGAAGTGCTTCGAAACCGTGAAGCGGGCCGACCCGCTCCACAGCGCCGGCGTCTACCCCTACTACCGGGTCCTCTCCTCCCCCCAAGAGCCGGTGGTCGTCCACCAGGGCCAGGACCTGATCATGCTCGGGTCCAACAACTACCTCGGGCTCACCAGCCACCCGGCGGTGAAGGCAGCCGCAGCGAAGGCCCTGGACCACTACGGGACCGGGTGCGCCGGCTCGCGCCTGCTGAACGGGACCCTGGAGATCCACGTCGAGCTCGAGGAGCGCCTCGCCGAGTTCATGGGCCGGGAAGCGGCACTCACGTTCTCGACGGGGTACCAGGTGAACCTGGGTGTCCTCTCCTGCCTCCTGGACCGCTCCGACATCGCCTTCCTGGACGCCCTCGACCACGCCTGCATCATCGACGGCGCTCGCCTGGGCTTCGGACGGAGCCACAAGTTCCGACACAACGACGTCGCGGACCTCGAAAAGAAGCTCGCCGCGGCTCCGGAGGACAAGGGGCGACTCATCGTGGTCGACGGCGTGTTCTCCATGGAAGGCGACCTGGCACCGCTGCCCGAAATCGCGGAACTCAAGAAACGCTACGGGGCTCGGCTCATGGTCGACGACGCCCATGGGCTGGGTGTCTTCGGCGCCCACGGGCGAGGCACCCCCGAGCACTTCGACGTCGAGTCGGACGTGGACCTGGTCATGGGGACCTTCTCGAAGTCCCTGGCCGCCGTGGGTGGCTTCATCGCCGGCGATCGCGGCGTCATCGAACACGTGAAGCACCACGCGCGCTCCGAGATCTTCTCCGCCGCCCCGCCCCCCGCTTCCATGGCGGCAGCGCTCAAAGCCCTCGAAATCGTCCAGCTCGAGCCGGAGCGGCGCAAGCAACTGTGGGAAAACACGGAATACATGCAGCGGGGTCTCGACGCCCTGGGCTTCGACACCGGGGACTCCGCATCACCGGTGATCCCGATCGTGATCGGAGAAGACACCGATGCCTACGCTGCGGCCATGGAACTCCAGGAGGAAGGCCTCTTCGTGAATCCCGTGGTGACGCCCGCCGTTCCCCCGGGCCGTTCCATGATCCGGACGTCCTACATGGCGACCCACACCCGCGAGCACCTCGACCGGGCCCTGGATGCGCTGGCAAAGGTCGGCCGGCGGCGGGGCCTGATTCCCTAGGGACCGGGGGTCTCGGCGGTCGTTCCCGAGACGACCCTTGCAGCGCCTTCTCGACGGGGGTCCGCAGCCGCCTCGACGCCGGGCACCACGGCGTGCACGCCGCCGAAGTACAGGTTGCGCTCGTTCCACGGGTTCACGCGCCAGCGCTCGCCGAGCGCTGCGACCACCTCCGGCGCAATCCCGGGCTCCAGCTGCAGCTGCTCCCCGTCCCAGTGCTGGCGCGGGGCCTCCACGGCTGCACCCAGGGAGAGGCCGGCATCGAGCACGCCGGTCATCACCTGGAGGATTGCGCCCCGGATCCGCTTGCTTCCCCCGCTCCCGATCACGAGCCGGACCGAATCCCCCTCGAGGACCAGCGTCGGCGCCATCATCGACCCGACCCGTGTCCCCGGAGGCTGCACGTGGAAGCCGCCCGGGTGGAGATCGTCTTCGCCGAGCATGTTGTTCAGCATGATGCCGGTACCCGGAACCACGTAGCCGGAGCCTTCGCCGTTGGAAAGGGACAGGCTCGCGACGTTTCCGGCGCCGTCCGCGACACTCACATGGGTGGTGCCGCCGGTCGCCGGCGGCACCCGCTCTCGCTCGACCTGCGCCATCACCTCCGCGAGCCCGAGGCGACGCTCCACCGAATCCCAGCCTGAATCGGGCCGCCCTGCCCAGGCCTCGAAGGCCCGCGCGAGCAGGGCGCCCCCCACGGCCGGCGGCGGGTTCGTCAACACCCGGCAGCCGCGGTACGGGAACGAGAACGGTGCCCTTCGCACAACCCGGTACGCCGCGAGGTCTTCCGGTCCGAGCAGGCCCTGGCCACTGCGCATGTCGTCGGCCATCAACGCGGCGAGGGCGCCCGTGTAGAAATCCTCCGCAGCGCCCGGCAGGCTTTCGAGAAAGGACGCCAGGTCGGCGTTCACCACCCGCTCGCCCTCGTTGCGCGTCTCGCCGCCCGGCGCGTAGATCGCGCGGCCCGCCGCCGACTGGGTGACGATTGGCGTCAGCAATTCCTGGACGTAGGCCTGGTGGGCGTTCAGGACCACCCCCGCGCGCGCCAACACCACCGCCGGCGCGACGACGACCGACAGCGGCAAGCGCCCCAGCTCCCCGTGGCTCTCGAGAAGCCCGCGCAACGCTCCCGGAACCGCAACCGAACCGCGACCGACGTTGAAGACCTGCTCGGAGGCGGGGAAACGGACTGCAATCGGCTCGAAGTGGGGCTCGAGTTCCGCCGCGGCGAGTCCGCGACCCGGTGCATCGACGAAGAAGTCGAAGAGGACCGCCTCGCCCTGCGCCTCCCGCGCCAGGAGGAACCCGCCGCCGCCCAGGCTGGCGAACATCGGCTCGGCAACACACGCGGCGAAGCCGGCGGCGATCACCGCGTCGAAGGCGTTCCCCCCGTCTCGGAGGGCGAGCGCCGCCGCCTCGGAGACTTCGCGGTGACCCGATGCGACGGCACCGAGGGCCCGCGAAGCCACTAGTCGCCGCCAGCCGGCGTCGGCGTGTCGTATTCGTCCTCGATCTCGCCGACGATCTCCTCCAGGACATCCTCCAGCGTGCAGACGCCGAGCATGGGTCCTGCGTGATCCCGGACGATCGCCAGGTGCTTTCGCCCGCTTCGGAAGCGGCGCAGGGCGTCGACGACGGGGAGGTCCGGACGCAGCTCGACGACGGGCCGCAGGGCGTCCTCCAGCACCACGATGCCGTCCTCGGCGTGGACGTGGAGCAGGTCCTTCGCATGCAAGATCCCGATGATGTCGTCCGGATCGTCCCCGTAAACCGGCAGACGCGTGAAGCCCTCGGCGCGCAACACGTCGAGGAGTTCCGCCCGCGTCACCTCCCGGTGCACCGACAACACCTTCTCTCGCGGCACCATCACGTCCCGGACCCGGGTCTGGGAGAGCCGAAAGACGTTGCCGAGAATCCGCCCGGCGTAGGGGCGAATCCTTCCCGCCTGGCGGGCCTCGTCCACCAGCAGGGAAAGCTCCTCGGGGGAGTGGACGGGTTCGCTCCGATGGGCCGCGTCGACCCCGAGCGTCCGCACCAGCGCGTTGCCCGCGCCGTTCATCAACGAGATGATCGGCCGGAACACGCGCCCGAACATCAGCAACGGTCGCGCGCAGACCAGGGCGACCCGCCCGGGTCGATCCAGCGCCACCGCCTTCGGGGCGAGTTCACCGACCACGACGTGCAGGAACGTGACGATCGAAAAGGCGACGATCAGGGAGACGGTGTGCAGGGCGACGGCCGATTCGATACCCGCCGCGGCGAAGAGCGGCTGCATCAGCCTCGCGATGGCCGGCTCTCCGACGAAGCCGAGACCGATGCTGGCGAGCGTGATTCCCAGCTGTGTCGCGGCAATGGCATCGTCCAGGTCTCGGATCGCCAGGGCCGCCGCAGCCGCGCCCCGACGCCCCTCTTCGACCCAGAGCTTGATCTGGGTGCGGCGCACCGCAACCAACGAGAACTCGGTGGCAACGAAAAAAGCGTTCGTCAGGATGAGGATCGCGACGGCCAGCAGGCCGATGAGGGGAACGCCTATTCCTGGACTCTCCAACTTTTCCTCCGCGCCGAAGCTCCCCTGGAGTATGGGGGATGGCTTACCCCGGTGCGAGGCCCTCCCGGCCCGCCACGTCGTCGACGAACTGCCGGGCCGTGCGGCCGGAGCGGCTCGAGCGCTCCAGCGCCCAGCGGAGCGCGGCCGCTCTCAGGTCCTCGCGCGCCGCGCGCACCCCGAGCTTGGCCGCGTACTTTTCGACGATTGCCAGGAAGGTTGCCTGGTCGAAGCCGTAGAAGCCGATCGCCAGGCCGAAGCGATCCGAAAGCGCCAGCTTCTCCTCCACGGCCTCTCCCATGTGAAGCTCGCCTGCGTGGTCGAGACGGGCAGCGCGGTTTTCCGCCATGGCTTCGGGCAAGAGGTGCCGGCGATTGCTCGTGACGTAGATGCGCACGTTCTCCGGCGGAGCGACCAGGCTCCCCTCCAGTGCCGCTTTCAACTCGCGCAGGTTCGCTTCGTGAGAGTCGAAGGAAAGGTCGTCGCAGAAGAGAACGAACCGGTAGGGAGCCCCGCGCAGGGCCTCCAGGACTCGAGGCAGGTGCAACAGGTCCGCCTTGTGCACCTCGACCATCCGGAGGCCCTGGTCGCCGAAACGCGGCAGCAGGCCTCGGATCGCCGAAGACTTCCCCGTCCCGCGTTCTCCGTAGAGAAGAACGTGGTTGGAAGGCAACCCGCGCACGAACTGTTGCGTGTTGGACACGAGCGCGCCGACGGCCCGGTCGACTCCCACGAGGTCATCCAGGTCGAAGAGCGCGGGCGCCTCGACGGCGGCGAGCCGGCCGGGCCCCTGTGTCGCATCCCAGCGGAAGGCGCGGGTTTCCGCGAAAGCGGTGGGCGGCGGCGGTTCTGCTGCGAGACCCTCCAGCACGCGTTCGGCAAGCCGGAGCACACGGGCGAGGCGACGGCGCAGCGAGTTCCCGGCCTCCATCACAACCCCGGTAGACTGACACCATGCCCCGGGATCGCCAATCCGTCGGCCTGTGCGTCCAGTGCACCCACGCGACCCGCAAACCGGGCAAGGCCGGCGCCGCCTTCTGGCGCTGCGGCCGGGCAGACACCTCGGACCGGTTCCCGCGCTATCCCCCCCTACCCGTGACCGCCTGTCCGGGGTATGAAGAGGGCGTTCCCACCACGAAAGGCCGGCGATGAAGCGTTGGTTCATTCTCTCCGCTATCGGCAGCGACCGCCCGGGGCTCGTTGCAGAACTCGCCCAGCTGATCTTCGACTGCGGCGCGAACCTGGAAGACTCGCGCATGACAATCCTGGGGACGGACTTCGCCGTCATCCTCTTGTGCTCCTCCTCCGATGCCGCGGTGGGCGACAAGATCGACACGGGGATCCAGCGGCTGGAGCGCGAGCACGGCCTCACCATCCTCCAGCGGTCCCTGGATGCAGAGAGGCGACCTCCTGTGCCCGCGCCCGGCACGCGTCTCTACCGGGTCGAGGCCGTGGGAGAAGACCGCGCCGGCATCGTGGCCGGGCTGTGTCGGGTGCTGGCAGATCGCGGCGTGAACATCGCAGAACTCACCACGCGCAGCCGATCGGGTCCCGGCGGTGCCCAGAGCTACGAACTCCGGGTCCTCGCGGAGGTCCCGGACAGCGTCGACGTGCCCACACTGCGCGCGGCCCTCGAAGCGGACGCAGATCGCCTCGCGGTCGACGTGGCGCTGCTACCGAGTTCGGCCTGATCCCGGGCGCACACGCGTTCCCGGTGCGCGGGTCCTAGGGGGCGAACTCGCGGAGCGCGCCCCAGCGGTCCGGGAGCGGGCGGCCGACGGCGTCGAAGAACACCTCGAGGAAGCGGTACGTGAGTCCCCAGACAACGTGGGGTGCCGGTTCTCCGACCCGGATGCCCGGAAACGCCAGTTCGCCTGCGGCCGGCGGCGAGAAGGACACGTGGCGCGAAGGCTCTTGCAGCGCCTCCAAGGGAAACCAGAACGCCTCCTGGACCTCGTGGTTAGGGCGCAATTCCGGCACCCTCGCCACGTGATAGACGAAGGCCGAGATCACCAGCGCCGGAACCCCTGCGGCCCGCCGGCCGTGGAGATCGTCCAGCTGTCCGAGAACCTCCGCAGCCTCGAGGTCGAGGCCCACCTCCTCCCGCGTCTCCCGCTCTGCGGCAAGCCGCGGAGAACTCTCGTCGGATTCGAGCCTCCCGCCCGGAAACGCCATGTGCCCCGACCATGGGTCGCGCGGGTGATGCGCCCGCTCGATGAACAGGACCTCGAGGCCCCCCGTCCCCGTTCGCAGGACCATCGCAACCGCAGCGCGCCCGGAACTTCCCGGCGCCACCGTCTGTGCGACCCGCGTTGCGAGCGCCTGCCGGATCTCCTCGGGTGACGACACGGCGCGAGACCATACCACCGCAAACCCGAGAAGCGTCGCGGAGAAACGCGATACCATCGAAGCGATGGCAGACTTCCCCGAGCCGGGGGTGAGCGCAGCCGAGCTGTTGCGGCTGATCCAACGGGATCGCCCCGCCGCGGAGCAGCGTGTGGCATCCCTCGCACCGGAGGAACAGGTCGCGCTCATTTGCGCAACGCCGGTCCGCCGCAGGCGAGAGCTTCTCGACCTGGTGCCGGCACCGGAGCGCGTCATCGCACTGCTTCCCGAAGCCGAACTCTGCTTTACCGTGAAGGCCGTCGGCCTCGAGAGCGCGACCTGGATCCTCGAGTACGCCACCCCCGAACAGGTCGCCACTGCCATCGACCTCGACGCCTGGACGGAGCACGCACTCGTGGCGCCCAAGCTGGACGCCTGGCTGGACGCGCTGGCCGAAGGCGACGACGAGTCTCTCTTGAGATCGCTCGGAAAGGTCGACAGCGAGCTGCTGGTTCTCTGGCTTCGTGGCCGCATCGCCGTCTTCCAGAAGCCGAACGACGACGAGGGGTGGTCTCCGCCCGACGGCAGCCGCACCCTGGAGGGCCAGTTCCACTTCGTGCCGCTGGGCGAGGACGACGACGCCGCGACGATCCTGCGCTTTCTCCAGGTGCTCTTCCACACGGACTACTGGACCTACTTCCGCCTCATGCAGGGCGTCATCCACGAACTCCCGACGGAAGCGGAAGAGTGGGCCCTGCGCTGGCGCAACGCGCGACTCCAGGATCTGGGCTTCCCGACGTGGGAGCACGCGATGCGGCTCTACCGGCACCTCCGCCCCGAAGAACGGGCCGCGCTGCCCCAGGAGGGCGACCCGCTCGATATCGCCGCCTGGACTCTGCCGGTCTGGATTCCCGGGCTTCCCGATACCAGCGCGGAAGACCGCGCGGTGTTCCGCGCGATGGCGCGTCTCGGAGAAGACGAACGCCGCAGCGCCTTCTTCTCTTTCGTAGCGGTCGCCAATGAAGTCGCCGTGGCGGACCACATGGAACTGTCGGATTCCGAGACCACGCCGCGCGCCATCGAAAAGGCGGCACGATGGATCGATCGCGGACTCGTCTACGTCGCCGAAGAAAACCGCCTTTCACACGAGGAGGTGTTGCGCCGCGTTTCGTTGCAGCACCTCTTTCGTGTCGGCGCGAACCTGGACCCCGCGGCGGCGCGCCCGCCCCGAACTTCTCCGGACGACGGAACCCAGAACGACGAAGGGCCCGCCGGGGAAGCCGGCGGGCCCTCGTAGTTGCAACCGGACCTCTCTAGAGGTCGACAGCCTTGAGCGTCTTGCGCTTGTTGCCGACGGCTCGCGCCTCGGCTTCCTTGATCAGCTCACGCACCGCCTTGTCGAGGGCGCCGTAGAACTCTCCACCGACGTTGCACTTCTTGACCGCCGCCTTCGTGCGGGCCTTCGAAATGATCAGGTCACCGCCGCCCTTTGCGGCCTTCTTGCGTCGCGCTGCCATGTTTCCTCCCATCTACACCGCGTCATCGAACTCGCTCGTCACCGGAACGCACCGGCTAGAACCCAACTCGCTCGAATCGGACGCCACCGTCCGTCATCGCGAGGGCCGGATCATAGGCACTTTGAAGAGAGGATCCAACGAAAAACTGCGCGAATCCGGCCCGAGGGGCCGTTTCCGAGGGGCCGGGGTCAGAGGCCCCCGGCCGAACGAAGCAGGCTGGGCAGCACCTCCTCGACGGGTCCGTCGAAGCGGAAGTCGGCCGCGCCGTCGAAAGGCGTCTCCGAGGCGGTGAGAATCGCAGTCCGGGCTCCGTGGGCCCTGGCGACGTCGAACATCCCGTTGATCGGCCCGACCACGAGGGAAGTGCCCGCAGCGACGAAAAGATCGCAAGCGGCGGCGGCAACCATCGCCCGCTCGAGATCCTCGGCGACCAGTCCCTGGCCGAAGGAGATGGTCGCCGGCTTCCAAGGACCGCCGCAGGCGCACCGGGGCACCGCGACACCCGACTCCCAGAGTTCCTGAGCGACACCACGTGGTTCGCGCGCTCCGCAGTCCAGGCAGACCACCGCGGCATCGGTACCGTGGATGTTGACGAGCCGGTCGACGGGAAAGCCGCTGCGCTCGTGGAGGCCGTCCACGTTCTGACTGACGAGCAGATCGAGTCGACCTGTCGCCGCAAACCCGACGAGTGCGTGGTGTGCCGGATTCGGCTCGGCACTTCGGATCAAGGGCCAGGTTTCGCCCTTGTAGCGCCAGTACTCCTCGCGGGCGGTTTCCCGCGCCAGGAAGTCCTGGATCGGAACGGGCTGGTAGGTTTCCCAGCGGCCGCCGGGAGAGCGGAAGTCGGGAATGCCCGAGGCCGTCGAGAGCCCGGCCCCGGTCAACGCCACCACCGAGCGGGCCTGCGACCAGGATCGGGCGAGCTGCTCCAGGTCCGACACGGCGCCAGGGTACAATGCCCCCGTGGCACCCATCGACCTGCGCAGCGACACCGTGACGCGCCCCACTGCGGCGATGCGCCAGGCGATGGCAGAAGCCGACGTCGGCGACGACGTGTACGGCGAAGACCCGACGGTCAACCGCCTCCAGGAAACCGCCGCCCGCCTCCTGGGCAAGGAGGCGGGCCTGTTCGTCCCTTCGGGAACCATGGGCAACCAGGCCTCGATCCATCCCTTCGTTCAACCGGGCGACGAGGTCCTCGCCGGGCAGGGCGCCCACCTCCTCCGCTACGAGTCCGGCGCTGCCGCGGCCCTGTCCAGCGTCCAGGTGGTCTCGATCGGCGCGGACGGAACCTTTGACGGCCAGGACGTGCGCGCCGCAATCCATCCCGACGAGGCCCACTACGCCCCGACACGGGTCGTCGCCGTCGAGAACACCCACAACGCCGCCGGCGGGCTGGTGTTTCCCTTCGACCAGCTTCGGGACGTCGTCGCGGCCGCCCAGGAACGGGGCTTGCACCTCCACATGGACGGGGCGCGACTCTGGAACGCCGTGGTCGCAACCGGGACCCCCGCCGAACACTGGGCCGCCCCGTTCGATACCACCACGTTCTGCCTCTCCAAGGGCCTGGGCGCCCCGGTCGGCTCGGTGATCTGCGGCACTGCGGCGACCATCCGGCGCGTCCACCGCGCGCGAAAAATGCTAGGCGGCGGCATGCGCCAGGCCGGCATCCTCGCCGCAGCGGGGCTCCACGCCCTCGAGCACCATGTCGAGCGCCTCGCCGAGGACCACGCGAACGCGCGTCGCCTCGCCGCAGGGCTGAGCAAGCTGGGCTACCGCGTCGAGCGTGCGCCGGAAACCAACATCGTGCTGTTCGAAGTCGCCGACCCGGAGTCCTTCCTCGCGGCCACCCGGACACGGGATGTCTGGATCAACCCGATGGGGCGCAATCGCTTCCGGGCCGTGACCCATCTGGACGTTTCGGCGGAGGAAATCGACGACGCGTTGGAACGAATCGGCGAGGGCGTACCGGAGAGCCGGCGCGCCGCTACTCGTCGGTAACGCAGCCCTCGGAAGCCGATTTCACCGTCCGGATGTACCGATAGAGCGTGCCGCGTGTCGCCTTGAGCGGCGGCGGCCGGTGCGCCGCCCGGCGACGCGCCATCTCGGCCTCGTCCACCTGGAGTTCGAGCAGGCGGTTCTTCGCATCGATCAGGATCCGGTCTCCATCCTCCACCAGCGCGATGGCTCCGCCTTCCTGCGCCTCGGGCGTGACGTGCCCCACGATGAATCCGTGCGAACCGCCGGAAAAACGGCCGTCGGTGATGAGAGCAACGTGTTCGGCGAGGCCCGCACCCGCGATGGCCGACGTCGGCGTCAACATCTCGGGCATGCCGGGTCCTCCCTTGGGACCTTCGTAGCGAATGACGACGACGTGGCCCCGCTCGATCCGGCCCTGCTCGAGGGCGTGCAGCATTTCCTCTTCGCTGTCGAAGACGGCGGCCGGACCGGTGAACTCGAGCCCTTCCTTGCCGGTGATCTTCGCGACAGATCCCTCGGGCGCCAGAGAGCCGCGGAGGATCTGGATGTGTCCCGTGTCCTTGATCGGGTCTTCCCAGGGGCGAATCACGCGCTGGTCCGACGCGAGCGGCGGGTGTTCGGCAGCGTTCTCCGCGAGCGTACGGCCGGTGACGGTGAGGCAGTCGCCGTCGAGCACACCGCGCTCGAGCAACATGCGTTGCAGGCCGGGGATGCCCCCGGCCTCGAAGAGATCCTCCATCACGTACTGCCCGCTCGGCTTGAGATCCGCGAGGAACGGCACCCGGTCGCTCACGGCCTGGAAAGCGTCGAGCGTGAGTTCGAGGCCGACGGACCGGGCCATGGCGATCAGGTGGAGCACGGCGTTCGTCGACCCCCCCAGGACCGTGACGACCACCATCGCGTTCTCGAAAGCGGCGCGCGTCATGATCTGGCTCGGCCGGATGTCGTTTTCGAGGAGGTGGCGAATCGCGGCGCCGACGCGCCGACACTCTTCGAGCTTCGCGGGGTGCTCGGCCGGTGTCGAACTGCTCCCAGGCAACGACATGCCGAGGGTCTCGATCGCGGAAGCCATCGTGTTGGCCGTGTACATGCCACCGCAGGCACCCGCGCCAGGGCAAGCGTTCCGGACGATGTCGCTGCGACCCGCTTCGTCGAGGGTTCCCGCGATGAACTCCCCGTAGGACTGGAAGGCCGACACGACGTCCAGCTTGTCGCCGCTCCGGCTCGTCCCGGGTCGAATCGTTCCGCCGTAGACCATGAGCGCCGGGCGGTCGAGCCGACCCATCGCCATCACGGTCCCCGGCATGTTCTTGTCACAACCGGGCAACGCAACCAACGCGTCGTACCATTGCCCGCCCATCACGGTTTCGATCGAGTCGGCAATGAGGTCCCGAGACTGGAGCGAGAAGCTCATGCCCTCGGTGCCCATCGAGATGCCGTCGGACACGCCGATGGTGTTGAAACGAAAACCGACAAGCCCGGTGTCGACCACGCCGCGCTTCACCTCGGCCGCCAGGTCGAGCAGGTGCATGTTGCAGGGGTTGCCCTCGAACCAACAAGAGGCGATCCCCACCTGTGCCTTGTCCATGTCTTCTGCCGTGAGGCCCGTGGCGTGCAACATGGCCTGAGAAGCACCCTGGCTCTTCGGCTGGGTGATCTTGGCACTGGTCCGGTTGAGTTTGTCCGCCATGGCACCCGACGATAGCCCAGAGGCGTGTACGGATCCGAACGAGTCGGGCGTCGCGCCGGGTCAGCCCCGCGGCTCGAGCCCGGCCGCCCGGTAGACGGCATCGATCACGCGCATGTTGGCCACACCGTGGGCAGCGTCGGTCGGCATCGGAACGCCTTCGCGCACCCAGCGCACGAAAGCGCGGAGCTGACCGGTGTAGGTCGCGTCGCCGGGAATCCGTTCGCGGCGCTCCCCCGACGGAGATTTCACGCGCATGCGGTGGAAGAACTGGGGCGCCACCGGGTTGAAGACCCGCAGTTCGCCGCGTTCGCACGCGACCCGCACCCGCAATTCAAGGAGACGACCGGACAGGAGCGCACAGCGCACCCGCCCGGAAACGCCGTCGGGGAAGCCCAGTTCCGCCTCGGCGAACCGATCCACTCCGGGTCGGATCTCCTTCACCCGTGCGCTGACGACTTCCGGCTCCGCACCGACCAGGAAGCGCACGATGCTCACCGGGTAGCAGCCGACGTCCATGAGAGCACCGCCTGCCAGGCCAAGGTCGTAGCGGATGTCTCCCGGGAACGGAAGCGGGATGCACATGCCCGCTTCGACATGGCGCACCGCCCCCAGCTCCCCGCTGTCGAGGATCTCGCGCATCCGCGCGGCGAGGGGGTGGTACCGCCAGTGAAACGCCTCGGCGACCACGAGACCCGTGCGGGTAGCCGCCTCCGCCATGCGCCCGGCTTCGAGCTGGTTCGAACCCAGGGGTTTTTCGCACAGGACGTGCTTGCCGGCGTCCAATGCGCGCAGCGTCCACTCGCAGTGGAGCGCGTTGGGCAGGGGGTTGTAGATCGCCTCGATCTCCGGATCTCCGAGGAGCGCCTCATAGTTGGGGTGGACCCGGGGAATGCCGTGACGAACCGCGAACTTTCTCGCACGCGCCGGGTCGCGCGCCGCAACCGCGAGCACCTCGGCGCCGGCGACGGCCCGTGCCGGACGGACGAGGGCCGCCGGCGTGATCCGGGCAGCACCCAGGGTTCCGATGCGGAGGGGCTCGTGCACACCCCTGCCTACCACGAAACGTCCCGCCTTGACATCCGCGCCCGCCCGGCGCGTCATGGGCCCAGGAGGAAACCGCCATGGCAGCCGCGCCCCCTGAAGACGGACCCCGCACATGAAACTCGGCGCCGTCGTGCGAACCATGGGACCCCAGGCGACCCGCGAAACCGTTCTCGCCTGCGCGCGGGCGGCGGAAGCAGCCGAACTGGACGAGATCTGGGTCCCCGACCACATCGCCATCCCGCCCGACGACGCCGAGGGGTCCGAGGGGCGTTACCTGGACCCGCTCGCGACCCTGGCCTTCCTCGCCGCGGCAACGACGCGCATCCGGCTGGGGACCGGGGTGCTGGTACTGCCCTACCGGCCGGCCCTCCCCACGGCCAAGTGGGTGGCGACGATCCAGGAACTCTCGGGTGGTCGCCTCCAGCTGGGTGTGGGAGTCGGCTGGATGGACGCCGAGTTCCGTGCGGTGGGGGTCCCGCGGGCCGAACGGGGAAAACGCACCGACGCGACCCTCGACCTGCTGCGCCGTTGCTTCGCGGCCGACACGGTCGAGGAAAACGCGCAACCCTTCTTGTTCCGGCCGCGACCCGACCGACCGCCGATCTTCGTCGGCGGCGCGGCTCCCCATGCCCTCGAACGCGCGGTGCGTTTCGGCGACGGCTGGATGCCCATGGGCGGCCGACCCGACCAGCTCGTGGAACCGGTGGCACGGCTCCGTTCGCTCGCCGAGGCGTCGGGCCGACCCGTGCCCGAAGTGATCGTGATGACCGGCCTGCCCCTGGACGATCCGCCCCGGGCGGCCGCACGTGCCGCCGAATATCGCGACGCCGGTGTCACACGACTCGCCTTCGGCAGTCGCTATCCCGACGCGGACACCTTCCGGCGCGAGGTCGACGCCCTCGCCGCGGCGCTCGAAGCGCTCAGGGACTGAGCGGACGCGGGGGGCAGCCTCGGCTCACGCCTCGGCCTCCTCCTCGCGGTGCGGGACCCACCCGGCCCGGTGCAGTTCTCCGTGCACCGCCTCCCGATCTTCGTCGTGAACCGCGACCGCAATGATGTCCCCTTCGCGCAGCGCCAGCTTCGCGTGCATCGGAATCGTCCGAGACCCTCGCCGTAGCGAGAGCAGCACGTGCCCTTCGCCACCGGCGGCGGCGAGCGAGGAAGCTTCCGGGTCGGCGTCTTCCGTCGCGGGGGTCGGCTCGGGTTCGGCGGTGGGAGCGGAGGGCGCACTCTCGACACGCCACTGCTCCACCGCGATCGCGCCACGCCGGGCCCGCACGTCCCAGCGTTCCACGTCGACGGGCGCGCCGAACAGGACCTGTGCGGCCTCTTCCTTGACCAGCTCCGGTGCGAGCCCCTGTTCCGGACGCGCCACGGCCACATAGCCGGCCGGAACCGAAAAACGCTCGCGCGCGCGGCTTACGAATACGCCGTTCAACATCTGGTTGGCCGTCAGGCCAACCACGGTCCCCACCGTCTCGATGCGAGCACGCTGGAGCGTCCGTTCCTGGAGGGCGTTGCCGTAGACGACGGTGAACCCGAGTTCTTCGGCGCGACGACAACTCTGGGGGTTCGAGTCCAGGAAGACGACCGGCACGCCGCCCGAGCGCAGGGACTCCCCGAGGAACAGGCCGAGCCCCTGCGCGCCCAGGATGGCCACGCCATCGCGCCCGGGAAGGCGCTGACCCAGCAGACGAGCCACGGGTCCCGCGGTCAAGCCCGCCTGCAACACGGTGCACGCGATCACCAGGAAGACCAGGGCGAGTAGCTCGGGGCCGCCTCCGATCTGGGCGCGCTCGAGACCCACCGCCGTTACCGAAGCCACCGCAGCCGCGACGATGCCCCGAGGTGCCACCCAGGCGAGCAGGACACGCTCCCGCCAGTTCAATTCGGAACTCTGGGTGGAAAGCCAGACCACCAGGGGTCGCACCACCAGCACCAGGGCCCCGACCACGAGGAACCCCCCGAGGCCGAGACTCTCGACGTCGTCCAAACGCACCGACGCGGCCAGCAGCACGAACAGCATGCCGATCAGCATCACGGTCAGCTGGTCCTTGAACTCGCGGAGATCGCGGTCCACCGGCGAACGCAGGTTTCCGACCACCACACCCGCGAGGGTCACCGCGAGCAGCCCGCTCTGTTCGAACACGACATTGCAGCCTTCGAACAGCAGCAGCACCGTGGCCAGCACGACGATGTTCTGTTGGCCCTCGGGCACCAGGCGCCGCGCGCGCAGCAGCCAGGCGAGCGCAAAGCCCGTCGCGATGCCTACGGCGGCACCGAAACCCACCTGATACACGAGCACCGTGGCCCCACTGGCCAACGAATCCGCACCGGGTGCGAGGGCGACTTCGAGCAGCAGTACCGCGAGGATCGCGCCGACCGGATCGATCAGGACCCCCTCGGCCTCGAGCACCGTCGCAACCCGTGGCCGGAGCCTGAGATCCTCGACCAGCGGCCCCACGACGGTCGGGCCCGTCACGACCACCAGGCTTCCGAAGACCAGGGCGATCATCCACGACCACCCGAGCGCGAAGTGGGCCGCCACCGCACCGCCGGCCAGCGTGACCAGCGCGCCGCCCAGCACCAGGCGACGAATCGGCGCCTGTTCGCGCCGCAGGCGGGAGATCTCGAGGTTCAGCCCCCCTTCGAAGAGGATGACGGCGACGGAGAGCTCGACGATCGTGAACAGCCCCTCGCCGAGCGCCTCGGGGTGTACCCAGCCCAATCCATCGACACCGAGACCGGCCCCCACCCCGAGGAGCAACACGATGCCCGGAACGCGGATGTGCCGCGCCACGGCCTGGGCCAGCACGCCCGCAGCCAGCGCCAGCACCAGGGTCCACGCCGCATGCGCTTCCGACATCGGGGCAGAACCTACCCGATCCGCTCCCGGCGCTCTGGACCCTGCGAGCCCGGGTTCGACGGTCTAGCGGCGATCCATTCCCTAGACTGGGCCCGGGGGCACCGTGACCGAGGGAAACCGCCGGGCCATCCTTGCCGCGCTCTTCGCCAATCTGGGCATCGCCATTGCGAAGTTCGTCGCCTGGAGCGTCACCGGCGCTGCATCGTTGCTGGCCGAAGCCGTGCATTCCGTGGCGGACGTCACCAACCAGGCCCTGCTGATTCTCGGAGGCGCCCGCGCCACGCGAGAACCCACGCCGGAGCACCCCTTCGGCTACGGGCGCGAGCGGTACTTCTGGGCCTTCGTCGTCTCCATCGTGCTCTTCCTGCTCGGGGGCCTGTTCGCCATCACCCAAGGGCTGGACAAGCTCCGTCACCCCCACGACCTCGCGGAGCCTGCCTGGGCGATCGGGGTGCTGCTCGTCGGGATCGTGCTCGAGGGGTTTTCGTTCCGAATGGCCGTGATCGAGGCCAACAAGGTGCGGGGGGCGGCGGGCTGGTGGGCCTTCGTCCGTCGCACCAAGAACGCCGAGCTGCCCGTCGTGTTGCTGGAAGACGCCGGCGCCCTCCTGGGACTCTGCATTGCCCTCGCCGGAGTGGTCCTGGCCGAAACGACCGGCGATCCGAGCTGGGACGCGCTCGGCAGCGTCGGCATCGGCATCCTCCTGGCGGTGATCGCCGTGGTGCTCGCCGTGGAGATGAAGAGCCTGCTCATCGGCGAATCCGCGCGGATCGCCGACCAGGCTGAAATTCAGCGCACCCTCGAGGCCCATCCGGCCGTCCGACGCCTGATTCACATGCGGACCCTCCACCTGGGGCCCGATGAACTCCTCATCGGCGCAAAGCTGGAACTCGCACCGCGCCTGGATTTCGTCGCGGTCGCCCGAACCTTGAACGAGATCGAGGCGTCCCTGCGCGAACGGATCCCGAGCGCCCGAATCATCTACCTGGAGCCGGACGTCCACTCGGAAGCAGAGCTGCCCGGGCAGGGGTAAACAGAATTCTCCCTCAAGGGAACGTGAAGTCCCGCGTTCGGTTGACAGTTGTCGAAGCGCAAGCGACCCTTGAGGATGCGACAAAAATGACCCGGAGTCACGCTTTCGGGTTCCCCTCCTCGAAGAACACCGTACCGGGGGGTGCGGTGGGACCAATCGTCTGGCAAAAACGCACGCGGCGGGTGTGGACAGAGGAGCAGCGGTGAGCGAGCGAGTCTTCGAAGACACGTGGGGAGTCATCCTCGGCGGATCGAGCGGGTTTGGGCTCGCCACCGCCCACGCGCTGGCCGAGCGCGGCATGAACCTGTGCCTGGTGCACCGCGACCGGCGCGCGGCCCTGCGTCGCGTCGAGCCCGACTTCGAGAAAATCCGCGGTACCGGCGTCGAACTGGTCACGTTCAACGCCGACGCACTCTCCGCGGACAAGCGGGGCGAGATTCTCGACGCGCTGGCGCCGAAACTCGGCAGCGAGCGCGTGCGTTTCCTGCTGCACTCCATCGCCTTCGGCAATCTCAAGCTGATCGCGCCGGAGCGGGCCCGCCCGGGCGCCAGCCCCGACGGGAAGGCCCAACTTGCGGCCCAGCTCGGAGTCGACCCCGCGGCCCTCGATGCCGCCATCGACGCAGTCTTCGCAGAAGGTCACGCAGAGCTTCACGCACTTGCCTCACCACCCGAGTACCCCGCCAAGTCCTTTCTCGACCACGAGGACTTCGCACGGACGATCCACTGCATGGGAACGAGCCTCCTCGACTGGACCCAGGACCTGCTCGCGCGCCGCCTGTTCGCCGATGACGCTCGCGTGTTCGGACTGACCAGCGAGGGCAATACCGTGGCCTGGAAGGGCTACGCCGCCGTCGCTGCGGCCAAGGTGGCGTTGGAGTCGGTGGCCCGTTCCATCGCGGTGGAAATGGCGCCCTACGGGATCCGCTGCAATGTCATCCAGGCCGGCGTCACCGAGACACCGGCGCTGGCGGCCATCCCGGGCAGCAATCACCTGAAGGCCCAGGCACGCGGCCGGAACCCCTTCGGACGCCTCACGACACCGAAGGACGTCGCCGGCGTGATCGCGTTACTGACCCGCGACGAAGCCGGCTGGGTCAACGGCGAGGTCATCCGGGTCGACGGCGGCGAGCACATCTCCGGAGCCTCCTCGTGACACTCTGGTTGCATTCCCTCGGTCACTTCCACCCCGAGAACGAGATCACGAACCAGTTCCTCGAGGAGTTGGATATCGGGACGGACGACGCCTGGGTCCTGGAGCGGGTGGGCATTCGCGCGCGCCGGACCGCCCTGGATCTCGACTACATCCGCGAAACGCGGAACTGCGACGTCCGCGCCGCCGCCGAGGCCAGCGCGCTCAGCCTGGCAGAACAGGGCACCCACGCAGCGCGCATGGCGCTCGAGCGCGCCGGACTCGCGGCGACCGACATCGGAATGGCGATCTTTGGGAGTTCCGCACCGGACTGGGCTTCCCCTGCCGAGGCCTGCAACGTCGCGAGTGCCCTCGGCGTGGACATCCCGTGCCTGGACGTGAACTCGGCATGCACGAGCTTCCTGGCCCAGATCCATCTCCTCTCGCTCATGGATCCGGCGAAGTTGCCGCAGTTCGTGCTGCTCGTCGGAGCCGACAGCCTGACGAAGACCGTCGACTACAACGATCGCGCGTCGGCCGTACTCTGGGGCGACGGCGCTGCCGCCGCGATCGTATCGACGCGCGAGCCGGGCTGCGCGAGCGTGCTCGGCAGCGACCTGGACTCGCGACCCACCGCCGGCGACAAGGTCGTGGTGCCCCGCACGGGTTTCTTCGCCCAGGAAGGCCGCACCGTACAGAGTTTCGCGATCCGCAAGACACGGGACGGCTTCGAACGCCTCCGCTGCGAACTCGCCCAGGACGAACGGCCCCTGCACTTCGTGGGTCACCAGGCGAACCTCCGCATGCTCGAAACCGTCTGCCGTTACTGCGAGATTCCGGCGGATCGGCACCACACAAACGTGGAGTGGTACGGAAACACCGGGGCCGCCAGTTCCGCGACTGTCGTTTCCCAACGGTGGGGAAAATGGGGAGCACGCGACGACATCGCCGTGGTTGGCGTCGGCGCCGGCCTCACCTGGGCCGGCTACCTGCTCCGTTTCGAAGGGCTCTCGTGAAGTACTCCGAATTCCTGGCAGCGGAAACGTTCGACAAGGCCGACCTCCTTGCCTTTGCGCACGGGACGTTGCTGGAAGACGCGCCCGAGGCCTTCGCGGCGCGGCTGCCGGCGCCGCCCATGCTCATGCTGGACCGCATCACCCACCTCGAGCGCCGGGGGAACCGCGGCCGTGTCGTCGCGGAGCGTGACGTTCACCTGGACGATTGGTTCTTCCAGTGCCACTTCCTGGGCGATCCGGTACAACCCGGCTGCCTGGGGGTGGACGGTGTCTGGCAACTCCTGGGGTTCTACTGCAACTGGGCCGGGGGGCTCGGCGCGGGGCGGGCCCTCGGTTGCGGCGAAATCGAGTTCTTCGGTCAGATCCGGCCCCACGACACGCGGGTGCGTTACGAGATCGATGTACGGCGGTATGCCGAGCTTCCCGATTCCGGCTCGGCGATCGTCGTCGGCGACGCTTCGCTGAGCGTGGACGACGAGCCGATCTACACGATCAAGCGCGCCAAGGTGGGACTCTTCCGCGACCTCGCCTACCGGAACTACCCGCATCTTTCCACGAATGCACGGGGTGGCAGGCTCGACCGATGAACACGACGCTGAGTCCCGCCGAAATCCTGGCCCGCCTGCCGCAGCAGGAGCCCTTCCGTTTCATCGACGAAATTCTTTCCGTGGACGAGGACGGAATCGCAGCCCGTTACACCTGGCGGCCCGACGCCGACTTCTACCGGGGGCACTTTCCCGGCAACCCCATCACACCGGGCGTACTCTTGATCGAATCCATGGCCCAGGCGGCCGTGGTCTCTCACGGCATCTACCTCCTTTCCCTCGAGGGGGGTGATCCCGAGAAACTGATGACGGTGTTCACCGATGCCCAGATCGAGTTCAGCGGCATGGTGAAACCCGGTGACCGTGTGGAGATCCGCGGGCGGAAACGCTTCTGGCGCCGACGCAAGCTGCGCTCCGAAGCAGAGATGACCCTGGCCGACGGCACGCTCGTATGCTCGGGCGTCGTCTCGGGAATGGGGGTGGCCCAATGAGCCGCCGCGTCGTGGTTACCGGTCTCGGTGTCGTGGCCCCCAACGGCAACGGAATCGACGACTTCGAGATCGCCCTTCGCAAGGGGAATTCGGGCCTCCGCCATCACGCGGAGATGGCAGCGCACGGCTTCGGCTGCCGGGTCGCGGGCGTTCCTCAGGGCGTGGACGAGATCGCCGAGGCCATGTTCGACAGCGACGAGCTGCTCGCGATGAATTCGAGCCACCGCTACGCCGGCGTCGCCGCAATCGGGGCGTGGACCGATGCGGGACTCTCGCGCCCGGCACGGGACGACGACACGGTCGACTGGGACAGCGGCGCAATCCTCGGCACGGGCATCGGTGGCATGGACACCATCGCCGCGCACATCGTGCCCAAAGTCAACGACAACAAGGTCCGTCGTCTGGGGAGCACGATGGTCGAGCAGGTGATGGCCAGTGGCATCTCTGCGCGGACCTCGGGACTACTCGCCCTCGGCAACCAGGTCACGACGAACTCGAGCGCCTGCAGCACGGGCACCGAGGCGATCGCGATGGGATTCGAACGCATCCGCCAGGGCGCCGCCAAGCGGATGCTCGTCGGGGGGGCGGAAGGCGAGAGCGAGTACATCTGGGCCGGATTCGACGCGATGCGGGTCCTCTGCCGCGGCTTCAACGACGAGCCGGAAAAAGCCTCGCGGCCGATGAGCGCGACGGCAGGCGGCTTCATCCCTGCCGCCGGCGCGGGCACGCTCCTGCTCGAAAGTCTGGAATCTGCCCAGGAACGCGGTGCACGCATCTACGCCGAGATCCTCGGAACCGCGATCAACTGCGGCGGGCAGCGCGGCGGGGGCAGCATGACGGCACCCAATCCCGAAAGTGTCCGCCGCTGCGTCGGCGCGGCCCTTGAGGCGGCGAAGGTTCCGGCCGAAGAGATAGGCGTGATCAACGGGCATTTGACGGCGACCGGCGCGGACCCCAACGAGGTGGGCGCCTGGGCGGATGCGCTCGGGTGCGGCCCGGGAGAACTCCCGCCGATCACGTCGACGAAGAGCATGATCGGCCACACGCTCGGAGCGGCGGGGGCCCTCGAGTGCGTCGCCACCGTATTGATGCTGAGTCGCGGCTTCGTGCACCCATCCATCAACTGCGAGGACGTGCATCCCGAGATCGAACCCCACGCGTCTTCGATTCCCCACGAGGTTCTCGAGGCCCCGGAACTCCGAACCGCGATCAAGGCCGGGTTCGGGTTTGGCGATGTGAACGCAGCAATCGTTTTCCAGAAATGGAGCACCTGAAGCAACTCCAACCAGCGGCCCGGCCGCGGCACAGGAAGGGAAACCCATGAACCACGAAGAAGCATTCGAAAAAGTCGTGAAGATCCTCACGCCGCACGTGAAGAACCAGGAGGCGCTCGAATCCGCCCGCGACGACACCAACATCCTCGACGACCTCAAGGTGAACTCGGCGCGTCTCGTCGACGTCGTGCTCGCGTTCGAAGACGAGTTCGACATCGAGATTCCGGACGAAGACGTCGACTCCGTCAACACGATCGGCGACTGCGTAAAGCTGATTCTCGAAAAAACCAACTGACCGGCCCGACGGACCCTGACCGTTGCCCGGTTTCCGGCTCACCCCTTCGGAGCGCCGCGCGTTGGAACGACAGCGTTTCACGGCGCGGGTGCTGGCTCCGCTATGGGTTTCCCTGTGCCTTCTGATCATGCGCGTCGGCTTCCGTTGGCGCATCGAAGGGCTCCGCGAGGCCCGGGCTGTATTTGCCAAGGCAACCCGCAACCCGCAGACGCCGATCCTGATCTGCGCCAATCACCTGACGATGCTCGACTCTGCACTGATCGCACGGGCGCTGGCACCGGCGTGGAAACAGATCCTGCACAATGCATCGGTTCCCTGGAACACCCCGGCGCGGGAAAACTTCGCGTCCAACTGGTGGAAGCAGGCGCTCACGTGGATCGCCAAGTGCCTGCCCGTAGAACGCGGTGGAGACCGCCGCAGCGTCGGCGCGGTGCTCAACCGCGTGATCTACCTGACGGGCCGCGGAGAGTCGGCGCTGATCTTCCCGGAAGGCGGGCGGAGCCGCAGCGGTCGCGTAAACGTGGAAGCGGTCACGTACGGGGTGGGACGGATCGTCAAGGCGTTCCCCGGGTGTCAGGTCGTGTGCGTCTATCTTCGTGGGCGAAGCCAGCAAACCTGGACCGCGCGTCCCGCCGTGGGTGAAACCTTCGACGTTCGCGTCGAATACTTCGAACCCAAGACCGATCACGCCGGTCTTCGGGGCAGCGTGGACATCTCCGGACAGATCCTGAATCAACTTGCTGCAATGGAACGGAGACATTTCGATGGTCGGTAACGATGTCGTCGATTTGGGCGATCGCGAGGCCCGAACGGGGCCGGCGCATTCCCGCTTCGACACGCGGGTTTTTTCAGCGGGTGAGAGACGGGCAATCGCTGCGGCGCAGGACCCGAACCGCACGCGCTGGTCGCTCTGGGCTGCAAAGGAAGCTGCGTACAAAGTCGCGGCCAAGCACGATCCGGACACGGTGTTCTCGCCGGTCCGGTTCACCGTGAAGCTTCAAGACGCGCAACGCGGCGAAGTGACCCACCCGGACGGGAGCGTCGGGGTGACGATTCATGCCACTGGAGACGCCGTGCACGCCGTGGCGCGCGACTCCGATCAGGCGCCCGTGATCACCGGTCTCGCCGCGCCCGGGCACACGCTGCACGCTTCGACCGCCGTGCGACAACTCGCCCTGAACGAAATCGCGGCGCGCATCGGCGTTTCCAAGGCGGATCTGCGCATCGGCAAGCAGGGACGGATACCCACCGTCGAACTCCGGAACTCCGAACGCCGACTGGATCTCTCCCTTTCCCACCACGGGCGCTACGTGGCGTTTACCTGCCAGGTCGAGGGGCTCTCGGAATGACCGGCCGAAGCGAGATCCTCCGACTGGCCATCGTGAACCGCGGGGAGTCTGCCCTGCGCTGCGTCCGAGCCGTCAAGTCCCTGCGCGCGGCCGAGGGATCGGACATGCGTGCAATCGCGCTCTACACACCCGTGGATCGCGACGCGCCCTTCGTTCGTCACGCCGACTTCGCCATCGCACTGCCCGCCGACGAAGGCCAGGAAGTTGCCGCGTATCTCGACCACGACCGCATCCTTCGGGCACTCCGGGAAGCCCGTGCCGACGCCGTCTGGCCCGGCTGGGGATTCGTGGCGGAAGATGCCGGTTTCGTCGAGCGCCTCGAGGACGCGGGCATCCGCTTCCTCGGACCGTCTCCCCAGGCGATGCGCCGGCTCGGTGACAAGATCTCCTCCAAGGAAATCGCCGAGATGACGGGCGTTCCGGTAACCCCGTGGAGCGGCAAAGTTGTCGAGAACGAGGCCCAAGCGGCCACGGTCGCCGAACGCCTCGGGTTTCCCCTCGTCGTCAAGGCCTCGGCCGGTGGCGGCGGGCGGGGCATCCGCGTGGTCGAGCGCGCCGAGGACCTGTCCGAAGCGTTTCGCTCGGCAGCTTCGGAGGCTGCCACCGCCTTCGGTGACGACCGGCTCTTCATCGAACGCAAGGTGACCGGAGGCCGCCACATCGAGGTACAGATCGCCGCCGATCTCGACGGCTTCGCGCTCTCCCTGGGCTGCCGCGACTGCTCGGTCCAACGTCGCCACCAGAAAGTGATCGAAGAAGCTCCGCCCCCTGGAATGGACCGACAGAGCATCCAGGAGCTGGAAGACGCTGCCGTGCGCATTGCCCAGGAAGTCGCGTATAGCGGCGTCGGCACTGCCGAATTCCTGGTGTCGAGCGAGGGGTTCCAGTTCCTGGAAATGAACCCGCGCCTCCAGGTGGAACACGGCATCACCGAGACGGTGACCGGGTTCGACCTCGTCGAGCTCCAGATCCGGATCGCGCGGGGCGAATCGCTCTCCGGGCTCGCGCCGGTCGAACGCGGTGCGGCAATCGAAGCCCGGGTCTGCGCCGAAGACCCCGACGCCGGGTTTCTGCCCGCGCCGGGGCGTATCGCGCGCTTCGACCCGGCGCTGGGTCCCGGGGTGCGAATCGATACCGGGGTGGCCGCCGGCAGTACGGTCCCGGCCGCCTTCGACTCCTTGATCGCCAAGGTGATCGCCAGCGGTCGCAATCGCGAAGAAGCGCGGGCTCGACTCGCCTGTGCGTTGCTGGATTTCGATCTGGTCATCGAAGGCGGCGCAACGAACAAAGGCTTCCTCCTCGACGTACTCGACGCAGGGGAATACCGCGAAGGCGGGATCGATACCGAGTGGCTCGACCGTTTCTGCGCCGACCGGGGACCGGAGCGCGAATACGGCGTGGAAGCGCTGGTCGTCGCCTCGATTCTCTCGTACCAGAACACCCGGCACGCGGCGCGTCTCAACTTCTACGCCGACGCGAGCAACGTATCTCCCTCGCGGGTCCCCCCTTCCCGGGGTCAGAAGATCGATCTCACCCACGGCGCAGAGAGCTACCGCGTGGAGGTCTTCGCCGTCGGTTCCTGGCGCTATCGGGTGCACTGCGACGGCCGCGTGGTCGAGGCGACCCTGCGGGAGGAAGGCGCCCATACCGCACGCCTTGATCTCGGGGGCCGCACCGTGCGCGTCCTCTACGACCGCACCGAATCCGGACTCCGTGTCGAGGTCGAAGGACGGGCGCATACCTTCAGCAGCCAGGCCGCGGGCGAAGTCCGAGCCGGTACCCCCGCGATGGTCGTAGACGTCCAGGTGGAACCCGGCGACGAAGTCCAGGCGGGACAACGCGTCGGCCTCCTCGAAGCCATGAAGATGGAGATCGGGTTCGACGCCCCCGTGTCCGGCATCGTCAAGGAGGTACACGCGCGCCGCGGACAACAGGTCGCCGCCGGCGAGGTGCTCCTGGTCATCGAACCCGCTGCGGATGGCTCCGAGACCGGTGCCGTTGCCCGGCGGCTCGAGTTCTTCCGCGTTCCCGATCGCCTTGCGCCGCTCTTTGCGGGGGACGAAAACGGTGCGAGCGACCTCACGGCAGCCGACGCGGCACCCGAGGCCGAGAGACGCAATGCCCTCGCGGCGGCCCGCGAAGAAGTGCGCCGGGTGCTGCTCGGGTACGACACCAACGAAGCACGCGCAGAACGGCTCGCTTCCTTCCTCGAAGCGCCGCTACCCGACGGTCTCTCCGCTGAATTCCTCTCGGAACTGTCCGAGATCCACCGGGAACTGGAAGTGTTCGCGGACGTAGACTCGCTCTTCATCCGCGCGCCAAGCGCCTCGGTCGGCGGCGAACTCGGGCCTTCCAACAACGCGCGGCTGAGACTTTTCGTACGCCGCCTCCACGCCGCGGGTGCGGGAATCGATGAAAACTTCCTGGATCTCGTCCAGAAGGCCCTTTCCCACTACGGCATCGACTCGCTCGAACACTCGGACGCCCTCGAACGCGCCGTACTGCGTCTGCTCTCTTCCCAACTCGAGGACGGCCTCCGCCAACACCTCGTTCTCGCGATCCTCTCTCGCGTTGGAGAACTCACCGAGCGGGGCGTACACCTCGGCAACGAGCGAGCCTTCGAAACCGCCCTCGCACGCATCGCCGGCATGCGCGGACTGGTGTCGGACGCGGTCGCCGACGCCGCCGCCGATGCCGCGTACACGATCTTCGAGCGCCCCCGGATCGAACGTCTCGCCGAACGGACGAGCAAACAACTCGAAGAATGGCTGTCCGCGGCGGAGTCAGAGCCCCATCCGCCGCCCGAAGAAGTCCTCCTCCACCTTGCCGATGCGCCCCGCCCCATCTTCGACCGGGTCGGGCGCTGGCTCTCCGACGACGATCCCCGGCGGCGGGCAATCGCAACCGCAGCCTGGCTCCGCCGGCTGTATTCACCCGAGGTGCCGGCCCAGGAAACGTCACCCGTCAACAGAGACGGCTGGCACGATCGCTTCGACTTCTCCGAAAGAGGACTCGTTCTGGCGGCAACGTGCTCGCCGGAAGAAATTCAGAGCCGTCTCGAACGCCTGCTCGAGCGCGCTACCGGGTCCGGCGCCCGAACGGCGCGAGCCATCGAAATCTTCGTCCCTGTGGCCGACGAAGATTCCCACGAGAAAACGCTCGATGGGCTGGCGGGTCTGCCCGCGGGCGAGGACGCCCCGCGCATCACGATCACCCTCGTCCCCCCGGAAGGCGGCTGCGTACACCACACGCTCGTCGCAACGGACGGTGTGCTGGGAGAAGTCGACTCGCTCCAAGGGATCCATCCCGAAACCGCTCGACGCATCGACCTCGAGCGGCTGGACGGCTTCGAGTTGGAGCGCTTGCCGGCCAGCGAGAACATCTACTGTTTCCACGGCCGATCGCGCGAGGTGGCCTCCGACGAGCGGGTCTTCGTGCTCGCCGACGCCCGCAGCCGATCGCCCGACGACGACCGGGATGCCGCCCTGCACATTCCCGCGTTCGAGCATGCATTCTACGAAGCCACTCGCGCGCTTCGCTCGATCCTGCGCGCACGCGATCCGAAGCGGCGGCTGCATTGGAACCGGGTCGCGCTCTTCGTATCCCCTGCAATCCTGCTCGATCCGGAAATCGCCCAGCGTCTCGCCCGGCGCCTGGCTCCGGCCACGCGGAACCTGGGTCTGGAAAAGGTCGTCGTCCGGATCCAGGCCCTGAACCGAGATGCACTCGAGCAGCCGCCCGAGGCCATCGAGTTCGTCATCTCTGACATCACCGGCTCCAACATGGAGATCCGGACGAGGGCGCCCCATGTCGCCCCGCTTGAGCCACGCAGCGACTACGAGCGACGCATCGTCGAAGCCAGGCGTCGACGCCTGATCTACCCGTACGAGATCATCCGGATGCTCACCGGGATGGGAAAGGGCCGCGCGCCCACCGGTGTCGGGCCGGCCGCAGAACTGCCCGTCGGGACCTTCGAAGAATTCGACCTCGACGCGGAAAGCCAGGAACCCCGCGCCGTGAGCGTCGCCGGACGCCCCTATGGAAGGAACGCCGCCGGTGTCGTTCTCGGCATCATGACGACGCCGACGACCAAGGTGCCCGAGGGCATGAGACGCATTCTCGTGCTCTCCGACCCGACCCTGGGCATGGGCTCTCTCGCCGCTCCGGAATGCGACCGGATCATCGCCGCGCTCAACCTTGCCGAGGAGCGCCGGCTGCCGGTGGAATGGATCCCGGTATCAAGCGGTGCCCGAATCGCGATGGACAGCGGCACCGAAAACCTCGACGCGACCGCGCGCGTCGTGCGGCGCATCGTCCAGTTCACCCAGGACGGCGGAACGATCCACCTGATCGTGCCCGGCGTAAACGTCGGTGCGCAAAGCTACTGGAATGCCCTCGCTGCCATGCAGATGCACGACCGAGGAGCGCTCATCATGACGCCGAGGGGATCCATGGTCCTCACCGGTCGCGCAGCACTCGAAGCATCGGGGGGCGTCGCCGCAGAGGACGAGCCCGCAATCGGCGGCTTCGAACGCATCATGGGAACCAACGGGGAAGCCCAGTACTTCGCGACCGACCTCGCCGATGCCCTCCGCATCCTGTACCAACACTACGAATTCACCTACGTCGTTCCGGGCGAGCCGGGTCCGCGGCGCCTGGCCACCTCAGATTCCAAGGAACGTTCGATCTGCAACTCCGCCTGCGAGGTAGACGGAGCGGACACGGAGAACGGCGGCGGCTTCCAGACCGTCGGCGAAATCTTCGACGACTCGGCCAACCCGGGTCGTAAGCGTCCGTTCCCGATGCGGGCCGTGATGAAGGCGGTCGTCGACGACGATGGGGGTCACCTCGAGCGCTGGCGCGCCTGGGTCGGCGCCGAAACTGCGATCACCTGGGATGCCCACATCGCGGGCCAGCCCGTCTGCCTCATCGGCATCGAGAGCACCAACGTGGAGCGCGAAGGCTATCGGCCCCACGACGGACCCTCCAGTTGGAACGCCGGCACGCTGTTCCCCCTCTCTTCGAAGAAGGTTGCGCGGGCCATCAATGCCGCCAGTGGGAACCGGCCCGTCGTCGTGCTCGCGAACCTCTCGGGATTCGACGGATCCCCAGAAAGCATGCGGAAGCTGCAACTCGAGTACGGTGCTGAAATCGCGCGCGCCGTCGTGAACTTCGACGGGCCGATCATCTTCCTGGTGGTCTCGCGCTACCACGGCGGCGCCTATGTCGTCTTCTCCCAGGATCTCAATCCGCAGCTCAAGGCCGCGGCACTCGAAGGTTCCTACGCCTCGGTGATCGGCGGAGGACCTGCTGCGGCGGTCGTCTTCACCCGCGAAGTGCGGGCACGCGCATTGGCGAACCCTGAGGTTTCCCGCCTCGAACGCGAAGCTCGCACGCGGGGGACACCCGCCGCGCGAGAGCGTTTCGATCGGACACTCCACGACGCGATGCTCGAAGCACAATCCGAAATTGCGAAGGAATTCGACGACATCCACACGGTCGATCGCGCATTGGAAGTGGGGTCTCTCTCCGAGATCGTGTCTCCCGAGGACATGCGCGCCTTCCTCGCCCGAGAACTCTCCAAGGGCGGTCGCTGAGCGGTGAAATTCTGCGTTTCCCTCGCTTTCAGTGATCTCGACCAATACGTTGAAACCGCCCGAGCCGCCGAAACCTACGGTTGGGACTACGCCGTCCTCTCGGACCACGTCGTGCACCCGGAACAGATGGCGACCCCCTACCCCTACACCGAAGACGGCTCGCCGCGCTGGGAATCCGAAGCACCCTGGCCGGATCCGTTCGTCGCCGTCGCGGCCATGGCCGCCGCCACGCAGTCCCTACGTTTCCTCACCTCGGTCTACGTCCTGCCACTGCGCAATCCCTTTTTCGCCGCCAAGGCGATCAGCACGGCAGCCGTGATGTCCGGCAACCGTTTGACGCTGGGAATCGGGGCCGGCTGGATGGAAGACGAGTTCCAGCTCATGGAACAGGAGTTCCGCCGCCGCGGGCGCCGTATGAATGAAATGATCGACGTCATGCGCAAGCTCTGGACCGGCGAGTTCGTGGAGCACCACGGCGAGTTCTACGCTTTCGACCGGCTCCGGATGAGCCCAGGGCTCGACGAGCCGGTCCCGGTCTGGTCGGGCGGGTTTTCGGAAGCGGCTCTGAGGCGGGTGGGCCGGGTGACCGACGGGTGGATCTCCGACCTGCATTCGACCGAGGAACTCGGGGAGCTGATCCAGAAGGTCCGCCAGTATCGGGCCGAAGCGGGCCGCGGCGACGAACCCCTGCCTGTCGTCGGCGCCTGCACCGACGCCTTCGGCGTCGACGGAATGCGTCGCCTGGAAGAAATCGGCGTGACCCACCTCCTGACCGCACCCTGGATGCTCTACGGGCTGGACGGCGGAACGCTCGAGGGCAAGCGCGAAGGCCTCGAGCGGTTTGCCAACGAGGTGATCTCGGCCCTCTGAGCCGTCGGCGCGTCGAGCGCCTTGCCTGGTATCCTCGCGCACCGCAATGCTGTCAGGCGACTCCTGGATCTGGCGCCTCCTGCCGGACGTGCGCGCGCAGGAGCGTTCTCGCTTCCTGTTCTTCGCAGGTCTGTTCCTCTTGATCAGCCTCGGCCAGACGATGGGCCTGGCGGGGGCCGAGGCGCTCTTCCTCGCGGAACTCGGTATCGAAGACCTCGCACCCGCGTTCGTGGCCGCCGCCGGCTTCACGGTGATCGGCTCGATCGCCTACGCGGCGCGCGTCGGCAGCGCTCGCAACGACACGCTGTTCATCCAGATGTTGCTCGGATCCTCGGTGTTCCTCGCCGGGGGGGCTTTCCTCGCCGAGCGGCATAACGTCATCGTCCTATCTGCACTCTTCTGTTTCTGGTACCTGGCCCAAGCCGTCTTCATCAACCATTTCTGGACCTTCAGCGGGGACTTCTTCGACACCTTGTCGAGCAAGAGGCTCGTCCCAATCTTCACCATCGGTTCCAGCATCGGCGGCGTCATCGGCGGCGCGACCGCGGCCCTGCTTGCGAAAGTCGCGGGGCCGGCCAGCCTGATCCTCGCCTGGGGAGCAACCTTCGCGGGGGCTGCGTTGCTCCTGGTTCTGGGACACCGCGCTTTGCGCAAATGGGGTCCGCTCGAACTCGAGGAAGCCGACGAAACATCCGTGGAAAGCCTCCGAAAGGCTGCGCAATACGCCGGGAGCTCGCCACTCGCCCGCTGGCTGGTGCTTTCCGCGCTCGGGATGGTCATTGCGGCATTTCTCCTGCAGTACCTCTATTCGGACATCTTTGCCCGGCGTTTTCCAGAACCGACGGAGCTCGCGGCGTTCTTCGCCATCTACTTCGCGGTGACCAATGCGATCGAGCTGCTGATCGAGATCTTCGTCACACCGCGGCTGATCCGCAGAATCGGCGTACCCGGAGCCAACCTGATCCACCCGGCGCTCCTCCTGCTCTCCTTCGCGGGCCTGGCTTGGCGCTTCGCACTCCCCGCGGCGATCGGCGCGCGCATGGCGCGAGAGATGATGGACGCCGCCATGGCCGCACCCGTTCGCTCCCTCGTCCAGAACGCGGTACCGCAGCGCATCCGGGGGCGCATGCGGGCCTTTCTGGAAGGCATCGTTGTCTACGCCGGAATGGCCGCCGTCGGCCTGCTGTTGATCGCGACCGGAAAACCCGATGCCGTCTGGCTGTGCGGAGTCGGCGCCACGGCCGCGCTCTTCTACCTCTTCGCAAATTTCCGCGCGCGTCGCGCCTACCTCGACACCCTCGTGGAACAGCTGAAGGCAGGGCGCCTCGACTTCTCGGGAGACCACACCGCAATCGGCGCCTGGGAGGCTTCTCGGCTCGCGGACCTCTGGGAGGAGTCGCTGCGCACCGAGGGGTCGCAGCCCTCGGCTTCGGCGCTGCAATTGATTCCGGCCCTCGCCGCGCGCGGGGTCATCGACCCGCTGGTCCGCGCGGCATCCCATCCGTCCAGCACGGTTCGCCAGGCCAGCCTGGAGGCACTCGCGAACACCGGGCAGGAGAGCCTCGCCGGCACCTTTGCACTGGCGATCGACGACGGGCAACCCGAGGTCCGGCTCGCAGCACTGCGCGGGCTTTCCCAGGTGTCGGCCGACACCGCGTTCGTCCGGAGCCGTGTCGAAGAACTCCTGGCCGACCCAGACGCTCGGGTCCGTGCCGAGGCCGCCGCCATGCTGGGGGCCGAGGGCATCCCGATCCTCGAAAGCATGATCGGCTCACCGGACCCGGCGGAGGGTCGCGCCGCGCTGAGCGTGGCCCCCGCCGAGCTGCTGGGCAACGCCCTGGGCCGACTCGCCGACCCGGAAATCCGCGCCCCCGCCCTCGCGTGCGTCGTACGACTCGCCACGAACCCGCCGCTCCCGGCGCAGCGGCTCTGCGATTTGCTTTCCGACGGGAACCCCGACGTGCGGCGAGCGGCCGTCCGCCTGACCGCACGGTACGACGACGAAACCGTCCGGGCCGCCCTGGCGAGCCGCCTCGCGGACCCGGCTTCCGAAATTCGAGACGCTGCGAAAGAGGTACTCGGCAACCTCGGGGACAACGGAATCGCCGCAATCGCGCCCTTTCTGCGCGCCGATTCCGAAGAGGCAGTCGGGGCAGCCCTCCGAGCGGTAGCGGCTTCACGAGCGAACGGGGCGCGCACCCTCTTGATCCGGGAACTCCGCTACCGAGTCGCGCGGATGTGGTGGTACGTACTCGGGTACCAGCACGTAGATCGTCAACAGGAAGCCGCGCTCCGCCCGCTCGGCATGGCGCTCGGCGACGCAATCCTGCGTGAGTGGCGCCTGGCGTTCCACCTCCTGTCTCTCCTGGAGAGTCCCGAAGTCGTCCGGAAGGTGTTGCGAGAGTTGCGTGCCGGGAGTGCGCGCTCCCGCGCCGATGCGCTGGAGGTACTGGCAAACCTCGGGGACAGCGCAAGCGCGGGAAGCCTGGCCCTACTCCACGACACCGGACCCGTAGAGGACCGGGCACGGGCGCTGGCAGGCCGCGTCGATTTCCCGGCTGACGTCGGGGTCGTCGTAGAAAAAACGCGCAACGCAGACAACGTCTGGGTACGCCGGGCCGGGCGCCTCGCGGCCGTTGACCCGAGGCACGAGCCACTCGGAAACGAGGAGGAAGCAACCATGCATTCGATCCTGGCACTCAAGCAAGTGGACCTCTTCGCGGACATGAGCTTCGAACAACTCGATGCGGTCCTCCAGGCCAGCGAAAATGCGGAATACCAGCCGGGTGAGATCATCTTCCGCGAAGGCGAGCCGGGAGACCGACTCTTCGTCCTGGTCGCTGGCTCCGTGGAGGTCGTGAAACACCATGGCCTGGAGAGCCAGTTCACGCTCCAGACCCTCCAGCCACCCGACTACTTCGGCGAGATGGCGATTCTCACGGAAGAACCGCGGAGCGCGACGACCCGCGCCGGCACGGAGTGCCAACTGCTCACCCTGGAAGGCGCGGCGTTTCGCGAATTGATCGTAACCATCCCGGAAATATCGTTCGAAATCTTCCGGGTCCTGACCCAGCGCGTGCGCGATGCGGAGCAAAAGCTCCGCCGGCCCTGAAACTTGCGCCGGAGTCCCCAGCGCCCCATCCTGCCGACATGGGGGAACGGCCGGCAACGGCCGCGATCACCACGGCGCTGTCTGCGGTGATCGGGGTGCCGCTGGAGCAGGTGTGGCGGGCGGTCGCAGAGCCCGCGGAACGGATCCGCTGGGACCCCTGCGTGGAGGCCCTGGTGGCCCCCGCGGACGGCTTTCCGGCCCTGGGAACCGAGGCGCGCTGGCGCTACCGACTCCGGGGGCTGCCCGTCGTCTTGCGAGATCGCCCGATCGAGGTACGGCCGGGCCGGAGACTCCGCTCGGACGTGGCTCTGGGCCTCTTCCGCTTCGAACAGACCTGGTCGCTCCAGGCAACCGAAGCGGGAGACCACACGCACCTGGGCCTGCAACTCGCTGCGGCGAGTTCGATGGCCGTCGTCGGTGGAACGGTGGACCGCTTCGACGTGCGCCGCCTCTCTGCACAGTATGTCGATGAGAAATTGCGCGCCTTGCGAGAACGCTATGAGGGCAACGCCACAATCTCCACCGGCGCGGCCGTTCACACCAGGGGATGACAGGACACCAGCCGGACCGCGACGGTCAGCCCGTCGCTCCGCGCGAAGCCTGCCCGGCGTGGGAGTAGAAGTCGACGCGTTCCGGTGGGAGACACGTGTTCCCGAGGATGAGGTCAGCGGAGCGCTCCGCGATCATCATGACCGCCGCGTAGATGTTGCCGTTGGTGATCGACGGCATCACCGACGCGTCGACCACGCGCAGTCCCGGAACCCCGTGTACCTCCAGGGTGCGCGGATCCACGACCGACCCCTCCTCGGTGCCCATGCGGCAGGTGCAGGACGGATGTAGCGCCGTTTCCGCGTCCCGAGCGACCCAATCCAGCACTTCCCGGTCCGTGCGGACCTCCGGTCCGGGTGAGATCTCGCCGTCGTCGAGTTCGGCGAAGGCGGGCTGGCTCAGGATGTGCCGGGCACAGCGGACCGACTCGATCCATTCCCGTCGGTCGGTTTCTGTCGTGAGGTAGTTGAAACGCAGCTCCGGCGGAACGCGTGGATCTCCCGACCGAATCCGCACTGATCCACGCGCGTCCGAAAGCATCGGGCCAACGTGGACCTGGTAACCGTGCCCGGGAACCGGACGCGTTCCGTCGTAGCGAATGGCGAGGGGGAGGAAATGGAACATCACGTTCGGTTCCTCCACGCCGGCATTGCTGCGAACGAAGCCACCGGCCTCGAAGTGATTCGTCGTGCCGGGTCCCCGCCGCGCGATCCACTGGAGACCGATCCATGGGCGGCGCCAACGCGCCAGCGCCCAGGACATCGAAACCGGGCGGCGGCACCGGTGCTGGATGTACACCTCGAGATGATCCTGGAGATTTTCGCCGACACCCGGGTGATCCGCGACGACGTCGACGCCACACGCCTGCAACAGGCCCGCTGGGCCGACGCCCGAGAGCTGCAGGAGGTGCGGCGAGTTGAAGGCGCCTCCGCAGCAGATCACCTCCGGTGCGTAGATACGCTCCAACGAACGACCACGCCCGAAGCATTCCACGCCGACCGCGCGGCCGTTTTCCACGAGGATCCTCGAGACCTGAGCACCGCAACGGACTTCGAGATTCGGACGGTGCGCGACAGGATGGAGGTAGGCCCGCGCGGCACTCCACCGGCGGCCTCGGTAGACGTTCCGATCGAAGGTCGCGAACCCTTCCTGGCGGTAGCCGTTCACGTCGTCGGTGAGGGCGTACCCGGCCTGCTGCGCCGCGTCGAAGAAGGCCTGGAACAGCGGCCCCTTGGCAGCCCCACGCTCGAGACGCAACGGCCCCGCGGCCCCGCGCCAGTCGTCGGCGCCGGCCTGGCAGGCCTCCATGCGCTTGAAGTAGGGAAGACAGGCGGCGTAGCCCCAGTCTTCCAGTCCCGGTTCTCGCGCCCAGCGTTCGAAGTCGAGCGGGTTGCCCCGCTGGAAGATCATGCCGTTGATGCTGCTCGATCCTCCCAGCAGCCTTCCCCGCGCGTGATAGATCCGACGTCCCGCAAGTTCGGGTTCCGGTTCGGACGCGTAGCACCAGTCGTACCGACGCTTACCGATTGGAAACGGGAGGGCGGCGGGCATATGGACGAAGACGTCCCACCAGGCGTCCTTTCCACCCGCTTCGAGCACGAGCACCCGGTTCCCGGGGTCCGCGCTGAGCCGGTTCGCCAGGACGCAGCCGGCGGAACCGCCGCCAACGATGACGAAATCGTAGTGATCGGATCCCGCGCGCCCCCGGGTATTCCCGGCCGGCGGCGAACTCACGCCTTTCGACGCTCCCAGTTGAATTCCGTCTCACTCATGGGCGATTCGGGCACGGCCTTCCAGATCTGATCTTCGTCGTACTTGTTCAGCGCCATGGCCATTTCGCGCATGTGGGAGCCCAGGCAACCGCAGCATCCTCCAATGAAGTTGGCCCCGAGGTCCTGTGCCTCCCGCGCGAAATCACCGAGTTCCTGTCGAGTCAACTGCGTCGGATCCAGGCGATCGGGGAAGGCCGGCGTCCCGGTGAACCAGGGAACCTCGTCGGAGCAACCAAACGCCACGGGCTGCGCCGCCAGGTGGCCGTCTCCGGCTTCACGCATCTCGCGCAGCACGGGAAGGGTCCGCGCCGGGTCGCGCATGCAGTTGGTGCCGACGATGTCCGCCCCCGCATCGCGCAGGCGTCGAGCACACTCCGCCGCGGAGAAGCCGTCGTCGGTGGACGTGGTCGCCCGGAACGCCATCGTGATCATGGCCGGCACATTCGTCTGGCTCTTGAGGCGCTCGAGGCACAACAACGCCTCACCCAGATGCCAGAAAGTCTCTCCGATGAAGAAATCTACGCCGTCCTGGGCTTCGATCTGCTCGTCGAACATTCCGGCGACATGCTCCCGCGCCGACGGACTGTCCGCCTCCCACTTCCAGGTCGCACACAGATCCCCGGCGACGAGCACGTCGTCTCCTGCGACCTCTTTGGCGATGCGTGTCGCCGCCTGGTTGATCTCGAAGGTGCTGTCCGCCTTTCCGACTGTCGCCAGCTTTTCGCGACTGCCGTAGAAGGCCATGACCTGGAGCACTTCCGAGCCGGCGAGCACGAATTCATGGTGCAGCTCGCGAATGGCGTGGGGATGGGTGAGAACGAGCTCAGGCGTGAAGGCGCCGGCAATGACGTACCCCCGACGTTCGAGCTCGATGATGTAGCCGCCGTCTCCGAGAACCGTGCCTTCCTCGAGTCGTTGCAGAATGTCACGAGCCATGCGCCTTCCTCCTCGGCAGCCCTGTGGAACTGGGCAGATACAACGTTTTCGGAATCGAGTTGCCGCCCTGCGGCACTGAAACGGTTCGGCGTCTAACCACGGGACATCTCGCTCAGGGCGCGCGTCACCTTGCGCGCCATGTCCGCGTCGAGAGGCGGCAGCCCGAGCAGGGCCGACAGCCACAGCCCATCTGCCGCAAGGCCCACGATGGTCGCCGTGGTCTCGTCGATCCCGTCGACCTCCAGGCGCGCGTGCCAGCGGGCGAAGCGCTCTCGCACCGCCTGCAGGTGGGCGGAATCCGTCCCCAAGGTCGCCAGGATTCCCGCCATGAGCCGCGCCGAGTTGTCGGCGGGCTTGCCGTCCTCGGTCACCGTGGAGGCAAGGTAGGCGCGCGTCCATGCGCCGGCGGGCACCTTGTCCCCCTCCAGCAGCGCCTCCAGGTCGGCATCGAAGCGCGTCAGCATCCGCTCGCAGAGTCCGACGACCAGGGCCTCTTTGGAGGCGAAGTGGTAGAGCAGGCCTCCCTTGCTGACGCCGGCGTCCGCCGCGACCGCGTCGAGCACCAGGCTCGTCGGCCCGCCAGCCAGCAGCCGCGCTTCGGCGGCGTTGAGGATCCGCTCCCGGGCTCCCGTCATGCCACCGGTTTACACCGTCCAGACGGTACAGTGCAAGGTGCTTCTGGAGCTCGGTCCCGGTTACCGGGAGACGCCCCCGGCGACCTCGGTGACGCACTCGCCGAGGATTTCGAGCAGCCGGTCCAGGTCGTCATCGGGAATGGTGAGCGAGGGCGTCACGTAGACCACGTTGCCCAGGGGGCGCAGGTACGCCCCGCGCTCGCGCGCCAGGTCGAAGACCCGCCAACCGGCATCGGCCAGGTACCCGGTGTCGCCACCCTCCAGATCGAGGGCGCCGATCATCCCCACCGAGCGCACCCGCGCGACACCCGGCACCGACTCCAGGGCGGCGAAGGCGGAAGCAATCCGGGCGGCTTTCGGCTCGGCGTTGGCAAGAATCGCCTCGTCTTCGAACACGCGCAGCACCTCGCGCGCAACCGCCGATCCCAGCGGATTGCCGCAGAAGGTGTGCCCGTA
>JAYZFQ010000015.1:0-52366 GCA_036336695.1 Myxococcota bacterium
CAAGTGAACTTCGACATCTCGGAAGAGCAGCAGCTCCTGCAGGAAACGGTTCGCCAGTACGCGGAGACCGAGTGCCCCCCGACCCGCATTCGGGAGCTCTACGACAGCGAGGAGGGCTGGGATCCGACCTTCTGGAAGGGATTGGCGGAGATGGGGCTCGCGGGACTCATCGTTCCCGATGCCCACGGCGGTGCCGGTCTCGACATGCTCGACCTTGCGTTGGCATCGGAAACGCTCGCCTACGCCGGGGCCCCGGGTCCCTTTTTCGGCCACTCCCTCGCGTGCGTGGGGCTGGCGCTGGCCGGGAGTCCCGAACAGCAGCGCAAATGGCTCCCGCGCCTGGCGACGGGCGACGCGCTGGGGAGTGTCGCTTTCGGCGAACCGGGTGGCGCCTGGCAGCCCGAGGAATGGCAGGTGGCCGGGGAGACCACGCTCTCGGGACGCAAGACCCACGTGCCCCACGCAGACCGAGCGGACGTGATCGTCGTCGGAACCGCCGGACCGGGGCTCGCGCTCGTGGAACGCGAGGCGAGCGGGGTAACGGCGGAGCCCTTCGACGGAGTGGACCGCGTCCGCCCGCTGGGAACCCTCGAGTTCCAGAATGCCCCGTGCGAGACCCTGCCCGGGGGCGCCGAAGCGGCGCCGCGACTTCGCGACGCCGGCCTCATTCTGCTCGCGGCCGACGCGTTCGGGTCGGCACAGCGTCTGATCGACATGTGCGTCGAATATGCGAAGCAGCGGGAGCAGTTCGGCGTGACGATCGGACATTTCCAGGCGGTGAAGCACCAGCTTTCGAACATGGCCCTTGAAATCGAGCCGGCGCGGGGCCTCTACTGGTACGCGGCCCATGCGTTCGACCATATTCCCGACGAGTCCGAACGCACGGCTGCCGTTGCCAAGTCGCATATTTCGGACGGCGCGATGCAAGTCGCGCGAGATTCCGTAGAGGCCCATGGAGGCATCGGTTTTACCTGGGAGTGCGACGTGCAGCTCTGGTTCAAGCGCGTCATGTTCGACCGCGCGTTTCTCGGGCTGCCTTCGGTGCACCGCGAGCGGGCGGCGCAACTCGCCGGCTGGTAGCGCGGCACGGCTGGCGCCGGGAGTGCTTGGGTGAAGTTCGGTGTCGCGCTCTCCGGCTGTCACCCGGCCCTCCACGTCGACGTCGCCGTTGCGGCGGATCGGCTCGGCTTCGAGTCGGTGTGGATGGCGGAGCACCTGGTCTTTCCCGTCGACATGTCGGGCTCGCCCCACCCCGGCCAGGACCACCCGCCGGTACCCGCCTCGACGCCCGTCTTCGATGCCTTCGCGTGGCTCGCCCATCTCGCCGCGAAGACCGAGCGGATCCGGCTCGGCACCAACGTCTACCTGCTCGGTCTGCGTCACCCGTTCGCCGCGGCGCGGGCGGTCCAGACCCTCGACTGGGTCTCGAAGGGGCGCGCCCTGCTCGGGGTGGGGGCCGGCTGGCTGCGCCAGGAATGGACCGCGGCGGGTCTCGATCCAGCGACGCGTGGGAGACGCCTCGACGAGGCCCTGGCGGTGTGCCGCCGGCTCTGGACCGAAGAGATCGTGGAACACCGCGGAGAGTTCTTCGACTTCGCCCCGGTGATGTTCGAGCCCAAGCCCGTGCAGCAACCGCACCCGCCGATTCACGTCGGGGGTGATTCCGAAGCGGCGTTGCGTCGAGCGGCTCGCCACGACGGTTGGTACGGGCTTCCCGCGACGCCAGAAGACGTGGCGGCGGCGGTCGGGCGCTTGTCCGAACTGCGCCGCACGGCCGGGCGCGATGCCGAACCGTTCGAGGTGACGGTCGGTGCCGTGCCGCGCGACCCCGGCGACCTGGCCCGGTGGCGTGATGCCGGCGTCGATCGCCTCGTCGTCTCGCCCTGGGCGCGGTCGCGCGAAGCGGTTGCGTCCCTAGAAAGCTTCGCGGAGCGCTTCCTCGGCTGACCCGTCGCGGAGTACAATCACGCGACGGCGGGTTGCCGTCCGGGGAGCAGTGTGGCGTACAAGGTGATCCAGTGGGCGACCGGCAACGTGGGCCGGGCTGCCATCGAGGGCGTCCTCTCGCACCCGGAACTCGAACTCGTGGGTGCCTGGGTTCACAGCGAAGCCAAGGCGGGCCGCGACGTGGGGCAACTCTGTGGCACGGACCCGCTCGGGATTCATGCCACCAACGACGTGGACGCGCTGCTGGCGACCGAAGCGGACTGCGTGATCTACAGCCCCATCATGGCCCAGACCGCAGAGGTGGTCCGAATCCTGGAATCTGGGAAGAACGTCGTGACGCCACTGGGTTGGTTCTTTCCGTTCGAGATGCACGATGTCACCCGTGTCGAGGCCGCCTGTCGGAAGGGCAGCGTGAGCCTTCACGGGACGGGGATCCATCCCGGTGGCATCACCGAGCGCTTCCCGCTCGTCGTGTCGGGCCTCTCCCGGGAGATTCGCCACGTGCGGGCCGAGGAGTTTTCGGATATCCGCACCTACGACGCCGAGTTCGTGGTCAAGGAACTCATGCTGTTCGGCAAGCCGCCGGAGGAAGCCCGTCGCAGCCCGATGCTCCGGACGCTGGGACACGGTTTCCAGCAGTCGATCGACATGGTTGCGAAGGGGCTGGGGATGACGCTGGACCCCGAGAAGAACGCGACCCAGGAAATGGCGGTCGCAACGGCGCCCATCGACACGCCGATCGGCGTGATCGAGGCGGGGACCGTTGCCGCCCAGCGTTTCACCTGGCAGGGAACCGTCCGCGGGGAGCCCGTGATCACGGTTCGCGTCAATTGGCTCATGGGCGAAGAGCATCTCGACCCGGCATGGCGGCTCGACGGGGAGCGCTTCGAGGTGGAAGTGACGGGCGATCCGCCGGTGCGGCTCACCTTCGAGGGTCTTCACCCCGAGAGTCTCGAATCGGGAGTCGAGCGCAACGCCGGTATCGTGGCCACCGCGATGCACTGTGTCAGCGCCGTGCCCGCGGTGTGCGCGGCGGCGCCGGGTATTCGTACCTATCTCGACCTTCCGATGTATACCGGGCGTGCTGCGCCCGATCTCTTGCCCGGCAGTTGAGTCGGTGGCCACTTTCGTACTCGTTCATGGTGGCGGACACGGCGCGTGGTGCTGGGGGCCGTTGATGCCGTACCTCGAAGCACCGGCGTGGGCCCTCGATTTGCCGGGCCGCGGGCGTCGCCCCGCGGATCTCGAAAGCATCACCTGTGAAACCTGGGCGGACGCGGTGGTGGCGGACATCGAATCGGCCGACCTTTCCGACGTGATCCTCGTCGGTCACTCGATGGCGGGTCTCACGCTCCCGCGCGTTCTCGAACGGATTCCGGAACGGCTCGCCCGGCTTGTCTTCGTCGCGTGTTCGATGCCGCCCGAGGGTGGGACCGTGCTCGGCGAACTCGACACCGACGTGGCGGAACTTGCGGCGGCGGCGAATGCCGCCGGCTCGAAGGTGCTGGGTCTGTCCGATGAACAGGCGATGTCGATGTTCTGCAACGGGATGGACGCGGTGCAGACGCGCTTCGTGCTCGAAAACCTGTGCCCCGAGGCTCCTGGGCCGCTGACCGAGCCTATGCGGTTGGCAGGTCTGACTCGGCCGGTTCCCCGGAGCTTCGTCAAGCTGCTCCAGGATGCGACGCTTTCCCAGGAACTGCAGGATGCCGTGATTGCTCGGCTCGGCGATGTCGAGGTGGAGACCCTCGACGCGTGCCACGATGCCATGGTCTCCCATCCGCGGGAACTGGCCGCATTGCTCAACGCGTATCTGTAGCGGCCGTGCTCGTCCGGTGGGGCGGCGGGTTACACTGCAGACTTCGACCGGAGAGGACCCCATGACGGAGAGCTTCGAACACATTCGTACCTGCCATCTCTGCGAGGCCATGTGCGGTCTGCGCCTGACCGTCGAGGAAGGCCGGGTCACCAAGGTGCGGCCCAACGAGGACGACGTGTGGAGCGCTGGCTACATCTGTCCCAAGGGAACCGTGCTGGGTCAGCTGCACGACGACCCGGATCGTCTGCGCCGCCCGCTGGTCCGGGATGGCGATGGCTTTCGCGAGGTGTCCTGGGAAGAAGCATTCGACGAGGCATCGCGGCGCCTGCGCGGGGTGATCGACGCCCACGGGATCGACGCCCTGACGGCTTACATCGGGAACCCGGCGGCACACAACTTTTCGCTCTCCCGGTACGTCGCGGCGTTTGCGCCGATGTCGGGTATTCCGCGGCTCTACTCGGCGGGAACCGTCGACCAGTGGCCGAAGAACGTCTCGTCGGCGCTGCTCTATGGTGGGATGTGGACGTTTCCCACCCCCGATCTCGACCGCACGGACTACCTCGTCGTCATGGGAGCCAACCCGCACGCCTCCCAGGGCAGCCTTTTGGCCGCACCCGACGTGCTCGGCAAGTTCTCCGAGATCCGCAAGCGCGGGGGAAAAGTGGTCGTCATCGACCCGCGACGCACGGGTACGGCGGAGCGTGCGGACGAATGGGTCGCGATCCGTCCGGGTGCCGATGCGGCGCTACTGCTCGCCTGGGCGCAGGTGCTCTTCGAAGAGGGTCTCGTCGACCTCGGTCATCTCGAAGGCCGGGTCGAAGGTGTCGCACGGGTGCGCGAGGTGTGCCGCGATTTCACGCCCGAGGCCGTGGCCGAGACCTGCGGCATCGCGGCCGAGACGATTCGGCGGCTGGTGCGGGAGTTCGCTGCCGCGGACAAGGCATCCGTCTACGGACGCATCGGCCTGTGCAACCAGGAATTCGGAACGCTGGCATCCTGGCTCGTCGATGTCGTCAACGTCTTGACGGGGAACCTGGACAAGCCGGGCGGCGCGATGTTCGGCAAGCCGATCGCCTGGTCGCTGACGACCCTGCGCCCGCCGGATTTCGCGGAGGGCTTCGAATTCGGGCGATGGAAGAGCCGTGTGCGCGGCGCGCCCGAGGTGCTGGGCCAGGTTCCGGTGTCCTGTCTCGCCGAGGAGATCGCCACGCCGGGGGAGGGCCAGGTCAAGGCACTGATTACCCTGGCGGGAAACCCCGTGCTTTCGTCGCCGGATGCCTCGAAACTCGACGCGGCGCTTCCCGAACTCGACTGCATGATCTCCGTCGACAACTACCTGAACGAGACCACGCGGCACGCGCACGTCATCCTCCCGGGGCTGTCGCCCCTCGAACAGCAGCACTACGACGAACTCATCTGGTCGTGGGCGGTGCGCAGCGCCGGAAAGTTCTCGGACCGGCTCTTCGAGCCGGAACCCGGACGCCCCGAGGAGTGGGAGATCCTGCTGAAGCTTGCCGCGATCATCCAGGGCCAGGAAGCGGACGCCGTCGATACGGGCGCCCTCGACCAGCTCTTCTTCGCCGGAATCGTGGCGCTGGTGGCGGGACGCGAGGGCTCGGCCATCTACGGCCGCGAACCCGCCGAAATCGTGGCCCAGGCGGGCGGCCCCGGACCTGAACGGCTGCTCGATTTCGCGATTCGCACCGGTCCCTGGGGCGACGCTTATGGCGAGAACCCGGAGGGTCTCACGCTCGAAAAGCTCAGAGCCGAGCCGAACGGGGTCGATTTCGGTCCCATGGTGCCGCGTCTCGACGAAATCCTGGAGACTCCTTCGGGGCGGATCGAACTGGCCCCCGACTACATCGTCGAAGACATTCCGCGGCTTGCGAAGCGACTGGCGCGGCGCGACGACCCCATCGTTCTCATCAGTCGTCGCCATGTGCGCTCCAACAATTCCTGGATGCACAATGTTCCCGCACTGATGACTGGTCGGGATCGCTGCACGCTCCTGGTGAACCCTGGCGACGCGGGGGAACTCGGCCTCGAGGACGGCAAGCTGGCGCGCATCAGTTCGGAAGCGGGAAGCGTGACGGTTCCCGTCGAGGTGTCCGACGAAATGATGCCGGGGGTCGTCAGCCTTCCTCACGGCTGGGGCCACGACAAGCCCGGCGCACAGCTGGGCGTCGCTTCGGCGCACGCGGGTGTCTGCAACAACGCGCTCGCTCCCGGTGAATTCGTGGACGCAATCTCCGGGAATGCGGTGGTGAACGGAATTCCGGTCGAGGTGGCCCCCGCTTGAGCGAATGGACGGCCGAGGCCATGCACGCGCTTGGCGCGCGCCACGCGCAATGCGAGACCGATTGCGATCTGGAGGGAACGATGGCCACGGTGGTGCCCCACCCGGTCTACGAGTTCCACCCAGCGGGCGTGCGGCTGGAGGGCCGAGACCAGGTGCGGCGTTACTACGATCACCTGCTGACGCAGTTCGTTCCGAGCACGCGGGAGGTCGTACTCGTCGAAGAGTGGGTCAGCGCTGTATCGGTCGCCCAGGAGTACGAAATCACGGTGGAGGTCTCTGGGGATCTCGAGACGCACCGGGTGATCGGCATTCTCTTCGCCGAGGGCGAGTTGCTCGGAGGGGAGCGGATCTTCTCGAGCGAGCGCTGCGCGCGGCTCATGCTCGGAGAAGCGCTCTTTGCCGAGGGCGCCGCGAACGCGGGCTAGGGGGCCGCGGGGCCCTTCTCGGCTCCTGCTGTTTCGGCGCGCGCCGTTACCAGCGGGGACATGCGCAGGGTTCGGAGGCGGTTGATCGCGGCGGCGACTTCGAGGGGGCGCGGTCGGGCGAAGTTGCCGGGGTGGTGCCCCGCACGCTGGTGAGGATCGAGGGCGTCGAGCCCTTCCGCGTCGAACAGGCGCTCGACCCGATGGACGACTTCCCGCAGGGTTGCCTTCCCGTCCATGAAGCGCGTCGCAGCGAGGTGGAGCGCGTGGCCCACGGCGCGGGCCTGGGAGCGGTCGACCAGTTGTTCCACGCAGCGCAGGTCGATCGTCTCGGTGCCGAACAGCACGAGATCCCGCGCCTTGGCGTCGATCTTCACTTCGCGCCGCCCGCGGGATGGGTCGAAGCTGGAGCGTTCGGGCACGCGCTCGGTGATTGCCGCGAAGGGAGCTGCTGCCTCGACGTGTCGGCCGGTGGGAGAGGCTGCCGCGATGCTGCGTGCTTCGCTCGTCGCTTCTTCGGCCCGGAACTCGCGCATTGCGATCACCGTGTCGGCGACTTCGAAGTAATCGCCGCAGCCGCCCATGACCAGGACCGTGGAGACGCCGAACCGGTCGTGCAACTCCCGCACGCGTTCCAGGAAGGGGGTGATCGGCTCGTGTTCCTTGGCCACGAGGGCCTGCATGCGCGCGTCGCGCACCATGAAGTTCGTGGCCGAGGTGTCCTCGTCGAGCAGCAAGCCAGAGGCGCCGGCCTCGATCGCCTCGACGATATTGGCGGCCTGGCTCGTGCTTCCCGAGGCGTCGTCGCTCGAGAAGCGGGTCGTGCTCCGGCCCTGGGGCAGATCGGAAACGAAAGCAGAAATGTCGACCTGTTCCACGCGGCGGCCGTCCTCGGCCCGGATCTTTGCGAGGGATCGCTCGCTCACGACCCATTCCCGGCCGTCACCGGGCACGTGGGGGTAGACGGCCCGCTCCAACGCCCGGAGCAGCGTCGACTTGCCGTGGTAACCGCCGCCGACGACCAGGGTCACGCCCCGCGGTATTCCGAGGCCGACGAGTCGGTCGCGGGGTCCTTCGGGAGTCTCGAGCGGGTGCAGCAAGGTGAGTTCGACGCGCAGGGTCTCGGGCGCCTCGAAGGGCACCGAAGCTTCGGCCCCCAGCGGTCGGTCGCTCGCGCCGCTCTCCCGGGGCAACACGGCGCCATCTGCCACGAAGGCAATCAGTCCGCGGTCCGCCAACTGGCCGCGCAGGTGCTCCTGGTTTTCGATGCAGTCGACGAAGCGTTCTGCCTCGTTCTGGGCGAGGGATTCCCAGTGGAGGGCGCGGGCGGCGAGGTCCGGGAGGTCTTCGCACAGGAGTTCCGCGGCTTCCTGGCCGAGCACGCGGCGGCCCGCGGCGGGCAGGCCCGCTTCGAGCCGCAGTTCGATCCACGCATCCGCCACGACACAGCAGGTGCGTTCGAGGACCTGCTGGCCTCCGGCATCGACGAAGACCTGTCCGCTCTTTCCGGTCCCGCGCCGCCGTCCGCCCCGGGCCGCCCGTGCTGCGCCCCGGGCCAGGTAGTCTGCGAGGGCCATGCGGCGGACGGGATTCGACGCCAAGGCGTCGGGTATTCCGGCGGTGTCGCGCGGGACGCGCAGCCGTAGCTTGGATGGCGCGGCGAACGGGTCGCCCTGGACCCGGTCGATGCCCAGGGTGAGCCCGGGGCCCTCCCAGTCGCCGCGTATGTCGCGGTAGGCCTTGTAGCCCCGCCGATCGATCCGACGCAGGAGCGCCCGGAGATCCTCCAGCCCGTTGCCCATGACCGCCAAGGCTACAGGAGCGACAGCTGCTCGCCCCCGGGTCGCTGGAAGTGGTGTGTCGCGAGGGGGGGCAGCTCGGCGTCGAGCCCGGCCCGCCGGCAGGCCAGGGTCACGAGGGCCTGTGTCTGGTCGGCGAAGCAGCCCGTTCCCCGTTGGCGGACGTGGTACCGCGGGTCGTTCAGCCTGCCACCGCGCACGGCACGTACCCGGTTCATCACCTTCTTGTGGCGGTCGGGGTAGTGGTGCTCCAGCCAGCGCTCGAAAAGCTTTTTGACGCCATGGGGCAGCTTGAGCATCACGTAGCGGACGGTCCGTGCTCCGGCGCGGGCCGCCGCCTCGACAATCCGCGGCGCCTCGTGGTCGGTGAGGCCGGGAATTACCGGCGCAACGAGGACACCGACCGGAATGTCGGCGTCCGCGAGGGTTTCGACCGTGGCGATCCTCTGGGAGGGGGCGGCGGCGAACGGCTCGAGGTTGCGCTGGACGTCCCGGTCGAGGCTGGTGATCGACAGGTAGACGTGGACGAGGTCGCGGCTCGCGAGTTCCCGGAGCAGGTCGAGGTCGCGCCGGATGAGGGTGCCCTTGGTCACGACGCTCACCGGGTTGCGCAGCTCTGCGAAGACTTCGAGGCAGCGGCGTGTGAGACGCGTCTTGTGCTCGATGGGCTGATACGGATCCGTGATGCCGCCGATCGAGACGACCTGGGGCTGCCAGCCCGGTGCGCAGAGCTCGGAGCGCAGCACCGCCGGGAGGTCCTCCTTGACCAGGATCTTGCGCTCGAAGTCGCGCCCGGCCGAGAAGCCCAGGTACTCGTGGCTCGGCCGCGCGTAGCAGTAGCTGCAGGCGTGCACGCAACCGCGGTAGGGGTTCAGGCTCGCCCGGAAGGGCAGGTCGGGGCTCTCGTTCCAGGCGACTGCGCGACGGCTCGGATCGCGGTAGAACTCGGCGGGTGCGGTTCTCGCTTCGTTTCCGCTGTCCGGCTGGGCGAATTCGTCGCTGGAGTCGTATATGAGCTTGTCGAAGCGGCTCGCGGGGTTGTCGGTCTGGGGGCGGCGGGTCGCGCTGCGCGCCATGGGACGTCTCCGAAAGCGAAAGTACAACGAAAGTAGACGGCGCGTCAAGCGCACGCGGCTCCTCGCCGCATTTGCCCTCGCGGTTTCCGGGTGCGTGGCGCCCTCCCAGTCCTATTGGCTGCCCGAGACCCAGCCGGTCGAGCGGTTCGACTACGCACCCTGGGACCGGGTGCTGCGGGCCCACGTGGTGGGGGGCGTCGTGGACTACCCGGCCATCGCCCGAAATCCCGACTTTCCGGCGATCGTCGCGGCCCTGCGCCGCGCTCGCTTCACCCAGGAGACGACGGCCGCTGAGCGGTTGGCGTTCTGGATCAACGCCTACAACGTCTCGGCCGTCGCTGCGGTGCTGGCGGGCGAATCGCCCGCCACGCTGTACGGGCGCATCGTGTTCCTGCGACGGACGCGACACGACGTGGGGGGTGATTCGATCACCCTCTGGGATCTCGAGCACGCCCGTCTTCGGCCGCTGGGCGATCCACGCATCCACTTCGCGCTGGTGTGTGCTTCAGCTTCGTGCCCGCGCCTTGCCTCCCAGGCGTACCTGCCCTCGTTGCTGGATGCGCAACTGGAAGTGGCGACCCGCGCGTTCGTGAACGACCCGACGAAGAATCGCTACGACTCCGAGGAGCGGGTGGCCTATCTTTCCGAACTCTTCGATTTCTTTCCCGAGGACTTCGCCGGCGACTCGGGGTCGGTCGCGAGCTACGTCGCGGGCTACGTCGAGGACCCAGCGGTTGCAGCGGGCCTGGCGGATGGCAGCTGGGAGGTCCGCTACACGGATTACGACTGGAGCTTGAATGGGAAGCCGCTCAGCCAGGACTGACGCCGGTAAAGGTAGGGAGAGTGCCATGACGGCTGAACGCCGGGGGGCACGGTGAGCGACACCGGGCGCTTCAGCGTTACCGGCCGGGTGCGGAGCTTTCGCGACGCCTTCCGAGGGGTCGCGATCCTGGCGAAGACCCAGCACAACGCGCGGATCCACGGCTTCGCCACCGTCGCGGTGATCGCGGCGGGATTCTGGCTCGGGTGTGGTGCGGGAGAGTGGGCGGTCCTCGCGCTCGCGATCGCCCTCGTGTGGCTCGCCGAAGGCATGAACACCGCGATCGAAGCGCTCGGCGACGCCGTCTCGCCGGAGTCTCATCCCCTGGTGGGCCGCGCCAAGGACGTGGCGGCCGGTGCCGTGCTGCTGGCTGCAATCGGCGCAGCCGTCGCGGGCCTCCTGGTCTTCGTTCCGCGCCTGCTCGCCCGCTTCGGCGCCTAGCGGTCGGTTTCTGCCAGGGCCTCTCGCAGTTCGCGGGCGGCCCGGGTGCGGAAGCCGCGATACCAGTCGAAACGCTCGAGTGCCTGGCGCAAGACGCGTTCTGCGCTCGGAACGGGGTGCTCGCGGAAGAACTCGGCGACTTCTCGGCGCCGTCCCGGCGTGCGCAGGTGCACGGTTGTCTCGATCATGCGTCCCGCGAGGACGGAGCCCATGCGTTTCGAGAGCTTGCCCCAGCGGTCGCGGACGAAGTCCCAGGTTGCGTCGCGGGCTGCGGGGTTGCCAAACATGCGCCCGAGCAGGAACGCCACGTCCTGGGTGGGGACTGCGGGGGTGAGTGTGAGGCGAAGCGTCCGTTGGACGAGGGTCGGATCGCGAAACGCGCCGAGGGCCAGGAGGAAGCGCCGCTGGTCCTGGGGGGTTTTCGCGGTCTTCATCGCCTCGAGAAAATCCGTATGGCGGGCGGCGTCCCCGGTGCGGGCGGCGAGGCCCACGATCGCGTCGACCAGGTCGGCGTGGATGGCCCGTCGGTTGCTCAGGTAGCGGTCGCAGTGGCCGGCCGCCTTTTCGAGCACCGCCGCATTCCCGGCCGCAGAGCCGAGGATCGAGAGCAGAGCAGCTCGGGCGAGGCCGGTCGTTTCGGTTTCGCCCCGGCGGGGTTTCCAGCCGAGTGCGTCGAAAGCGGCGCCGAAGCGGGCCTCGATGAAACCGGATAGCGGGTCCGCGCAGTCGGGGGCGGCGTCGGGAACCAGGTCGTGAGCGAGGAAGGCGAGAGGGCCGTGGAGGGCGGCGAGCACGTCCGGGTCCCCGTCGGCTGCGAATGCAGTCACCACGTCGAGGAAGCCCGAGACCGGCGCTTGTCCGGCGCGCACGAGGGCCCACTGGTGATCGGCGAGGCCCATGCGTTCGACGGGGGCGAGCGAGCGCGGCCGGGCCAGGATTGCCGCGAGTTCGTCTGCACCGTGGTGAGGCCGGAAGAAACCCGCTTCTTCGGCGTTCGCGTAGACGAGTTTGGGCGTTTCCGCGAGCGCCAACGTGTCGCGGGCTCTCGTGAGGAGATGGCGTTCCAGTCGGCCGCGTCCGCCGCGCGGGCCGACGACCCGCGCGACGATGGGAACCGGCCAGCGGGGAGCGCGTCCCTTTTTCTTTTGCGGCTGTTCCGTAAACCGTTCCTGGGAGAACACCGCCTGGGTGCGCGTGCCCGCGTTGCGCAGCCGCATGTGGACCACGGGGTGCCCGTCTTGTTGGATCCACGCGCTCGCCAGTTCTTCGACCGGCTCTCCCGAGGCTTCGGCCAGGGCGTGCCAGAGGTCCGCGGCCACGGTGTTCCCTTCCCGGTGACGGCGGATATAACGGCGGACCCCGCGCCGGAACGCTGCGGCTCCGAGATAGCGCTCGAGCATCCGCACGACGGCAGCACCCTTTTCGTAGGTGATCAGGTCGAAGTTCTCGCTGGCCTCCGAAGCGGTCCGTACCGGGGTGTAGATCGGGTGCGTGTGCCGCAGGGCGTCGAGTTCGAGGGCTGCGGCCCGGCCGTGCTGGAAGTCCTGCCACATGTTCCACTCGGGCTTCCAGTCGTCGACCACGGAGTAGGCCATCCAGGTCGCAAAGGCCTCGTTCAGCCAGAGATCGTCCCACCACGCCATGGTGACGAGATCGCCGTACCACATGTGGGCGAGTTCGTGGGCAATGACCTCGGCCGCGCGTTTCTTCTCGTTGGTCGTGGCGGTGGCCGGGTCGAGAAGCAGGAGGGTTTCCCGAAAGAACACGGCGCCGGCGTTTTCCATGGCGCCGAATTCGAAGTCCGGAACGGCCACCAGGTCGAGCTTCTCGTAGGGGTACGGAAGGCCGAAGTAGCGTTCGAGCCGCGACAGGGTTTCCCGCGCGGTTTCCAGGCCGATACGGGTCAGGCGCTCCTTGCCCGGGGTGTGCCAGGTGCGGATGGCGGTCTTTCCGAGGCGTACGGGGCGCGACCGGCGCAGATCGCCGACGGCAAGCGCGACGAGGTAGGTCGAGAGGGGAGGGGTCTGCCGGAAGTGGACGGTCTTGCGCCCTCGGGGTTGGCGTCGGGTCGAGGCGATCGGCGCGTTGGAAAGGACGGCGTTCTTTTCACTCGTGCTGACCGCGATCCGGAAGCGCGCCTTCATGGCGGGTTCGTCGAAGCACGGAAAGAATTTTCGGGCGTCGGTCGCCTCGAGCTGGGTAAAGGCGTAGCGACGCTTGCCCACCGTCGCGCCGTAGAGGCCGCAAAGATCCTTGCGGAGGCGTCCGCGAAAACGCAGGTGGAGGCGCGCCTTTCCGGCGGGAACCGCTTCGGGAAACCGGATCTGGAGCATTTCGACCCGGGGCAGGGTTTCGATCTGCCCCCGGGCGCGCCCGCCCTCCCAGTCGATCCGCGCACCGGAGACCTGGAGGTCGCAGGCATGGATCCGGATCGTTTGCTGGCTGCGGGCCAGCGTGATTGCGTGGGTGACGTCACCGCGAAAGCCGTCGCCGTGGCTCGGGTCGACCTCGACATGCAGGTCCACGGTCTCGGGCCGAACGTCGCGAGACAGGCGGTCGGCGGGTTTTCGGCGGGCCGGGCTGCGGGTCACGGGCGCTGGTTCACCCCGGTGCTTCCGTCGCGGCGGCTGGGAACTGGATGTACTCGTCGATGATCGTCAGGCCGAGGAGCGTGTCGTCGGGCCGGTCCTGGATTCGGCCGCGTGCCTGGAGGTCCGAGACCAGGAGGTCGACGGCCCGCTCGCGGGTGAGGTCGTCCGTATGTTCCCGCGCGATGCGGTGCGCCTCGGGATCGGGGTAGCAGTAGGCTTTCCAGGAGATCGAAAACCGCAGATCGTCCCAGGTGTAGCGCGCAACGGTCCGGTCGCCGTCTTCGAGTGTCCAGGCGTCGCTCCCCGCGAATTCGAGCGCCATTCCGGGCCGGAGCGCGGGCATGTCGCCCTTCTGTTCGGTGACCCGATCCACGCCGTGGAATACCGAATCCGTGTCGAGGAGGATCGCCGTGTTGTGGACCGCGGGTGTCGCGACGGGCGAGCCGGACGCGCCGTCGGGATAGAAGACGAACTCGCCGCCCTTGGGGTTTCCGAACCAGGCGACACCGGTCGCGATGGGCATCCGCCAGGCGTCGAAGAGCCCGGAGTGGTGCATCGCAACCAGCAACCACTGGGGATCGGTCCGGCGGCTCATGCCGCGGAACTCGGGGACGTCGGTGTGGACCGCGAGTTCCTGGCCTGGAACCAGGATGTTCGCGTAGACGATGTTCGGCTCGACGACGGTGCACTTCATGACCTGGCAGGCGGCGGCGTGAAAACCGGCGAAGTGGAGAAACGGCTCGATGCCCTCGGCCAGGGTCGCCCCGTAGGCGTATTCCTCGCGGAAGTAGTTGGTGCGCGCGATCAGTCGGTCTCCGGCTTCGGTCCGACCGAAACGTCCGCCGGTCCGGGCGAAGTTGACCGCGGCATCGTGGCGTTGGGCGATTCCCTCGCCGAAATCGTCCGCGATCGTTTCGACGGCATAGGTTCCGTAGCGGCCGAAGCGTTCGCAGAGGCGAAGCATGGCTTCGGCTTCGTCCGCCCCGAAGAGCGGGTCGAAGCGGACGTAGGCGGTGTCACCCATGGTGGGCGCCGATCCTACCACTTCTCCGGGGGCGGGGAGCGGGGTATGCTTCGCGTGTGCGGGCTCCCCCACCGCCTGTAGGGAGGGGAAGACGCGTGGCCAACGCACCTCGCGAGCAATGGTCGACCCGAGCAGGCTTCGTGTTTGCGGCCGTGGGTTCCGCGGTGGGTCTCGGCAACATGTGGCGCTTCTCGTATCTCACGGCCGAGAACGGCGGCGCCGCCTTCGTGGTTCTCTACCTGGGATTCACCCTGTTGATCGGTCTGCCGGTGCTGCTGGCCGAACTCACGATCGGGCGCGGTTCTCAACAAAGCCCGGTGTCTGCGCTCCGGCACTACGGCGGCCGCGCCTGGACGCCCCTCGGCGGCGTGTTCGTGGCCGCCGGTTTCCTGATCCTGGCCTATTACGGAGTGATCGCCGGCTGGACGATCCGCTACGGCTTGATGGCGATCTTCGGCGGCTTTGCCGGGGTGGCCGAGAGCTTCGAAGACATCGCCCAGGGTCCCGACGCCTTCGGGTTCCACCTGCTGTTCATGGCGATCACGATCGCCATCGTCGCGGGCGGCGTGAAGGCGGGCATCGAGCGAACGGCCACCGTGTTGATGCCGCTTCTCTTCCTGATGGTCGTGGGGCTTGCCGTGCACGCGGCGATGTTGCCGGGTGCCGAGGCGGGGTACGCGTACTACCTGGACACGGACTTTTCCGAGATTTTCTCCCGCGACGTGCTGACCCAGGCTGCGGGCCAGGCATTCTTCAGTCTGAGCCTCGGGATGGGCGCCATGATGACCTACGCGAGTTACCTCCGTCGCGACGCCGATCTCGTCCGCGGTTCTTCCGTGATTGCGGGCGCTGACGTGGGCATCGCATTTCTGGCCGGCCTTGCCGTGTTCCCGATGATCTTCGCCCTCGGCCTGTCGGAAAAGGTGGGCGGAAGCACGGTGGGCGCGCTCTTCATCACCCTGCCCGAGGCCTTCGCCGGAATGGGCGGCGTCGGCCGGGTGGTCGGGCTGGTCTTCTTCGTGGCTCTCGTCGTCGGTGCGCTGACCTCGGCGATTTCGTTGCTCGAGGTGGTCGTTTCGGCGGCCATCGACGGTCTGGGCTGGGGGCGTCGCCGTGCAGCGATCCTGGCGGGGGGCGCAATCACCGTGCTGGGAGCTCCGGCGGCTTGGAGTCTCGGGGTGCTCGACGTGATGGACCAGGTCGCGAACAATGTCTTCTTGCTCGGCGGAGGTCTGATGCTGTCGGTGTTCGTGGGCTGGCGCATGAAGGACCCCGTGGGCGAGGCGGGTATCGGTGCCGGGAGCGTGCGCTGGTTCCCGCTATGGCGCTTCCTGCTGCGTTTCGCGGTCCCCGCGGTTCTGCTCTACGTCCTGATGGACGCGATTCCGGGTACCCTCCGCGCGCTGGCAGCCTTGTTCACCGCTTGAATCGGCAGGGCCCACGGCGCAAACTGGAGCTCCAGCGGGACAGCGGCCGAGTCCGCATCCCGTACGCGAACCGCTCGGAAAGGACCCCCCCCTTGTCGAATCCGCCCCTCGACGGACTCCGCGTCCTCGATCTCGCCGACCAGAAGGGAGAACTCGCCGGTCGCCTGCTCGCCGATCTCGGCGCCGACGTGATCCGGGTCGAGCCTCCGGACGGTGCAACCTCGCGTTGCCTGCCGCCGTTTCACGACGGTCGGAGCCTCTACTTCGCCCACCGCAACTCGAACAAGCGCGGGATCGTGGTGGATCTCGAAGCACCCGAGGGCCGGGACCGGCTGGCGGATCTCGCGAGCCGTGCCGACGTGTTCATCGAGTCCTTCGCGCCGGGCGCCCTGGCGGAGCGGGGTCTCGCGCCGACGACACTCGTCGAGCGTTTCCCCCACCTGGTTGCGCTGTCCATCACCGATTTCGGCCAGACGGGTCCCTACCGCGACTGGGTCGCGACCGATGCGACGATGGAAGCGATCAGCGGGATGCAGTTCAAAGCGGGGGTGCCCGAGCACCCGCCTCTGTTGCCGCCCGGCGCGCTGGCCTACGACGTCGCGGGCGTGATGGGGTGTTTCTCCGTGCTCGCGGCGCTCGTACAGAAGCAACGGACCGGGCACGGGCAGACCCTCGACCTTTCCGTGCTCGAGGCGACCGCCCAGCAGTGCGACTGGTCGTTCTCGAACGGGACCTACACCCTGGCGAAGGGGCAGGAGCCGGCGGAAATGCGCATGGGCTCGGGCCCGATGTACCGCATCTACGCGTGCAAGAGCGGCTACGTGCGCCTCGTGATCCTGTCCCCCCGCCAGTGGCACGCGATGCGCGAGTGGCTCGGAGATCCGGAGTATCTCCGCGATCCCCTCTACGATTCCTTCCTGGGACGCCTGCAGATCGCCGACGCCCTCGCCGTGGCGATCGGCGACCTGTTCGCCACCATGCCCCACGAGCAGGTGGCCGCCGAGGCCCAGCGCCGCGGCATCGTCTGCACGCCCGTGTTGCGCCCCGAGGAGGTGCTGGCGAACGAACATTTCGTCTCGCGCGGAACCTTCGTCGACGCGGAGTACGCGCCCGACGAGACGGGTCCGGTGCTCTCGGGTTTCTTCGAAGTCGACGCCGAGCGAAGGGGCTACCGGCACCGTGCGCCGGAAGTGGGGGAACACGATGCCGAGGTGGCGGCGGGCGGATGGGGAGACCCGCGTCCGGCCCCCGGCACGCCGCCCCCTGCACCGACCGCCCCGCTCGCCCATCTCCGGGTGCTCGACTTCGGGATCGGCGGTGTCGGCGTCGAGGCGGGTCGGCTCTTCGCCGATTACGGCGCGGATGTCCTCAAGATCGAAAGCCGCAGTTATTTCGATTTCATGCGCGTGGTGATGTCGACCGAGATGAGCGCGTCCTTCGCCTCGTCGAGTCGTTCCAAGCGCGGTTTCGGCGTGAACCTGAAGGATGAACGCGGTCTCGCCATCGTGCGCCGCCTCGTCGAGCAGTCGGATCTGGTCATCGAAAACAGTTCGACGGGCACGATGGATGACATCGGTCTGGGTTTCGCCGCGTTGCAAGGTCTGAACCCGGGCATCGTCATGACGAGCAGTCAGCTCCTCGGTTCTCGCGGCGCGTGGGCCAACTGGATCGGGTATGGGCCGAGCACGCAACCCATCGGAGGGCTCGTCCACCTCTGGAACTACGAAAACCGCGATGAGCCCGCGGGATCCACTTCGATCTTTCCCGACCACCTGGCCGGACGCGTTGCGGCCATCGTCTCGTTGGCCTTGCTCTACCGCCGCGTGAACACCGGCGCGGGGGGGCACGGCGAGGTGGCCCAGGCGGAGGTGGTGGCGAACATGATCGGCGATCTGCTCCTCGCGACGGGACTCGCACCGGGGAGCGTGAAGCCCCAGGGAAATCGCAGCGAACGCGGCGCGCCCTGGGGCAGCTATCCGTGCCAGGGGACCGAGCAGTGGGTTGCCATTACCTGTCGCAGCGACGAAGACTGGCAGAAGCTGCGACTGGCACTCGGCGGTCCGGACTGGTCGATGCGCCCCGAGTTCGAGACGGCGGAAGGTCGCCGCGCGGCTCACGACGAAATCGACGGTCACCTCGCTGCGTGGACCGAAAGCCAGAGCAAGGTCGCAGTGACGAGCGCGCTCCAGATGTTCGGAGTTCCGGTCGCTCCCATGCTCACCGGTTCCGAGCAGGCGCGGGATCCCCACTTCCAGGCGCGCGGCTTTCCGCGCTGGATCGACCAGCAGGAACTGGGCTGGATGGCCCTGGAAGGCCCTGCGTTCCAGGCGAGCGGGATGTCCGACATCGTGACCCGCCAGGCGCCGCTGCTCGGCGAACACACGCGAGCGGTGTGTCGCGAACTCCTCGAGCTTTCCGATGCCGAGGTCGAGGAACTGGTGGCGGCGGGCGCTCTCGAGGTGCCGCGGGAGGCGGAGTCGTCTAGCTGAGGGCGCCCTTGGCGGCGAGTTCGGCGATCTCTTGTTCGCTGTACCCGAGGATGTCGCGCATGACTTCCAGGGTGTGTTGCCCGATCAGGGGGCCGGCGTGGGTCGGCCGGGCCGGGGTGGCCGAGAAGCGGGTGGGGGGACCGTCGAAGATCGTGCGCCCGATGGCGCCGTGGTCGAGTTCAACGAAGTGCTCGCGGGCCACCAGTTGCGGGTCCGTCGCCAGGTCGCCGGCGCGGAGCACTGCGTAGGCCGGCACACCGGCATCGCGCAGGCGCTGGGCAGCTTCGAACGCGTCGCGTTCCGCGCACCAGGCGGCGAGAAGGGCTTCGAGTTCGGCTTTCCGCTCCAGTCGCTCGGAAAGTCCGAGGGCACCGGTGCCGGAGAGCCCTGGCACTTCGCGTTTCAACGCGTCCCATTGCTCGGGGGTTTCGACCGCGATCGCCAGGAAGCGCGCGGTTCCGCGAGTCTCGAAAACACCGTGGGGGCAGGCCCGCTCGGAGTTCATCGCAGCGCGGTCGAGAACGCGGCCGTTCACGACGTAGTCGAGCACCGCGGGTGAGATGAAATGGATCGAGGATTCGACCTGGGAAAGGTCGATGTACTGGCCTTCCCCCGTGCGATCCCGGTGATGCAGGGCGGCGCCGAGCGCCGCCAGTGCGAACCGGGGCGAAATGAAATCCGTGTAGGCGCCCCAGGGCGTCTGGGGGGAGCGGTCGGGCCAGCCCGTGATCGCCGTGAGGCCGGCCAGGCAGGCGCCGTGCAGCCCGAAACCGGTGTGATCGGTTTCCGGTCCGGTCTGACCGCGCATGCAGGTCGAGAGCATCACCACGTCGGGGCGCCGCGCGCGCACCTGCTGCCAGCCGAATCCCAGCCGTTCGGCGGTGCCGGGCCGGTAGTTTTCGATGATCACGTCTGCCCAGTCGATGATGCGGTTTACGATTTCCCGGGCCGCATCCAGGGAATAGTTGCAGGCGAAGCCGAGCTTCGACTGGTTCATGTTCGCCATGGGGTGCCCGGTGTTGATCGGGTCTTCGGGGTTGAGGAACGGAGGAATCACGCGGAGTGTGTCGAGGCGTGCCTCGGACTCGCCCCGGATCACCGTCGCACCGAGGTTGGCGAGTGCGGCCGAAATGAGCGGTCCCGCAGCGATCCAACCGACGTCCGCAACCTTGAGTCCATCGAAGAGGGTGGTTCGCTCGCTGCGGACACGAATGGGAGGGACAGCCGGTCGCCGACGAGCGTCGCCGGCCAGGTGCTGGTCCTGTCCCAGGGTCGGTGCGTGGCGCCGGTAGGCGATGGGCGTGCCCGAGAGACGCGCAAAGGGTCCGGCGTGCAGGACCCCCGAGACTTCGGTCCAGAAGTTCCGGGCGTTGAGCTGCGGGTCGACGAGCAGGTCTGCGGTCGTGTAGGCGGGCGCGATGAGCATCTTGCGTGCCACCGCCCGGGCGTGGATCTCTGTCTTGGTCTTGGTCTCCAGGAATGCCAGAAGTTGCGTCAAGCCTCGCTTGGCGTCTTCTGCGGAAAGGGTCCCCTCGCCCACGTCCGTGAGCCACGCGCTCCAGTCTCTGCCCGCGATGTCTGCGTCAATGGCGCCTGCTTCTTCCGCCCAACGCATCGCCTCGCCGAAACCGTGGTTCCCCTGGGCGCCGACGACGAACGTGGTGCCCACGTGTCCGTCCTTGCACGGCTCGACGACTGGGAGCCGGACGCCGGGCACGACCTCTCGCAGGCCGAGCGCACCCCGGTCGTCGCCGAAGCCGGGTGGATCGATCCCCTGGGCGGTGTATCCCGTCACGAAGAGCAGGGCCCAGAGCACGCACTGCTGCATCGACGTGTCCAGGTGTTGGCCGCGCCCGCTCCGGTTGCGTTCGTAGAGCGCCAGAATCGCGTCGGCGGCGGCCTGGACCGCGCCGTGAAGCGAGGTCTCGGGAAAACCGACGGGGACGGGCGGCCGGTCGGTGTCGCCCTGCATGGCGAGCAGCCCGCCGGCGGCGGCCAGGGTGAGGTCCGTGGCGGGCGTGTCGGCATCGGGGGTGCCGTGACCATACGGCGTGACGGAGACGACGAGGAGCGCTTCGTTGTTTGCCCGGAGGTCGTCGAGTCCCAGACCGAGCGATTCCATGTGGCCCGGCGGAAACGATTCGAGGAGGATGTCGGCACCGCCTGCAAGCGCGCGCAGTTGTTCGCGCTCGCCGGGATCGGCGAGGTCGAGCACGACGCTGTGCTTTCCCATTCCCCAGGACTGCCAGTAGAGGGACCCGTCGGGATCGTCTTCGCGCCCCTCCGCGAAGGGCGGGGTGAACCGGGCGTCGCACCCGCCGGGCGGCTCGATCTTGATGACTTCCGCCCCGAGATCGGCGAGCACCCGTCCTGTGGCTTCGGCGAGGCGCGTCGTCAGGTCGAGTACGCGGATGCCGTCGAGGGCGCCGGCCGGGGAGGAGCCGTCCATGGGGCCATCCTATCACTTGACCGGCTGGTGCTTCCCCCGCATGGTGCCGCCGGAGGGGCACCCTGCCCAAGCCATGCGGGCCGCCGATTACTTGACCGGCTGGTACTCCCCCTGCATGGTGCCGCCGGAGGAAGTGCCATGCCCAAGCTCCGCGACCGTATCCGCATGACCGACGAGGACGCCTGGCGATTCATCGCGTCCCGCAAGGCCATGCAGACGGCGACCCTCAACCGAGACGGGAGCCCCCACCTCACGACGAACTGGTTCGCCCTGGTGGATGGCCAGATCTTGTTCGAGACCTATTCGAAGTCCCAGAAGGTCGTGAATCTCCGGCGCGATCCGCGGATCGCCCTGCTCTGGGAGGACGGAGACCTCTATACCGAGCTGCGCGGCGTTTCCCTGAATGGCACGGCGACGCTGATCGACGACTTCGAGGCGGTGGCCGACCTCGCCCAGCACGTGGTTCGGCGGAACTACCCCGAGACCTCGGAGGCCGATGTCGCCGAAGCTGGGCGGAACCTGGCCCGAAAACGCACCGGGGTGGTGGTGCGCCCGGAAAAGCTCTTCAGCTGGGACCATCGGAAGCTGACCTGATACTCTCCCTCCCCCAACTTGGAGGCCCCCCATGCGTACCGAGATCTGTGAACGCCTCGGGATCGAGTTCCCCATCTTTGCTTTCACCCACTGCCGCGACGTGGTGACTGCCGTCAGCCAGGCCGGTGGACTCGGCGTTCTCGGTGTCGTCGGTTTCTCAGCCGAACAGATCGAGCAGGAATGCCAGTGGATCGACGACCACATCGGCGACAAGCCCTACGGCATCGACCTGGTGATTCCCCAGAAATACGAGGGCATGGACGCCGGGAAGATCGACCCCTCGGAACTCGAGGCGAAGCTCAATGCCATGGTTCCCGAGGAGCACCGGGCGTTCGCAGCCAAGCTGTTGAGCGATGCCGGGGTTCCCGAAATTCCCGACGGGGAAGCGCATCTCCAGGAACTCCTGGGTTGGACGGAATCCACGGCGACTCCGCAACTCGACGTCGCGTTGTCCCACGACAAGGTCAAGGTGATCGCCAACGCCCTGGGAACGCCGCCCGAGGCGATCGTGGCGCGGGTGCAGGACAGCGGTCGCTTGATGGGCGCGCTCTGCGGAAAGATCCACCAGGCGTTGCGTCATCGCGAGGCGGGGCTCGATTTCATCATCGCCCAGGGCTACGAGGGCGGGGGTCACACCGGTGAGATCGGGAGCATGGTGCTCTGGCCGCAGATCATCGATGCGGTGACGCCGACTCCCGTGCTGGCGGCGGGCGGGATCGGCAACGGACGGCAGGTCGCGGCGGCGCTGGCGATGGGCGCCCAGGGCGCCTGGCTCGGTTCCGCCTGGCTCACGACCGCCGAGTCGGGCTGTGAGCCCCCGCAGGTGGAGAGTTACCTGTCGGCGACGAGCCAGGACACGGTGCGCTCTCGCGCCTATACGGGAAAACCGTGCCGGATGCTGCGCAACGAGTGGACCGAGGCGTGGGACCGGGACGACACGCCCGACCCCCTGGGCATGCCGCTCCAGGGAATGGTGACCGCCGACGCGATGCAGCGGGTTCACCGGTACGGAGACAAGTCGCAACCCGTCGCCTTCAACCCGGTTGGTCAGGTCGTGGGCCAGATGAACGAGGTGAAGTCGTGCCGCGATGTCATCTACGAACTCGTCGAAGAGTATGTCGAGGCGTCGGAGCGACTCGAAAACCTGAACGCGAACGCGTGAGGGTCCCGGTGTACCGAGTCGTTTCGTGGCTCGCACTGTCGGTGCTTGCCTGCGGCGGATCCGATCGTCCGAACAATGCCATCGAGGGGCCGGGCCTGTCGCCCGCGGTGGTCGCGGAACGGGGCGAGCGCCAGAACGATGCCGAGCGGGCGCTTGCCGGGCAGGCGGGCGTGGCCCGGGTACTCGATGAGAAACAGATTTTGTTCGGCGACCTGCACGTCCACACGACGTATTCGCCCGATGCGTTCACCCTTGCGTTGCCGATCATGGGAGGCCAGGGGACGCACACCTTGTCGGACGCCTGCGATTTCGCGCGCTATTGCGCCCAGGTCGATTTCTTCAGCTACAACGACCACGCCGAGGCCTTGATTCCCGAGCACTGGACAGCGACCAAGGAAGCGGTCCGCGCCTGTAACGCCAGCGCCGGAGATCCCTCGAACCAGGACCTGATGGTGTTCGCCGGTTGGGAGTGGACCCAGATCGGTGTGACGCCCGAGTCGCACTGGGGCCACAAGAACGTGATCTTCCTCGGCCAGGACGAGGACGAACTGCCGGCGCGACCGATCGACTCCCGGGCCTACGACGCCGGGATGGGGATCTTTGCCACCGTCCGCCAGGCGGCCCAGGCGCGCTGGGTCGACCCCTCCCATTGGGGCATGTACGACGACCTCGAATGGCTGGTCGACCGCCTGGAGGCGTGGCCCGAGTGTCCGCGGGACGTCGACACGCGCGAACTGCCCCTCGACTGTCACGAGAACGCGCCGACACCGGACATCCTCTACCGAAAGCTCGACGAGTGGGGCTTCGACAGCATGGTCATTCCCCACGGCACCGCTTGGGGGTACTACACACCGCCCCAGGCTTCCTGGGACAAGGCGTTGTCGCGTCGCTACCACGACCCCGAGAAGGTGCGGTTGGTGGAGATCATGTCGGGGCACGGAAACAGCGAGGAGTACCGCGACTGGCGCAACTTCACCGAAGAGGACGGCGCGCTCGTGTGTCCGGAGCCGACGCCGGATTTCCTTCCCTGCTGTTGGCAGGCGGGGGAACTCATGCGGGAGCGCTGCGGAGACCTGCCGGCGGCGGAGTGCGAGCGCCGGGTCGAAGAGGCGAAGCTGCTCGCGATGCGGGCGGGTCCGGGACCGGCCTACGTCTTTCCGGATACGCGTGCCGAGGACTGGCTCGACTGCGACCAGTGCCGCGACTGCTTCAAGCCCTCGTTCAACATGCGCCCGCTCGAGTCGGTGCAGTACGCCATGTCCCTGGCGAATCCGGATGAGGCCGGTCCCGACGGCCGCCCGCTTCGTTTCCGTTTCGGCTTCATCGCCTCGACCGACGACCACACGTCTCGGCCGGCCACGGGGTACAAGCAGTACGCCCGGAAGAAGATGTCCTTCTCGCCGGGGTTGCAGAGCGATTTCATCGATGCCCGTTCCCAGCTCGAGGAACCCGAAGATCCGCGGCGCGCCATTCCCATCGATCCGGCGGACCGGGTGATCGATTCCGAGCGTCTGACGAGTTTCACCTATCCGGGCGGGATCGTTGCGGTCCATTCTCCGGACCGCACCCGCGCGGGCGTGTGGGGCGCGCTTCAGCGCCGCGAGGTCTACGGGACCAGCGGGCCGAAGATCCTGCTGTGGTTCGACCTGTTGAACGGTCCCGGCGGCAGCGTCCCGATGGGTTCCGAGGTCGAAATGCAGCAAGTGCCGCGTTTCGAGGTGCGGGCCGCCGGGGCATTCGTGCAAAAGCCCGGGTGTCCCGAAGTCAGTGTCGACGGACTTTCACCCGAGCGGCTCGCGGCGCTCTGCGCGGGCGAATGCGACAACCCCGGCGAAACGCGGCATCGGATCGAGGCGATCGAAATCGTGCGGATCCGGCCGCAGACCGGGCCGGGTGAAGACCCCGGCGACCTGATCGAAGACCCGTGGAAGCGCTTCCCGTGTGCGCCAGACCCCGCGGGTTGCGTGGTGCAGTTCGTCGACACCGAGTTCCCCGAGGCAGGCCGCGATTTCCTCTACTACGCCCGGGCCGTCCAGGAACCCACGCCGGCGATCAACGGAGACCTGCTCCGGACCACCTTCGACGCGAACGGCAACGCCGTATCGACGGAACCCTGCTTCGGAGACTACCGGACGGACGTTGCCGACGACTGCCTGGCGCCCGCCCGCGAGCGTGCCTGGTCGTCGCCGATCTTCGTCGACGCGCCCCGCTAGCGCCCCGGCTTCTCCATCCCGGCGCGTTCCGCCTGTCGCTTCAATTCGATCCGCGCGATCGAGCGGCGGTGGACTTCGTCGGGTCCATCCGCGATTCGGAGCGTTCGGACGTGGGCCCAACTGCTCGCCAGGGCGAAGTCGCCGGAAACACCCCCACCGCCGTGGGCCTGGATGGCGTCGTCGATGATCTTCAGGGCCATCAACGGCGCTTTCACCTTGATCATCGCGATCTCGCCGCGGGCGACCTTGTTGCCCACGGTATCCATCATGTGGGCCGCCTTGAGCGTGAGGAGCCGCGCGCATTCGATCTCGATGCGCGCGTCTGCGATGCGCTCCTCCCAGACGGAGTGTTCGTAGATCTTCTTGCCGAAGGCTTCGCGGGTCATCAGCCGCTGGCACATCCTCTCGAGCGCACGCTCGGCGACGCCGATCACCCGCATGCAGTGATGGATCCGGCCGGGCCCCAGCCGACCCTGGGCGATTTCGAAGCCGCGTCCTTCGCCCAGGAGCATGTTGCTGGCCGGCACGCGCGCGTTCTCGAACACCAGCTCGGCGTGCCCGTGGGGCGCGTCGTCGTACCCGAATACCGGGAGGCTCCGGAGCACCGTGACTCCCGGTGCGTCCCGGGGAACCAGGATCATGCTTTGTTGTTGGTGGATCGGGCCGTCGAAACGCGTCTTTCCCATGACTATGAGAATTCGGCAGCGCGGATCGGGGGCGCCGGAGGTCCACCACTTGCGGCCGTTGATCACGTACTCATCGCCGTCGCGGCGGATTTCGGTGCAGATGTTGGTGGCGTCGGAGGAGGCGACCGCAGGCTCGGTCATCGCAAAGGCCGAGCGGATCCGCCCCTCGAGCAGGGGCTCGAGCCATTCCTTCTTCTGCTCCTCGTTGCCGTAGCGCTCGAGCACCTCCATGTTGCCGGTATCCGGTGCGGCGCAGTTGAAGACTTCGGGCGCGAAACCGACCCGGCCCATCACCTCGCACATGGGTGCGTATTCGAGGTTCGTGAGGCCCTGCTCGTGGCCGGGCAGGAACAGGTTCCAGAGTCCCGCCTCCCGCGCGTGATCCTTCAGCCCTTCGAGCATCGGCGGCGACTGCCAGGGATCGGACAGTTCTGCCTGCTCTCGGTAGTAGGCCTCTTCGTTCGGATAGATATGCTCGTCCATGAAGGCCTCGAGGCGGGAGAGCATGAAACGCGTCTTTTCGTTGTAGTCGAAGTTCAACGGGGGTTCCTCCGGGGCGGGCATCTTCGCATACCCGCCCGAGCGTGTCGAAACTGTCCAGGACGCGCTGGGGCGCTTTAGCGCGATTCGCTCGGTACATCGAACGCTTCGACGTAGGCCTGGAAGCGTTCACGGATCTCGTCGGGGTCGAGCCCCCAGGTCTCCACGTCGTAGTGGTGGGCACCGTGTTTATCCCGGGGATTCTCGGTCCGGAAGCGACGCATGGCGGTTTCGGCGGCTTCGCTGTAGGCGATGCCGAAGTGCGCGTAGATCGCTTCGATGGCGGCCAGGGGGTCGGACTGGAACGCGCCGAACGGCAGGTCGAAGAACTGGGCCGGGTCGTGTTTCGTCCGGGCCGCCACGGCGCCGAGGACGGCGCGCTCCCAGAGGTCGAGGGTCGCGCGCCCGAAGGCCGCCGGATCCGGGTTTTCATTCAGCGGTTGTCGCGCTGCCCAGCACAGGCTGCAGACGGAGGCAATGGCACGAACCGGGTCCCGGTGGGTCTGGATCACCCGCGCGTCGGGATACACGGAGAGAAAGGCGTCGAGGTCGAAGAGGTGGGTCGAATCCTTGAGCAGCCAGCGCTTCTCCGGTTCGCGGTGCCCGATCAGTTGGAGGTTCTTCCGGTGACGCTGGTACGCGGGCCGCATGTCATGCCGCGACCACCAGTGTTCGTAGTGCGCGACGTTGGCCCAGGCGTGCCAACTCGAGTGGGCGAAGCTCTGGGACAGGAGTCGCCAGCATTCGTCGACCGCCCCGGCCTGCATGAAGTGGATCGCCTTCATTCCGGGGCTCTGCTCGTAGAGGAGGCGCAGGCGCTCGTCGCAGCTTCGAAACTCCGGGTCTTCGGCCCAGGTATTGCGCGGCGGCCGTGCCTTCGGCGTGATCGAGAGCCAGTACTCGAGGCCCTGGAGCGCTGGATCCTGGGCGAGGAGTTGCTGGAGCGCGCTCGTTCCCGTGCGGGGAAGTCCGAGGATGACCAGAGGCTGTTCCACCGGGGCCGCGGTGCACTCGGGGTGGCGCGCCCAGCCGTCCTCCGAGAGCAGGCGGCCGACCAGCGCTTCCACGATCGATCCCCGCAAGGTGAGGTGGCCCACCGGGTTGAGCGCCGCGTCCCGGTCCAGGGACTCGAGCAGCGCGCGCAGACCTTCGCGGTATTCCCCGTCTCCAAAATCCTCGAGTCCACAGGCTTCTCGCGCGGCGGCGTGGAATTCCGCCTCGGAGGCGAGAAAGCCCGCCTTCACGCGAGGGTCTCGAGCTTCGCGACGCGTGTCCGGGGTTGGGGCGGGTGTGCGGCGCCGACCCAGCGCAGGGCGAGTCCGCCGCGGGCGTGGCCGGCTGTGTCGAGCCAGTTCGGAACACCGGGGTCGCGGCGCGCCACGACGATCTGGACCGAGCCGTCCGGACGCGTGGTGGCTGTTTCCCGGTTGACGTGGGTCGCGTAGTGCTGGAAGTCGAGAGACTCGAGCCAGTGGTTGCCGATCTGCAGGTTCCAGTACTCGCACTCGGGGGGCGTGAACTCGACGATAAAGGCCTCGTCTTCGGCGAGTTCCCAGTAGCTGTAGTTGTAGCTCGTGTTCGGGTCGCCCTGGGCGACCGCGAGCAGGCTCGGGTCGAGTTCCCGGATCTCGTGGGCATGGCCGCGAAAGGCTTCTGTCCAGCCCAGGAACTGGCCGATGACGCCGCCGACCATCATCCCGACGCGATCGAGTCCGCGGGAGAAGCGCGCCGGGTCCAGGGGGGAGGGGCCGGCGCCACCGTCAGTGCGCGCGAGTTCGATGCGGGCGGGTTGCTGGTTTCTCCGGTCGAGGAGCGTCTGGCGCACCTGGAGGGAATTCGTTTCCGGACGCATCGCAAGCCAGTTTCCCGGGCGCTCTTCCTGGGACAGAGAGATCTCGAAGCGTCCGTTCGCGTCGTATTCCAGCGCATCGCTCGTGAGGTAGCCGTTGCGCACGAGTCCTTCTTTCGTGCCGAGGCCCCCGGAATAGGTCCCGAAACCGACCATGTGGGCATCGCCCAGGCTGCCGCGCAGTCGGTACTCGAACTTCGCGGACAACCGCGCCCCGAAATAGACATAGTCGGGGTTGTCGAGCCCGATCTTGGGCGTCTCCGTCGACAGGACGGCGGCTGCTGGGTCGGCGTCTTCGATCGTGGCCTTCAGGAAGTGGCGCGTAAGCCGACTCACGTAGCGGAGCCCTTCTGCCCGATCCAAGGGGTCGTCGGGCGCCGCGTCGAGCACCTGGTGACCGGCTGCCTTGAGCCGCTCGCAGAAATCGTCCCAGGCCGTCCCATCCCGGAGACGCTCGAGGGGGTCGTGGGCCACCTTTGTCCTCCTAGTGCGCCTGGTTGACGAAGATCGGAGATGACCAGGCGCGTTCCTGGGTCGTGGCGAGGCACTCGTCGGCGTCCGGCTTTCGCGAGCACGGATCGATGGATACGCAGCGCCCGCTCGCGTCGTAGGTGCAGCCCAGGGGGTCGGCGGCGACCGCCTGGCTCGGCGCTTCGATCGCCCTGGCGTAGTAGAGGGCGTCGCGGCCCGAAGCGGCAAACTCCGGGTCGGAAAATGCCACCTGGCAGCCCGCCGCGTCGGGTGCACAGGGGAACACGCGCCAGGGGTCCTCCACGAGCGCGGTGACCGCCTCGTCGGGTGTTTCCTGGGGTCGAATGCGGATGATTTCGACCCGGTCGATCACCCGGCGCTGGTCCGAGGGCGCATAGCATTCTCCCTGGCAGAGGCGAGCGAGCTGTTCCGGCGTCAGTGCAGCGGTCGCGTCGGCGGGGCATCCCGGTTTCTGTTCGAAGGATCCGACGGCCCGGACCTGGAAGACTGGTGCTTCGCGGAGCGCCACCTCGCTTCCCATGGGGACGGGCCGACCCTCCGGTGCATTCAGGAGGTCGAACCAGAGGAGGATCCGGGGTCCGCTGGTCCCGTATACCTCGCGTCGCTGCATGGCGTCCCAGATGGCGTCCCGGTTGCGGCTTTCGGAGTGCACGGCCGCGAGCCCGCCGTTCAGGAAGAACGAGGCCCCCCGCTCGGTCTCGAACAGGGAGAAGGGAACCGTGATGTCTGCGCCCTCGACGGCTTCGGACTCGGCGCGTACTTCCGGGTCGGGCGGGCTGCCCAGGGGCGTGTCGAGGAAGTTTCCGAAGCGTTGCTCGGTGAACTCCGTGCGCGCCACTTCCTTGTATCCGGTGCCCGGTCGCGCCGAGTGGTTGTCGCTCGAGGCGATGAAACCGAAGCGGAAGCGCTGGGGATCGGCTTCCTCTCCGCGTCCGAGCGCCATGATGTACTGCACGGAACTCTTGGGGCGGTAGTTGAAGGCGGGCTGGAAACAGTCTTCGCACTGTCCGGCGTCCTGCCAGTCGTCGATGCGCCAGCCGGAAATCGTGCCCGCACCGCCGTTGAAACCCGCATCGACGAAATGCTGCCGCGCGGTCGCCGCTCTTTCTCTGCAGGTGTCCGCGGTTTCTCCCTCGGCGAGGCAGCGCGCTTCGATGATCTCGCCCGACCGCCAGCACGAGGGCAGGTAGTTCTCGGTGGGTTCCGGGCAGGTCCGCGAGCCGTCTTCGGCGATGAGGACTTCGCGGAAGTCCCGGTATTCCTCGGAGTTGCCGTGTCCGGAGAAGACTTCCACGAGCCGTTGTCGTTTCGGATCGTGTTCTGTGGGCGTCAGTTGCTTGTCCCACGAGGAGCCGAGCGGTGTGTAGAAGCCCCAGGCGGTGCCGTGGGGGATCACGAGGGTGTCGAGGTCCCATTCGTCGAGCTTGGCGAAGAGCGCTGCGGGGGACGATGCGACTTCACGGCAGTCGAGGGGCAGTTCGCGCACGGGAACGCCGCTGGGGCAGTCGGGGGCTGCGGTCATTTCCGTCATGTAGCGTGCGAGTTCCGGTCCGCCGCCGTCGCGGTCCAGCAGGGCCAGGAGCCCCATCACCGCGGCCGACGGTGCAGCCTCCGAAACCGAGGGCATGCCGGGCGGTGTTCCGGCGCTGATCGGGCGGGAAGGGATTTCGTCGTCGTCGAGCCCGCGAACCACCACGTTCTTGTGGCCCCAGTGGTTTTCGGGCGTGGTGCCGACCTGGGTCCACTCCCAGCCGAGGAAACTCACCAGGTCCGGTTCAGCGGTGTCGCCGGCGATCGCGTTGCACTGCCGGATCGATTCGATGGTCTCGTTCCAGCGGCGGGGCGTGATCGACAGGCCGTGGTCGTTGATCGACCAGAAGTCGAGCGCCGCGCAATGGCGCGCATAGTCGCAGGCATCGGCCACCGGATGGGCGCCGTCGCCGCCCGCCATGGGAAGGCTCATCTGGAAGGCGTCGAAGGAGAACGTGGTGTGTACGTGGAGGTCGCCGAAGAGGATCTGTTTGGGCTTCGCGACGCCGATCTCCTGGCCGGCCGCTTCGATGCGCTGGGCACGCGCCGCGGTCACCGCCGGGTCGACGGCGCGGGCCGCAGGGGTGCCGGCGTGTTGTTCCTCGACTCCGAAACCCGTCCCGGCAAGGTGCAGGACGGCGTATGCCGCCCCGGCGATCACGATCAAGATTCCGACGATCCGAAGCATCGCTTTCTCCCAGTCTCGGGTTATTGGATGACACCGGCACGGCGGCTGGCCGCCAGGGCGTCGATGGCCTCTACGCGGCGTGCGACCGAGCGGATCTCCGCTGCCAGGGCGCTTCGCCGTTCTTCCAGGTCTGGTGCATCCGTGAGTACACCGCGATTCCGAGCCAACCGGAGCGCGGTGCGAAACAATACCTGGGAGATCGACTGGGCGCTGTGGATCCGGCGCTGCAGGTGGTATTGCCGTCCCAGGCGGAGGCACTGGTCCACGAACTCGGATTCCACGAACGCGCGGTGCGGTTCCCGCTCCAACAGGTCGCCCACGATCTGGTAGGCGTCGATGAACGGCCGCAGGGCGCGGTGGGAACTGAAGGGGCGGAAGCTGTGGACCAGGCGCAGAATGGCGTCCGGCCCTTCCCGGACACGCGCCTCCCAGTCGGGTTCGGAGAAACGGATCTCGGCGGCTAGCTCGGCCCGGAACGCCTCCTTTTCCGGAAAGAAGAATTCGAACTTCAGGAGGTCCCGGAGCGCGAGGGCCTCCCCCCAGAAGGTTTCGAGCCTGTCGTTTGCGGTTTCCTCCGCTGCACGCAGGAGTGCGAGTTCCGCAACGCATGCGTTCAGGAAGAAATGGATCACCGTATTGCGGTAGTAGGCGGCGGCGAGTTGTTGCTCCGGACCGATCACGTAGAGCGGTTCGAGACCCTCCGTGAACTTCGTCACGACCCCGTTCCCGACCAGGGCTTCGAGCGCGCGACTCACGCCCGGCGCATCGTCGAGGTCGAGTTCTCCACAGGTCGGGAGTTTCCGCAGGCGGACGAAGCCGAGGACATTGCGCAGCGCTTCGACGACCTCTCCGATGGAGAGGGCGCGGAAACCGCTGCCGAGCATGGCGAAGGTGACGAGGGAACTCTCGGTGATCGGTGTGACCTGGTTGATGCGGAGGCAGACCTCGAAGGCGAGCTTCTGGACCGCCCATTGTTCCTGCTCGGGATGCGATTCCCAGTTGTCGGACTCGGCCCGACCGAACGTTTCGGCCAGGGAGAGAGGCTCGCCGAACCGGATGTGGATGCCGCCGTAGCGCCGTCCCAGGCGGCGCAACACGTTGACCAGCCAGGTGAAGCTTTCGCGTTGCTTGGCGCCGCCTCGCTGTTCGGCGGCGTACTCCGGCACGTCCTGGATCTGGTCGTAGGCGATCGAGACCGGAATCAGGGTCACGTCGTCCGCCTTGCCGCGCCGGTAGGAGTCGACCACAGAGCCGAGTAGCCCGAACCGCGGCGGTAGGAGCTTTCCGGACCGCGACCGGCCCCCTTCGATGTACCACTCCAGAGAGAAGCGTTTCTCGATGAGGTAGTCGATGTAGTGGGAGAGCGTGAACTTGTAGACCGGATCGTCCTTGAAGGTTCGCCGGATGAAGAAGACGCCGCTCCTGCGCACGATGGGCCCCACCGGCAGGAAATTCATGTTGATGCCGCCGGCGGTGTGGTTCGGAGCGTGACCGTTTTCGTGCAACGCGTACTGCAGAACGAGGTGGTCCAGGTTCGACTTGTGCGACGGGAGGAAGACCACCGGGTTGCGCTGTCCCAGCGCCTTGACGCGCCGGAGACTCTCCCGGTCGTAGTGCAGCCGGTCGCCGTAGCCGCGGCGGTAGAGGAGTCGAATCAGGTGGGCCGCGATGTCGATCACGAAGGGACTGTGCGTGGCGGCGATCTCCTTCAGATTGCGAGCGGCGGTGCGTCGCAGGTCTTCGTCGCTTCTCCCCAGTTCTCGCGCGAGGCGCGCGAGTCCGCCTCGGAAACCCGGGCGATTCAGGACATCCTGGTGGACCAGCCGCGGCACCTTGTAGCGGTCTCCGCGCAACTGGCGTTCGGCCCGCTCGAGTGCGAGGACCGCCTGGCGCGCGACGAACTCCGAGAGGCCGGTCGTTTCTTCGGTATCGTGGTAACCGGCGTCTCTCCAGCGTTCGCGGAGCTGGGACAGGGGCGCGGGTTCCCCGGCCACGACGCGGCAACGATCGGGATCGCGGGAGAGCACCCAGCGTTGGCGAAGCGCGCCCGGGTCGCGCGGATCGCCGAAGCGCGGGATATCGGAGAGCCTTACCTGGCGAACGCCATCGCGCTTGCGGGGCAACCACGCGACGCGCAGGGGGGCGAGGAGCGGGTCGTCTCCGGCAGCGAGTTCTGCGTCGAGCGCTTCGAGTCCTGCGCGTCGTCGAGGCCGGCGAACCGGCGGAATCTCGACGAGGTTCACGTCGTGGTCCCCGTTGGGGCGGTTGCGGGCGATCCAGCCGCGCAGGATCCGGAGTTCCAGGGAACTCGACGCGTCGGCCAGCACGAGCGTGCGACGACCGGCGGTGCCGGGCCAGGGGGGCTCGTTCCGGAGCGCGCGTCGGAGGCCGGCGGCGGGCGCCATCGGTCGCGATTCTACACCGAGGCGCCGAATTCAGGGCGCCCCGTTGCTTGTTTGGGGCGGCGCGGGCCCAGGGTATCGTCCGGGGCTCGAAGGGGAGGGACGATGCGAGAGGTCGAGCGCTGGCCCGTTGAGGGGTGGGTTCCGTTGCTTGCCGGTCTGGCCTGGCTGTTCCAGGCGCCGGGGCAGGGGTTCCTGGGCCTGCTCCTCTCGGTGCTCCCCGGTTGTCTCCTGCTCGGATCGGGTGTCTCGATGCTGCTGATGCCGGGGGACCGCAGGATCAACCAGTTTGCCGCGGCCGGGGGTGCACTGGGAGTCGTCGCGTGCGTGCCGGGGCTGCTCGTGCTGGGTTTCGGCTGGGCGCTCGTCTTGGCCGGGGCCTCGGCGGCGGGCTTCGTCGCGGCGGGCGCGCATGCCATGCGTCTCGAACCCGGGTACGAGGGGGTTTCCGAGCCGGTGCCTTCCGTGGCCCTGGCGGCACAGGCGGCGATCGACCAGGCGCTCCTTGCGGAGATGTTGCTGGCCATTCGGCTCCCGGACCGGAAGGACCACGAGCGGGTGGAGCGTGAGGCGGCGGCAGCCCGCGAACAGTTTCTGTCCAAGGGTTGGCTCGAACGCCCCGAGCGTTACCACGAGACGCCGCCCCCGCTGGAGGCTCCCCGCGTTGAGAGCGACCGGGTGCGCGGGATCGAGTGCGAGCACCTGTCCTTCGCCAGCGAGTATGAGCCCCACCCGGGCGAGCCCGGACGGGAGCGCTGGCTCGGGTATCGCGCGAACCGAACCGCCCACGCCTGGATCGTCCGCGACCCGGCACCGGACCGGCCCTGGTTGATGTGCGTGCACGGCTACGTCATGGGGGCGCCGCTCATCGACTTCAGCGTGTTTCGCCCGCGGGCGCTGCGCGAGCGGTTTGGGGTGAACGTGATCCTTCCGACACTTCCCCTGCACGGCCGCAGGAGTATCGGGCGCCGTAGTGGCGAAGGGTTCTTTCGCGCCGACGTTCTCGACATGATCCACGCCGAGGCCCAGGCGATGTGGGATCTGCGCCGCTGCCTGGCCTGGGTCCGGCAGCAGACGAGTGCCCCGGTGGGTGTGTATGGCTTGTCGCTGGGGGGATACAACGCCGCCTTGCTCGCAGCGTTGGACGCGGATCTCGCGTGCGTTGTGGCCGGGGTGCCGGTTGCAGATTTCACGCGCATCCTGCTGCGGCACGCGCCGGACACGAGTGTCCGCGCCCTGCGCGATACGGGCCTTTCGGAGGCGCGCCTCCAGGAACTGCTGGGAGTCGTGTCGCCCCTCGCGCTCTCGCCGAAGGTTCCCCGGGACCGCCGTTATCTCTTCGGGGGTCTCGCCGACCAGATCGTGCCTCCCGACCAGGTGCGAGATTTGTGGCGGCACTGGGAGGAGCCGCGCATCGTCTGGTACCCGGGCGGGCACGTCACCTTCCGGAGGCACGCCGCGGTCGAGCAGTTATTCGGCGAGGCGCTCGGGGAATCGGGTCTCTCCCACCGACGCGGCGGGTGACTGCGCCTGGGGCGGGAAGCGGAGCCAGCCGATCACGGCCGTGCTCGCGAGGTAGACCCCGAGGAAGATGGCGAAGGCACCCTGGAAGCTGCCGGTCGAGTCGTGGATCCATGCGGCGAGGGGCACGCCCGCCATGTTGAGGGGCACCTGGACCGGTCGCATGAGGCCCATGACCTGGCCGAAGGACAGCCGGCCGAAGGCGCGGCCGACGACGGCGCCCTGGAGCGGCACGACGCCGCCCATCCCGAAGCCGTACAGGACTCCGCCGGTCACGAGGGATGCGTAGCCCTCCGCGGCCATCAAGAAGAGCAGGCCGGCGATCTGCGTTGCGAAGGAGGCCCACACCGCGGTGCGCGGCTCCCAGCGGTCGACCAGTCGGCCGAAGACGATCTTTCCCACGGCTCCCGCACCCGCGGCGAGGGAGACCGCGTGGGTCGCGTGGTAGCCGTCGATGCCGAGGTCGCCCGCGTAGCGTACGAGGTGGATCAGCACCGCGGAGAGGACCGCGAAGGTCATCGCGAAGGGCAGGGAGATGATCCAGAAATTCGGCGTGCGGAGGATCTCGCCCCGGGTCCACCACACGTCGGCGGGGTTTTTCGCGACCGGTGTGTTCGGGGCGTCCCCGTCGGGTCGCTGGCCGATGTCTTCGGGGCGGCTTATCACGAAGAAGGTCACGAGCGGTACGACGATTACGGCGACACCGACCGCGTAGACGAGGAAGCCCTGGCGCCACCCGACTTGTTCGACCAGCCAAACCGCGATGGTCGGCATCACCAGGCCGGAAATCGAAACCCCGACGGTGGCGATTCCGAGCGCGGCCCCCCGGTTGGCGACGAACCAGTTGGCCACCAGTTTTGCCGCGGCCATGTCGCCCATCATGCTCATGCCCAGCGCGAAGAAGGTCCCGAGCACGAGGTAGTACTGCCAGATCTCGTGGGTCTGCGAGAGCGCGACGAACCCGGCGCTCGTGACGCCGGCTCCGATCAGCATGATGCGTCGCAGGGGGAACCGGTCGATCCATCGCCCGATCACGGGGCCGAGCAGGCCGCCCCCCAGGGTCGACACCGAGATTCCGAAGGCGACCCAGAAGCTCCCGCCCGGGAAGTCGGCATCCATCGCGGGGTAGAAGACGCCGAAGGAGTAGAAGAAGAAGCCCACCGCGACGAAGTTGACCGCGAAGGAGACGGCGACCATGCGCCGGCCGTGAAACGGCGGACTCGCGCTCAATCGACGCGGCTTTCCAGTTCGGCGCGGATCTGCGCATGGCGGGTGCGCGTCAGCGGGTACCCCCAGGCGAGCCAGACCGAAAACGCGAGAAAGATTGCCGGCGCCAGGGACGTGATGGAGCGGATTGCTTCGACCACGGCGGGGCGCTGCTCCGATTGCTGTTCCATGCCAACGGCGCCGAGGATTGCCAGCGCGATGGCGACGGCGAGGCTCCCGCCGAGTTTCCGGATGAACATGAAGGCCCCGTTGTAGATGCCTTCCCGTCGTTCTCCCGTGGCCAGGTCGTCCTCGTCCACCACGTCTCCGAGCATCGACCAGACCATCAGGTCCACGACCGCGAAGCCCACGCCGGCCAGCGGCGGGAAGACGAACACCAGCCAGCGCGGCCAGTCTTCGTGGGCGAAGTAGAGCGGGACGAACGAGACCATCCACCAGAGAGCGCCGATGATGAAGAGCGAAGACTTGTCGAACCGCGTCGCGATGCGATTCCAGATGGGAAGCGACAGGAGGACGGCGCCCAGGAACAGCCCCATGCCCCATTCGAAATCCTCTCCGCGACCCACGACGAAGGTGAAATAGAGAATCAGCATTGCGCCGACGAGATCCATGCTGATCCGGCTGCAGATGTACAGGCCCGTGAGTTTGCGGAAGTTCCGGTGTTGCAACAGCAGGCGTATGCCCTGGCGCAGCCCCATGCCGGTTTTGCGGGCCTGGAATTCCTGTCGCTCCCAGGTTGTCGCGTAGACGACGAACCAAGGGAGGGTGATGATCGCGCCATAGACGAGCCCGGCCAGGGCGTAGCCCTCGGAGCCGCCCCCGAGGCTCGTCGCGACCTGCCGGATCGCGATCGCCACGGCGATTCCGATGATGGACCCGACGTTCCGGAACATGTTGAGCCGGGTCCGCGCGTCGTAGCCGAGGGCCAGCTCGGGAAGCAGGGCGAGGTAGGGAATGGAAAGCACGGTCATGGACACGCTGAGCAGGACGTAGAGGGCGGTGTAGTAGGCGAACATGCCCATCTGGGAATCCGTCGGGATTGCCCAGAGGAGGGCGAAGGTGACCCCGAAGGGCACCGAACCCAAGACGAAGAACGGGCGGCGGCGGCCCCATTTCCAACGGCAGAGATCCGAGAGGCGACCCATGGCCGGATCGGTGACGGCGTCCACGGCGCGCCCGATCAACTGGACGAGGCCTGCCAGTTCGGGTCGTAGCCCCGCGACCTGGATCAGGAAGTACGTCACGTAGAACATGTTCAGCGAGACCAGCACCGTGTTCACGGTGACGTCGCCGAACGCGTAGCCCGTCATGCGCGCAGGCGTCAGCCGCGCGTCCTCGCCCGAGCGGGACGTTCCCGGGGAGGCGTGCTGCGAGGGGGGTTGGCTCAAGGAGTTTCCAGCTGCGGGGTGCGCGGCGGCGGAAGCATCGCAGGCCGCCGAGCACCCGGCAACGGAAAGCCCGGATCAGCCGAGGTCGGCCTTGCGGTACAGCGCGACGACGGCGGCGCCGCCGAGGCCGAGGTTGTGCTGGAGGGCGACCTTGGCGCCGTCCACCTGGCGTGCGTCGGCTTCACCGCGGATCTGCCAGTTGAGTTCGGCGCACTGGGCGAGGCCCGTGGCGCCGAGCGGGTGTCCCTTGGAAATGAGCCCGCCCGACGGGTTGACCACGACCTCGCCGCCGTAGGTCTGGGCGCCGGAATCGATGAACTCTCCGGCCTTGCCTTCGGGGCACAGGCCGAGCGCCTCGTAGGTGATGAGTTCGTTGGCCGAGAAGCAGTCGTGCAACTCGACGACGTCTACCTCCTCGGGGCCCTTGCCGCTCTGCTCGTAGACCTTGCGCGCTGCATCGCGCGTCATGTCGTAGCCGACGAGCTTCATATCGCTCGCCTCGTCGAAGGAACTCAGGGTGTCGGTGGTCATGGCCATGCCGGCGATCTCGACGGCCTTGTCCTGGAGTCCGTGCTGTTTGACGAAGGCCTCGCTCGCCAGGATTGCTGCACCCGCTCCATCGGAGGTCGGGCAGCACTGGAGCTTGGTGAGCGGCTCGTACACCGTCGGGGCGTTCTGGATGTCCTCGAGGGAGTACTCGTCCTGGAACTGCGAATAGGGATTGTTCACCGAGTGCTTGTGGTTCTTCCAGCCGATCTTGGCGAAGTGCTCCGGCTTGGTGCCGTAGCGCTCCATGTGCTCGCGGCCGGCGTTGCCGAAGAACTGGGGTGCCGGGGGCGCTTTCTCGAATCCGCGCTTGTCGATCATCGCCTTGGCGTGCTTGTCCATCGGGTTGGTGCGATCGGTGAAGTGCGTTCCGAGGGAGCCCTTCTCCATTTTCTCGAAACCCAGCGCGAGAACGCAGTCGGCGATACCGGCCTCCACGAACTGCTTGCCCATGAACAGCGCGGTCGAGCCCGTCGCGCAGTTGTTGTTCACGTTGTAGATCGGGATGCCCGTCAGCCCGAGGGTGTAGACCGCGCGCTGGCCACAGGTGGAGTCGCCGTAGCAGTAGCCGACGGCCGCCTGCTCCACGAGGTCGTAGGCAATGCCCGCGTCTTCGAGGGCGCGGCTTCCGGCCTGCTGGGCCATGTCCGGGTAGTCCCATTCCTGGGAGCCCGGCTTCTCGAACGTGGTCATGCCGACGCCGACCACGTAGACCTTGTTACCCATGGCGTTTCGATCCTTTCCGCTGCTTCGGGCCCCACGGTCCCGAGCGCGCTTCGGTTGGGGGGTTGGGGGATTCGGGAACCGCGCAGGGTAGCGGACCGGCCGACGTGGAGTTCCCCGAGGGGTGGGGAATCAGAGTCCGAAATGGCTGCGGAGCAGGCGGAGTGAGAGCCGGTCGGGAAGCAGTCGCCGCGCCCACGGCACCTGGCCGGAGCCCGCGCCGACCGTGTAGCGGACGCGCGGGCGTCGGGCGGTGAGCGCGCGGTGAATGACCTGGGCGACGGCTTCGGGTCCGGGTGCCCGGGGCAGCGCGTCCCGGATCACCCGTTCCACCGCGCTCGCCTGGGGGGCGTAGGCCGAGGCGGCGGGGTCGCCCCAGTCCATGGCGGCGTTGAAACCGGTGTCGATGTCCCCGGGTTCCACGAGCGAAACGGGGATGCCGAAGGCGTGGAGTTCGCCGTGGAGCGCCAGGGCGAGGGCCTCCGTGGCCGCTTTGCTCGCCGAGTAGTGCGCCTGGAAGGGAATCGGCGCGCGGCCGGCGAGGGAGCCGACCAAGACGATGCGCCCCCGGCGCGCACGGCGCATGCCGGGGAGTACCGCACGCAGCGTGCGCAGGACGCCGAAGAAGTTGGTTTCGAACTGGTCGACGGCCTGGGACAGGCTCACTTCCTCGACGCTGCCGAAGATTCCGTACCCGGCGTTGCAGACGAGTCCGTCCAGGTGCTCGCAGGCTGCCAGGACTTCTGCGACGCACCGGACGACGGAATTCTCGTCGCGAACGTCCAGGGCAACCCATTCGACCTGTGCCGCAGTCCCCGGGGCGGCCGCGGAATCGCGGCTCGTGCCGAACACGCGGAAGCCCCGGTCGGCGAGCAGCTGGGCCGTGGCGGCTCCGATGCCCTGGGAGGCACCGGTGACGAGGACCGAGGGCTTCATGCGGGGGGCGATGCTACCACCTCGGCATGCTCCGCCGCGGCGCCGCGCTCTGCCTCGCAGGGTGGGTCCTGGGACTTGCCGGGAGCGCTGCGGGGGACGGCGCTGACGCCGAGCCGGCACCGGCGCCGCCGGTCGTCTGGGTCGCGCTCGGAGGGGAGACGTTTACCCTCGAGGTCGCAGCGGATCGGGAGAGCCGGTTCCGGGGGTTGTCGGGGCGGGACTCGATCGGGCGCAGTGCCGGGATGCTCTTCATCTACCCGGACGACGCGCCGCGGGGCATGGTCATGCGCGACTGCCCGGTGCCGATCGACGTGGCCTTCCTGGACGCGAGCGGGCGCGTGGTCTCCCTCCACGCCATGCCGGTCGAGCCGCCGCGCCAGCCGGGCGAGAGCCGCATGGCCTACGAGCGACGCCTGCCGATCTTTCGGAGCCAGGTGCCGGCTCGGTTCGCGATCGAGCTGGCTGGGGGCCGCCTGGCCCAGCTCGGCGTCACGGTGGGGGATCGCGTCGCCCTGGATACCGGCACACTTAGCGGCTGGGCGCGCTGAGCACCGCGGTTCCCGCTCTCTCCGGCGTTTTTAATCCCAGGAGGGGTGGAAATCTACCTGCGCGCAGGTAGAATACTGAGGCAACCTTCAGGAGCACGAACAAGATGAATGCCTCACAGCACTGCCTTCCCGCCCACGAGATCTCAGAGGACATGCGGCTCGGAATCCGCCTCCTGGCGAAACTGGCCCGGGTTGCCGAGCAGGCCTGCCAGTCCACGGGCATCAGCCTGCCCCAGTACCGCCTCCTGGCCGAGATCGCCAACGGTCCACGCCGCGCAAGCGTCCTCGCGACGCGGCTGGCCGTGAGCCGGCCCACCCTGACCTCCCTCGTCGATGGGCTCGAAGGGTCGGGGTACATGGTCCGCGTGCCGGTGCCGACGGATCGGCGCGGCATCGAAATGCGTCCCACGGACAAGGGCTTGACCGCCGTGGCGCGCGCCGAGGCTGCGCTGGCCCGGCGGATGGAAGGGCTCACCGACCGCAGCCAACTGGCCGGGGTCACCGGCCTCGCCCGCCACATGAACAGCCTGCTCTCCCAGCCGGCGGCCTAGTCGCCGGCTGTCCGGGGCGTCTCGGCGCCCTGCCGGGCGCTGGCCGGAGTCCGGGGCTAGCGCAGTTCCCGGTTGCGCAGGATCCGGAAGAGCAGCGGCCACCCGAAGATCAGCGGGTGGCGGCGTTGGCGTTCCGTGTAGGGGATCTCGGCGCCTGTGTGCCGTTCGACCTTCCAGAGTGCGTAGGGCAACCAGTCTCCGAAGGTGAAGGTCGTTTTCAGGAGTTGCGCCACGTAGGCGCACTTTGCCCACGCAAGCCGGTACTGGAAGCGGCGTCGGAGCGCTTCTCGGCGACCTGCCGGCCAACGCAGCTGGAACCGGTCCCCCTGCCACGCCACGTCGAAGCAGCCGTCGCGCGCACAAGCCGAGAGACCGGCACGGAGCACCTGGTCGTAGCGTTCGGGTGCGGCGGCGTGGAGGGAACGGATGGTCGCCTCGCTCTCGGTGCGCATCTCCCGCCGGTAGGTTTCGGCGAAAACGGTTTGCCAGAAGTTCTCCGCGTCCGAGGGTGTTTCGAGCAGCGGCGTCACGCTTTCGATGGCGGTTCGGATGGAGCGTTCGCACACGCCGGCGAGTGCGTTCAGGGCGGGTTCGTCCCGCACCCAGGCCGCGAGAGCAGGCTGGCAGAATCGCGCCCAGATCCCGCTGCGGGCGCCTCCCGGCTCGGCGCCCCGGCGGAAATCCTCGAAGGTCAGTACGGCGTACTTGGCCCGGAGCGTGGTCCCGTCTGCGCCCGGACACTCCACGTAGAAGACACTCGGCGGCAGCCAGGCGCTCGCGCGGGCGAGCCATCCCGCGCCAAGGGCACGCGCGTAGTCGTCGACGACGACGTAGAAGTCGAAGACGCCTTCGTCGGTTTCCCGGCGGAGACACGAGCCATAGAAGACCACGGCCGCCGTGGCGTCTCCGGTGCGGGCGCAGATGGCCGCCGCGAGGCGGCGTGCGGCGGGCGGTGCAGGGCGAGAAAGCTCGTCGCGCGCCAGCTCGGCCAGCCCGGGGGCTCCGGCGCTCACGGAAGGATCAGGCGCGGACGAAGGTCACGCGCCGGTCGGCGCTGAGCGTTACCACTTCGTCGGTTCGCGGCCCGTAGATCTCGCCGTCGATGGTGAAGCCGCAGGAAAGCCGGAGTTGCGCGCGGTCGACGTTGCGACTGACGTAACCGTTCTCGGGCGTCGTGAAGGCAGGCGCCTTTCCCCAGAGGATGCCGGGCGCGGCCTGGGCGAGCCGGGGCGCGTTGCTGGCGATGAACGTGGTGCGCAGGTCCCCGCGGTCCTCGCCCCAGAAGGGATCGAGACCCCAGTAGAGCCTCCGAAGCGTCGAGGCGATGCCGAGGCGGAACTCCCCGTGACTCAAGGCTTCGCCGTCGAGCTGGGCGTCCACCTTGTCCGGCGACAGCACGCCTTCCTTCGAGCGGAATGCCGTCTTGGCCACGAGGGCCATGGTCACGAGGCCCGCGCCAAAAGACCCCTGGGTGCGCCCCTGGGGAAAGAAGTCGTGAACCAGGGCGATGGCTCGAGGAATGATGCCGAGTCCGAAGAACATCCCGTACTCCGAGCGTCGTCCGCGATCGAATGCGACGCGTAGTACCGGGCGATGCACGAAGTGCTGGTGCAGCCGGCCGCTCCGGGCGGCGTCGACCACCGCGCGCATGCCCCGCACGGGGTCGCGGGTGGCACCGAGATCCTTGGCCGTCATGTTGGTCCGGCCACCCCGCAGCGGCGCGACGAGGGGGATGCGGTCGAACGCCTCGTTGCGGAGGATTTCGGTCAGGGCGTGCTGGAGCGTGCCGTCTCCCCCGTTCACGAGGATCAGATCCACGCGCCGGCGCGCGAGCTCGGCGATCGCGTGGGGCAGCGCCCCCGCTCGGTTCGTCTCGACGTGTTGCACCTCCGGGTAGTCCCGGAGCACACCCAGCATCCGCGAAACGAGGCGGTCGCTGCGTCCCGCACGAAGGTTGTTGATCAACCCGATCTGCACATTCAGCTCCTGCCTGGAGGGCGGGTGGTACACGGCACCGGGGAGCGAGGTACGTCTCCGGGGGGGAGCATCGGGCCGTGGGGCACGGATCGGTCCGACGTGGCGTCGACTTCACCTCTCGTGGCGCCGCCCGGCACGAACCTGGCGGGCCGGGCAGAGGAGTACACCCCCTGGCCACCGAGGGCAAGTCGGACGTGCCCCGCGGGGCGATTCGGTGAAACGCCTCGAAGGCGGGTGATGGGGGTCACGCCGGCGTGGCCTGGGCGTCCCACGGTTCGACCGGTTCCCCGCGCCAGCGGGCTGCGAAGGCCTGTCCCAGGCGCAGGGTGTGGAAGGCGAGAGACGCGGCGGTCCAGAGGGCGACGAGCACCATGCCGAGATCCGGGCGCCCGGCCGCCGTTCCGACGCTGAACAGGATCAGGTTCGGGTTGCGGCGCGCCGTGATCGTGCGGAAGAGGGTGTCGGCCGGGCGCCAGCTGTGGGTTTCGAAGCCGAAGGCGGCGAGGAAGATGCCCTCGAGTGCACGGCCGACGAAGTAGCCGCCCACGACGACCAGGGTTGCGGGGTGCCAGGTCCAGCCGATGCCGACGCCCCAGGCCCACCACCAGAAGGGGGGATGGACCAGGTCGAGCCCGTGGTCGAGGACGTCGCCGAGCCGGCTCGACGTGAGGGTCACCCGGGCGAGTTTTCCGTCGACCGTGTCGAGGAAGGTCATGGCCCACGCGGCGAGGAGGCCGGTGCCGAAGTGGCCGTTCCAGAACAGGGCGAACGCGGCGAAGGCCAGCAGCCAGCTGGCGAGGGTCACCGTGTTGGGGTGGACGTGGGCCGCGGCGAGCCACCGGGTGACGGCGCGGGCGGGGCGCGGCCACACCCACTTCGTCACGAGGTCCGTCGCGCCCTTGTACGACGCCGAGAAGGTTCGGGCCTCGATTTCGTCGCGGCGTTCCGGTCGCGCCGCGAGCAGGTAGGGCGGGTCCGCCTTGCGCAGCTTGGGGTTGTAGGCGGGGGCGAGTTCGTCCGGGAGTTGGGCCGGAAGGTCGAGGTCTCCCCGGCCTGCGCGAAGCACGGCCAGTGCCCGGTCGGCGGCTTCGGCACCGACGCGCGCAGCAACGGGCGCGCGGGTTTCCGGGTCGACGAGGAGCACGTCGTTGGGTGCCGTCGCGAGGGCCTCGAGCAGCCGCTCGTCGTAGATCCACTCGCAACGCGCCAGGACCACAGCTGCGGTGGTCGGCGTCGTCGGGGTGTCCGAGGGCCCCAGGGAACGCGGCGCGGTGCAGCCTACCCGGCGCAGGGAGCGGTCCAGCCGTTCGGCCGGTTGCAGTCCCCAGACCCGGACCGCGGGCATCCGGTCGGGCGATACGATCCACGCGGCGGGCGCCGCGGGGCCGGGCAGCGTCGACATGGAAGAGCGCCTCGTGGGGAGGTCGAAAGGAGGGCCGCGGACTGTATCACAGGAACCTGTCGTCCTTGCTGCCGCGGTGTGCTTCGGCGCGCCGAGCGCGCTCCTGTGCGCCTGTGGCCGGTGTGCAGGCGTCTCGTCGGCGTGCGCTAGGCTCCGCCGTCCAGTGTTCAGGGGGCCCCAATGGCCGTGCTGGCCCACGTCTCGGACCTGCACGCCACCCCGGTGAGGGTGCGGCGCCCGCTCGACTTCGTGGGCAAGCGCTTCCTGGGTTGGCTGTCGTGGCGCATGCGTCGCCGGGACGTGCACTCGCCCCGAGTCCTCGAAGCCCTCGCAGCCGACATTGCGGAGCAGGTGCCCGACCAGATTGCGGTGACGGGCGATCTCACGAACGTCGCGTGCCGCGAGGAGTTTCCTGAAGCGTTGCGCTGGTTGGAGCGTCTCGGCACTCCCGAGCGGGTCTCGGTGGTCCCGGGAAACCACGATGCCTACGTCCGCATGCCGCGGGTCGCTTCCTGGGACCACTGGGAGCCGTACCTGCGTGCGGACGGGGAGACGGGTGTTACCGAATTTCCCACGCTCCGCAGGCGCGGTCCCCTGGCGCTCGTCGGTGTGAACACCGCGCACCCGACGCCGCCCTTCTTCGCTTCCGGAAGCGTGGGTGCGCAGCAACTCGCTGCACTCGAACGGTGTCTTGGGGAGCTCGCCGGTTCGGGGCTCTGCCGCGTGGTCCTCCTGCATCACCCCATCACCGAGGGGGTCGTCTCGACGCGGCGCGCGTTGGCTGATGCGGCGTCGCTGCGCACCGTGCTGGCGCGGGTCGGGGCTGACCTCGTGCTCCACGGACACGGTCACCGCACCCTGTTCTCCGAGGTGCCGGGACCCACGGGTCCGATTCCCGTCGTGGGCGCGCGGTCGGCCTCGGACGCCACCGACCGCAGCGATAAGCGCGCTCAATATCATCTCTACGAGATCGAACCCCGCGGCTCCGGTTTTCGCATCGAAGCTCGCATCCGGGGCTGGGATGGGACCGGTCGCTTTCAACCGGTTGCCGAGCGTCGTCTCTGATGCGGACCGCGCGCGGCGCTCCAAGAGGGAGAGGCATGGAACTCCGGGACAAGGTCGTCGTGGTCACGGGCGCCGCAAGCGGCATCGGCAAGGCCCTGGTCGAACGCTTCCACGCCGAAGGGGCCCAGCGCATCGTGGCGGTCGACCTGAATGGCGACGGGGCCAGCGCGGTGGCCGACACCGTTGGCGGTGTCGGCATGACGGCAGATGTTTCCAAGGAAGGCGACGTGGCCCAGGTGATCGAGCGGACGGAGGCGGACATCGGTCCGATCGATCTCTTCTGTTCGAACGCGGGAGTCGCGGCCGGCGCCGGCCTCGAATCCGACAACGCCGAATGGCAGGTCAGCTGGGACGTGAACGTGATGGGGCACGTCTATGCCGCCCGTCATCTCGTGCCCCGGATGCTGGCCCGCGGTGGGGGCTACTTCCTCAACACCGCCTCGGCCGCCGGGCTGCTGAACCAGATCGGGGGGCTGGCCTACGGCGTCACGAAACACGCCGCCGTGGGCTTCGCGGAATGGCTCGCCCTGACCTACGCGCACCGGGGCATCCGGGTCTCGCTCCTTTGCCCCCAGGCCGTGCGGACGGCGATGACGACGGGCGGTGAGGCGGAGGGCACGGCATCCGTCGCTGCTGCGAGCGGCGACGGCATGATGGAGCCGGAAGAAGTGGCCGAAATCGCGGTTGCGGGGCTCCGCGATGAGAGTTTCGTCATCCTCACCCACCCCGAGGTCCGCGAGTACATGCAGCGCAAGGCGAGTGACTACGACCGGTGGGTCCGGGGCATGAACCGTCTTCAGCAGCGGATCCTGGCAGCGGTGGGTGACTAAAACCTCCACCGGCGGGGGGCCAGAAGGCTCATTCCGTTCCGGCGGCGCGTTCGGCGAGGATGCGCTCGGCGAGCGCGAGGTCGGAAACGCGGTCGACGTCGATCGCTGCTTCCGCGTGAGCCAGCCGCACCGCGCCGACCCTTGCGCCGATGGATCGAGAGGCCCGTTCGAGCGCGGTGTCTAGGGTGAGCCGGCGTGCGAGGAACAGGGCCAGGGAGATCGGTCCGAACGCGGCGACCATGCGCCAGGGGCGTTTGCGAAAGTTTTCGGCCTGGACCCAGAAGGCCGCGGCTCGTCGTGCAGCGGAGGTCCGGAAGACGAACAGGTTGGCACCCGTGTAGTCGCCCTCCCGGAAGCGCAGCCACGTGCGCGTGGTTTTCGGGAAGCGCTGCTCGACCACGGCGCGTTCGACCAGGCCCACCGTGACGTCCGTGCCCCCGCGCTCGCTCTCGGCGAGGAACTGCGTCACCACGTCCGGGGTGAGGAGCGCGTGGTCTGCGGTCGTCACCAGGATCGGGCGGTCGACTGCGCCGAGGGCGTCGAGCACGCTCCGGCTCGGCGAGTCGAGGCTTCTGTGGGTCTCGAGGGCGCCGGCGTGTTGCAGGTCGGCCAGTTCGGCGACGCCATCGAGGGCGTCCGGGTCGTCGATGCTGATGCGCAGGCTCCCGAGCTCGGGCACATCACGCAAGGCGCGCACCACCCGGACCAGCATCGGGACGCCACCCACCGGGACCAGGGCGCGGTGCCCGGCGTTCCGAGCGCTGGCCAGCGGGTCGCCCTCGCCGCGACGGCCCGCAAGGACCAGGGCATCGGTTCGACCCACGGATTCAGGTCGCTCCATCGTCTGCCGATGCATTCCCGCGGTCCGGGTGGTCCCAGACTGCGCTTTCCCCGAGGGTATTCGGACTCATCTCGGACCCGATTCTATCCATTAATCCGGGAGGTTGCGGCAGTTCCGCACACTAGTTTCGTGGCCGAATACCCACGGAAGATGGAACCCAGGGCTAGTCAGTGGGTCCCGATCTCGCTACCTAGTGCCGCGTCGGGGCTGAGAGGGGAGATTCATGCGCATCTGTGACGTACGTCTCGGAAGTGGCGAGCCGCTTGCTCTCTTCTCGGGCGTGAATGTGATCGAGTCCCTCGAGTCGACCCTCGAGATCGCCCACGCCGTCCAAGGCGTTGCGGAGCACCACGGCCTGCCGGCGGTGTTCAAGGCATCCTTCGACAAGGCCAACCGCACCAGCCGTCGTTCGTTTCGGGGCGTCGGACTCGACGCGGGTCTGACGATTCTCGAGCGCGTGAAGCGGGACACCGGCCTCCCGATCCTGACCGACGTGCACGAGCCGGGCCAGGCCAAGCTCGTCGCGGAGGTGGCGGACTGCCTGCAGATCCCTGCATTTCTCGCGCGCCAGACGGACCTGATCGCGGCGTGTGCCGCCACCGGGCGTGCGGTCAACATCAAGAAGGCCCAGTTCATGGCGCCGGCCGATGCACTGTGCGCGGTCGAAAAGGCCCGAAGCTTCGGTGCCCAGAACGTTCTCGTTACGGACCGGGGCACGCTGTTCGGTTACAACGATCTCATCGTCGACTTCCGGGGCTTCGCGCCGATCCGCGACGTGGTGCCGCTTTGTTTCGATGCGACTCATGCGGCTCAGCATCCGGGCGCGGGGGATGCGGTGAGTACGGGAGACCGCGAGAACGTGGCGCCGCTGGCGCGCGCCGCGGTGGCCGCTGGCGTGGACGCATTGTTTGTCGAGGTGCATCCCGATCCCAGCCGTGCACCCTGTGACGGTCAGTGTCAACTCGGGGTCGAGGACCTGGATCGGCTGGTGGGCCAGGTGCGTGCCATCGGGGACGCGTTGGGCGCGGTACGTTAGTCGCGTCCGCGCGCTGTGCGCGGGTCTGCGGTGCCTGTCCCGAGCAGGGGGAGAGATGAAGGCGATCGTTTTGAGTGCAGGGCAGGGGAAGCGGTTGCTGCCGCTGACCGAGTTCCTGCCGAAGTGCCTGCTGCCCATCTACGGCGACGTCTGTGCCCTCGAACTGCAACTCCGCGCGTTGGCGCGGTGTGGCGTCGATCGCGCCACGGTGGTCGTGGGGTTCGGCGCCGAGGCGGTGGAGCGCTTCCTCCGCGTGACACCGATTCCGGGTCTGGAGATCGAGACGCTCCACAATCCCTTCTATGCCCACAGTGACAACCTCGCGACCTGCTGGCTGGCCCGGCATGGCATGGGAGAAGACTTCCTGTTGCTCAATGGCGACACGATCTTCGAAGATGGCGTGCTGCGCCGGGTCCTCGACGGTCCGCGCCAGTCGATCGCGGTCACCGTCGACCGAAAACGCGCGTACGACGATGACGACATGAAGGTTTCGATCGATGAAGACGGCCGCTTGCTGGCAATCGGCAAGGCTCTGAAGCCGGAAATGGTCAACGGGGAGTCGATCGGACTGTTGTGTTTCCGAGGAGCGGGCGCCAAGTGCTTCCGGGAGGAACTCGATCGGGCCATCCGAGTTCCGGGGGCGCTGAAGGCCTGGTACCTCTCCGTGGTGAATGAACTCGCCCAGGAAGTCGCTGTCGATACTGTCTCGGTCCACGGCCTCTGGTGGAGAGAGATCGATTCGGCCGAAGACCTGGAAGAAGCCCGTCGCAGCCACCCGGAAGGTTCCGACGCCGGTGCGCCGCAGGTTGCGGTGTCCGGCGCGCGCTCCTGACCCCGGCGCGCGAACCAGACCGCGGTTCGTGTGGAGAGGGGAGGCATGAGTTCCGCCCCGCTGGAACACCCGCCTCCGAAGCACCGACGCCCGGGTCTCACGGTCTACCGCTACTTCGCGCGCGAGGCCTTCGGGCCGAGCCTGTTCGCCTTGTTGGGTCTCACCGTCGTCGTGTTGACGACGAGCTTCCTTGGCTATTCCGAGCTGGTCGTGAACCGCGGTGTCGGCGCGGGCGACGTGGGTCGCATGGCGTTCTGGGAGGCCATCCCCGTCGCGGGCCGTATGTTCCCCTTCGCGGTCCTGGTGGGGTCGCTCGTGGCCCTGGGGCGGCTGGGCGCCGACCGGGAGATCCTGGTTCTCGAGGCCTCTGGTATCGCGGCGGCGCGCCTCGTCTGGCCGGTCGTTTCCTTCGCGGGCGCCATGACGATCCTGGCGCTGCTGGTGTCGGTATTCGCCACGCCCTGGGCGAATCGGAGTTTCGACGGCCTGCTCGGCGAGATCTCCCGGGCGAAACCCTGGGCGCAGCTTCGCGCGAATGCGGTCAACGAGTTCGGGGGCTGGCGACTCGAGGCTCGGGAGGTCTCCGCCGCCGGCGACGCGTTGACCAGCGTGATGCTCTACGTGCCCGATGTGGAGGAAACCCTCTTCTCGCGCTCTGGAACGCTGCGTGGCGGTGAGGGCGGAGGGATCGAGATCACGCTGCGCGACGGTTCGATCGTTCTCCGGCCGGAAGGCGACGAACTGCGGGTGCTGCACTTCGAAAGCGCCACGACCGTCCTTCCGGAGAGCGCGCAGGGGCTCGTGCGGCTCGAGCAGGACCGCATCCCGGGCCTTCCCCTCGACGAACTGATGACCCAAGCGTTCGCGTGGCTATCCAGCGCGCGGGATGCGCCGCCCACTGCGGTGGTGGCGCTTCACCGGCGGTTTGCCTACCCGGTGGCGACCCTGGTGTTCGGCTTTCTCGCGGTGCCGCTCTTTCTGGCTCGCGGCCGCTATTCGCGCTCCAGCGGTGGCGTGATCGGGCTGCTCGCAACGCTCGCCTACTACGGGCTGATGCAGCTCGCCGAGGGGCTCGTCCAGGGCGGAACGATCGGGCCGGCTCTCGGCGCTTGGCTCCCGAACCTTGTCCTCGCCGCCGTCGCTGCGGTGTTGCTGCTCCGCTTGCTCCGAGCGCGGGTGGCCGGACTGGCCTTCGATCGTCCACGGGTCGCGACCCGGCGGCGGAAGGAAACCAGCGGCCGGGCGGTTTCACGCTTTCGCTCGCATCGCTACGCGTTGCCCCGCTACATCGGCACCCGCTACCTCCAGCTCATCGGTATTTCCTTCGCGGTATTGTTCGTTGCCTATTTCTTGATCGACCTGATGGACCGGTTGCGGTGGTTCGCTCAGTATGAGGCCACACCAATCGAAGTCGTCCGTTTCTATGGCGCGCGGGGCTGGTTGCTCGCTTCGCGTGCGGTTCCCATGTCGCTCCTGGTCGCAACGGCCCTCGTGGTGAGTCTTCTTGCGGTCGAGGGAGAACTGATCGGAATGCGGGCGTGCGGGATTTCGGCGCCGCGGGCCCTCCTCCCGGTCCTGGTGCTCGCGGCGTTGATCGCGCCGCTCTATTTCCTGCTCAACAACGTGGTCGTTCCGCGTACGAACGCGTTGGCCGATGATCTCAAGCAGACCGAGATCAAGGATCAGCGGACCCGGGAACGGCGGGACCGGATGAAAGTGGGCTTCTGGGCGCGGTCCGGCACCCAGTTGTTGCAGGCGGAGTTTTTCGACCCGGACCGCGGGCAGGCGCGGGACCTCACGATTTTCGATCTCGGAGAAGACGGCCTGCCCATGAGCCGAACCGACGCTTCGAGCGGGCGTCACATCGGCCAGGGCTGGTGGCGCCTCGCAGCCCCGACGCGTGTGGAGCTGGAGGGCGGTGTGCTCGGGAGCGTTCCGGCCCCGCGGCACGCTCAGTTGGGTGAGACGGTCGAAGCCGAGATCGACACGATGCACATGCCTGCGAATCTCATCGCTGACGAAGCACGTGCCATCGAGGCCGACGGCTTCGACGCCACTCCGTTCTGGGTCGACTTCCACGTGCGCCTGGCCGAGCCGCTGGCTTGCCTCGTCCTCCCGGCACTCGTCCTCTTCTTCTCCGTGACCGGTCCGCCGTTCCCGGGTCCGGCCCAGACGCTGCTCGTCAGCGGACTCGTCGGTGTGACCTACATCCTGCTCGTCGCGGTGTCGTCCTCGTTCGGTCGCAGTGGCGCGCTGCCGCCGGTGACTGCCGCGTGGGGCCCGGTCGTGCTGTTCGGCATCGTTGCCGCCCTCCTCAGCGTGCGCGTGTTTCGACGCTTGTAGGTATGATGCGCCCATGGCGGCGCTGCCCCGGGACATCTTCACCGATGAGCACGAGCTCTACCGGGAGCAGTTCCGGCGCTTCGCCGAGGCGGAGATCGCGCCCCGGATCGAGCAGTGGAATCGCGAGGGCAAGTCGGATCGCGAAACCTGGCGCCGGGCGGGGGGGCAGGGCTTCCTCGGCGCTGCCGCCCCCGAGGCGTACGGTGGAGGGGGTGGAGACTTCCTCTTCGACGTGGTGGTGATGGAGGAGATGGCCCGGCTTCGCGCTCACGCCATGATGATCTCCCTGCACTCCGACATCTGCATGCCCTATCTCACGGCGTATGGCACGGAAGCCCAGAAGCAGCGCTACCTCGTGCCCGCCATCCGCGGTGAGTCGCTGCTTGCGGTCGGGATGACCGAACCGGGTACCGGGTCCGACCTGGCCAGCGTCCAGACGCGAGCGATCCGCGACGGAGATGCCTACGTCCTGAACGGGGCCAAGACATTCATCTCGAACGGGCAGATCTGCGACCTTTGCATCGTCGTGGCGCGCACGGACCCCGAAGCGGACCCGCCGCATCGGGGCATCAGCCTGCTCCTCGTGGAGTCCGAGACGCCGGGTTTCCAGCGCGGGAGGAACCTGGAAAAACTCGGCCTGAAGGGCCAGGACACGAGTGAACTCTTCTTCGAAGACTGCCGCGTTCCCGTGGAGAACCTGCTTGGCGAAGAGGGCCAGGGCTTCAAGATGTTGATGAGCCAGCTTCAGCAGGAGCGGCTCACCATCGCCGTCGGTTCGATGGCGTCCTGCCGACGCTCTCTCGAGGATACCCTTGCGTATGTGCGCGAGCGCGAGGCCTTCGGTCAGCGCATCGCCCAGTTCCAGAACACCCAGTTCAAGCTGGCGGAACTCGCGACGGAAATCGAGATCGGGCAGGCTTTTGTCGACAAGGTTTGCGCGGCCCACGTTCGCGGAGAGGAGATGGTCACCGGCGCGAGCATGGCGAAATGGTGGTGCACCGATCTCCAGAAGCGAGTCAGCGGAGAGTGTCTCCAACTTCATGGTGGGTACGGGTTCATGTCCGAGTACCCCATCTCGATGGACTATGCGGACGCTGCAGTGCAGTCGATCTACGCGGGAACGAACGAGATCATGAAGGTCATCATCGCGCGCCGGCTCGGGCTCGAGTGAGGCGGGCGGCTGCCCTGACGGGGGCGTGGATCCTGTGCCTGGCGGCCCCCGCGGCCGCCGAACTCGTCGCCGAGCAGATCACCGAGGAGAACTTCGCCCGGCGTTCGATCGGGGGTCCCGACGCCATCGAGGGTGTCGGCGACTGGTTCCTGGCCAACGAACGGATCGCCGTCGTCGTCGACGATCCGTCGCGTCGGCACGCGAAACTCAATTACGGGGGCACCATCGTTTCCGCCGGAACCCGCGGGCGCCGCGGAGACGGACAGTTGGCGCGAATCCTGCCCCTCTTGAACCTGAGCCAGCGCGTCGGTCTCAACAACGACACGATCCGCGCGGAAGTCGATCCTGCGGGGCGCTTCGCGCGGCTGGTGGTGACGGGCTCCCAGGGCCTCGCTTCGGTTACCACCGGTGGTTTCGATCCCCTCGTGCCGGAGACCGACGAGATTGCCGACGTCATTCCCGAGACGATCTACGAAGTGCGGCCGGGCGAGCCCTTCGTGCGCATCACGACGCACCTTCGGAATCGAGGCGACGCGGACGCGCCCATCTTCTCTTTCGGCGATCTGTGGATGCGAGGGGGGCGTGGACCCCGTGCTTTCATCGGAGACACCCTCGACCCGGCGCTTTCGTCGGGCTTTCACCACCGCTCGTTTGACCGGCGCGCGATTCT
>JAYZFQ010000016.1:0-57914 GCA_036336695.1 Myxococcota bacterium
CGCCACCTATCTGCGGCAGGCCCTCTTCCCCATCGACCTCGGCGTCTTCTACCCGCATCCCGGAGCAGCCTACTCGGGCGCGGCGGCCCTGGCGGCTGCCGGCATGCTCGTCGTGCTGACGGGAATCGCCCTCCGCGTCGCGCGGGCGTGTCCCGCAGTCCTGGTGGGATGGCTCTGGTTCCTCGGCATGCTCGTCCCGGTACTCGGTCTCATCCAGGTCGGCGACCAGAGCGGGGCGGACCGGTACATGTACCTGCCCCTCGCCGGACTCGGGATCGCGGCGGCCTGGGGCGTGCCCGCTGCCGTCGAGCGCCTGCGCCCCGGTTCCGAGCGGATCCTCGCCGTGCTGGCCGTGCTGTGTCTGGTCACGTGCAGCGCCGTCACCACGCGCCAGCTCTCCCACTGGCGCAACAGCGAGTCCCTGATGCGACACACCCTCGCCGTCACCGGCGAGAACTACATCGCCCACGTCTACCTCGGGGCCGCCCTCCTGGAAGGCGGCGACGTGGCGGGAACCGTCGAGCAATGGCGCGCCGCTGCCCGGATCGCACCCGCCTATCCCACCGTCGCCAACAATCTGGCCTGGCTCCTGGCCACAAACCCCGCCGCGGTCCCCAACTCCGCGGACGAAGCCGTCGTCCTGGCACAGCGGGCCGCTCGACTCACCGGAAACTCCCCCGCGGCTCTCGACACCTTGGCGGCCGCCTACGCCCGGGCGGGCCGCCGCGAGGCTGCAGTCCGGACCGCGACCGAGGCCCGCGACGCCGCTCGGGCCGCCGGCAACGAGGCCCTTGCCGACGCGATCGCCCGCCGCCTGGTGCGCTACCGCGCGGGCGACTCGTGGCGCGAAGAATGATCCGGCGCGGGCGACCCAGGGCGCGAAGAATGATCCGGCGCGGGCGACTCGTGGCGCGAAGCATGACCGGGCTTGCGCGCGACCACGTGACTCGTTGCCCCGCTGCGCAGGAGCGCCGCCACGATGGACGCCGCCAGGGCGACGGGCGCGGCCAGCAGGCCGAGCACCACCAGACCGAACCGCGTGGGCAGATCGTAGGGCGGCGCTCGGTCCCGGCGCCGGTCGTGCAGCAGCGTGTACAACCCGTTGCGCGGCAAGATTCCCAGGCGATTGAGCGCACTCTGGACCCAACCGAAGGGGTTCTGGCGCAGCGAGAAGTGGTGACGCGACTCCACTTCGAAACCCGAGCCAGCCAGCAGGGTTTCCAGCGCCTCGAGGGGGAAGTGGTGCAGGTGCCGGGGCGCATCCAGGTGGAACCACGCCGCCCCGGACCAGCGGGCCTGGGCACTCGAAAAATTGGGAACCGCCACCACGAGCCGACCCCCGGGCCGCAGGACGCGGTGGGCCTCGGCGAGGGTGCGCCGGGGATCCGCAACGTGCTCGAGCACGTGCCAGACCACCACCTCGTCGAAAAACGCCGCCGCGTAGCCCGCCTCGGCCAGACGCGGCGCGATGCGTATTTCCGCCCGAGGATCGACGCCCTCGGCCGCCTCCACCCGGATCTCGACGCCGTGGGCCTCGAAACCGCGATCGGCCAGCGGACCCAGGATCACCCCGCGGCCACAACCGACGTCCAGCACGCGCGCCCGGGGCGGCAGGCCCCGGGCGAGGAACGCCACCTGGCGGCTGGCAGCGAGCCGGACGAGCACCTCGACGAGGCGGTGGAACTTCGTCCCCAGTTGCCCGTAGTACTCCGCCGGGTAGCCACCGAGCACCGCGCCGGAATCGAGCGGCGGCTCGTAGCGACCCGTCCCGCACCCCGTGCAGACGACAACGGGGGAAGCCACGCCCTCCACCCGGAACCGGGCGCGTGCCTCGCGGCCCCGGCACACCGGACACGAAGACCCGCTCGTGGGTCCCTCCGGTTCGATCTCGTGGACCAACCGCGCGTGAAGATCGGGAGAAAACGGCAAGGGACCTCGGTCGCGGTGACTGGCCGCGAAGCGTGCGATGCTGCGCGGGTGGCGTCAAGCGCAGGGAGGGGCCAGTGAAGCGCGAGCAGCTGGCCCTGCTGGGCGTCGCCGTCCTGCTCTGTGCGGCGGTGCTCGGTTTCGCCGGACGGCACCTCGAAACACCCGGGCTCTACTACGACGAGGTCATCCAGGCCACGCCGGCTTCGGAGTTCCTGCGCGAGGGGGGGCGTCCGCTGTCGATCCCCGGGGCACGCAACACCTGGCTGTTCGGCGGCTGGTTCCCGCTCATGACCCAGCCCTACATGAGCGCCCTGAAGAGCCATTTGCTGATCCCCGTCTTCGGCTTGTTCGAAGCGGATGGCGAGACCCTCCGGTGGGCAACCCTGACGGCGGGGTGCCTCGGGCTGATCCTCTGCATGCTCTGGGTGAACGCGGTCTGGGGCCTCGGGGTTGCCGTGCTGGCCACCGCCCTCCTCGCGGTCGACCCGAGCTTTCTCTTCGTGACGCGTCACGACTGGGGCTCGGTTTCCCTGGCCCTCGTCTGTCGCGGCGGCGGCTTGTGGCTCCTCGTACGCGGCTGGCAACGCGATTCCCGGGGCCGTCTCGCCCTGGGCGGCGTGCTGCTCGGCCTCGGCATCACCAACAAGCTCGACGCCGCCACGTTCATCCTCGGTGCCGCGCTGGCCCTCGCCGCCGCCTGGCGCGGGCCAGGACTCCGCCAGGCGGCGAAGCGACATCGGGCCGTCTCCAGCGCTGTCCTCGGACTCGGAATCGGCGCTGCACCCATGCTGCTGACCCTCCCCGGCGTGCTGGGTGCGACTCGCGCGATGCTCCACAGCGCAACCGCGCGCGGCGACGACTGGAACGAAAAGCTCGAAGCCTGGGGCCACTTCCTCGACGGTTCGTACTTCGAGCGCCTCATCCTCGCCGGGGGCAGCTTCGAGCGCATGGGTGCCGCGGGCGAAGCGGCCCAAACGGCCTTCCCCTGGCTCCTGGTCGCGAGCCTGGTCGTCGTCGTTCTGGGCGTCCTGCGCGACCGGCGGCACGGCAAGGCGGATCCACGCGACCTCTTCGCGATCGGCGCTGCCGTGGCGACGGGACTGCTGCTGCTCGCTGTGCCGCGGGCCGCCCGCATTCATCACCTGATGAACATCCTGCCCTTGCCCCAGCTCCTCGTGGCCCTGGCGGCGGCGCGCCTCTGGCAGAGCCGCGCCAGCGTGCTGCGGGCGCTTGCGGCCCTCGGCGTAGCGGCGGCGCTCGGCGGAAATGCGTACGCCGCGGTGCAGACCCTGGAAACGGTGCGCACGACCGGTGGGATCGGGCGCTGGTCGGGAGCGCTCGGAACCTTTGCCCAGGCGCTTCCCGCGAACGCCGCGGTCGTGAGCCTCGACTGGGGCTTCCACGCGCCGCTGGTCCTGATGCGGCCGGAACTCGAACTCGACGAGCCCGTCTGGCAACTCTTCCGGTCCGGGCCGCCGGGGCCGGGGGCCACTCTCTCCGGCACCCCGCGCCATGTCTACCTCGTGCAGGAGCCGGAGCTCGCGGTCTTCCCCATGGGAGACGCGCTGCTCCGCGCCGTTGGCGAACTTCCGGCTGGAAGCGCGTGGATCGAAACCATCCGAGACGCAGGCGGCCGGCCCTCGTTTCGGGCGATCCGTTTCACCCGGCCCCACGACCTGGTCTACCGTGGCGACTTCGAGGTGCGCCTGCGGTGAACGCCGTCACGATCGCCGGTCTCGACCACGTGGTCCTCCGGGTTGCCGACGTCGAGCGCGCCCTCGCGTTCTATTGCGGCGTCCTCGGCTGCGTGGAGGAACGTCGGGTCGAAGCCCTGGGACTGATCCAGCTGCGAGCCGGCGCGCAATTGATCGACCTGGTAGACCTCGCGGGGTCGCTCGGCCGTGCCGGCGGCGGCCCGCCCGACCCCGGTGCCCGCAACGTCGACCACTTTGCTGTCCAGGTGGATCCGTTCGACGCCGAAGCCATCCGGGCGCACCTGCAAGCGCATGGCGTGGAACCCGGAGAGGTATCCCAGCGCTACGGCGCGCTCGGTATGGGCCCTTCGATGTACATTCGAGACCCCGACGGAAACGTCGTCGAACTCAAGGGAACGCCGACCTAACCGATCTCGAGATTCGCGTAGCGGAGCACGATCGTCTTCACCCCGGCGCGCTCGAAGCGAATCCGCAGCTTCCGGCCGGCGTCCTTGCCGAGCACCTGGAGCACGACGCCCGGTCCGAAGATCGGGTGCTGCACGCGCAATCCAGGGGCGAGCGCGTCGTCCATATCGTCTCCCCCGGCTTCTTGGGAATAGGAGAAGTCGAGGGTCGAGTCTCCCGGCACACGCGCGCCCCCGGCGAGGGGGCGCTCCAACGCGTCGTCCGGAATCTCGCGCAGGAACCGCGAAGCGACGCCGTAGGTGCGCGAACCCCAGCGATGACGCTCGCGGGCACTCGTCAATACGAGGCGTTCCATGGCACGGGTCATCGCGACGTAGCAGAGCCGACGCTCCTCCTCGATACCGCCCTCGTCCCGCATGGCTCCGGCATGGGGGAAGATGCCCTCTTCGAGTCCGACGACGTAGACGGCGGGGAACTCCAGCCCCTTCGCCGTGTGGACCGTCATGAGGGACACGCATTCGTCTCTCCGCTCCCAGGCGTCGATGTCCGACACCAGCGCCACCTGGTCGAGAAACAGCTCGACCTCCGAGCGCTCTTCCGACGCGTCGGGTTCCAGTTCACGCCCGAAATCGTCGGCGGCGGAGAGCAATTCGCGGAGGTTTTCGAGACGCGCCTCGGCTTCGGGCGAACCCTCTCGCTCGAGCGCGCGGAGATAGCCCGAGCGGTCGAGCACCACCGCCAGGGCCTCGGCCGTCGAAGCGCCGCGAATTTCGTCGCCGACCGCTTCGAGGAGCGCCAGGAACGTGCGAATGCTCTTTGCGGTGCGCGCCGCACCCTGGTCAGCGAGGCGCCGAAGACCTTCGAGCAGCGGCTCCTCGTGCTCCGCGGCGAGGGCGGCGGCGCGCTCCAGGGTCGTCTGGCCGATCCCGCGCGCGGGACGGGCAACCACCCGCCGGAGCGCCATCGAATCCGCCGGGTTGACCAGCAACCGCAACCAGGCGAGCGCATCCTTGACCTCGGCCCGCTCGTAGAAGCGCACCCCGCCCACGACGACGTGGGGAACGTCGTACTTGAGCAGTTCCTCCTCGAAGAGTCGCGACTGGGCGTTGGTGCGATAGAAGATCGCAAACTGTCCCCACGTGCGATCTCCGCTCCGCTGCGCCGCCAGCATCTCCCGCACCACGAACGCGGCCTCTTCGCGATCGTCCTCGGCCTCGAAGATCGCGATCTTCTCGCCGCCTTCGCGCTCGGTGTAGAGGCGCTTGTCCTTGCGCGCAACGTTGTGGGCAATAACTCCGCTCGCCCCTTCCAGGATCGGCTGCACGGAACGGTAGTTGCGCTCCAGCAACACGACCTTCGCGTCGGAATAGTCCTCTTCGAAATCCAGGATGTTGCGGATGTCCGCCCCACGCCAACCGTAGACAGACTGGTCGCCGTCGCCGACGACGCAGAGGTTGCGATGTTCGGCGGCGAGCTGCTGCACGAGCTTGTACTGCACCCGGTTCGTGTCCTGGTACTCGTCGACGAGCAGGTACTGCCAACGCTGCCGGTACCAACGCAGCACTTCCGGAAAGCGCTCGAACAGCTCGACGGTCCGCAGCAGGAGATCGCCGAAATCGAGGGCATTCGCGTCGACGAGGAGCCGCTGGTAGGTGGCATAGACTTCCGCCGCGCGCTGCGCCTCGAAGTCCGCCGCCGCATCGAAGGCGGCCCCCGGGCCGACGCCGGCGTTCTTCCACTGGTCGATCCGCCACTCCATCCGACGGGGGTCCACCTCCTTCGGGTCCAGCCCCTGCCGGCGCACGGCCTCCTTGACGAGCGCAAGACTGTCGCCCTGGTCGTAGATCGCGAAGCCGCGCGAAAAGCCCATGTGGCCGATATCCCGGCGCAGGATCCGCACACACGTCGAGTGGAAGGTCCCGAGCCAGACCCCTTCGGCACCGGGACCCAGGAGCTTCCCGACGCGCTCACGCATCTCGCCCGCCGCCTTGTTGGTGAAGGTGACCGACAGAATGCTCTCGGGGGCGATGCCGCAGACCCCGATCAGGTAGGCGATGCGGTGGGTCAGGACACGCGTCTTCCCACTACCCGCCCCGGCCAGGACCAGCAGGGGACCTTCGGTCGTCTCCACCGCGGACCGCTGCTCGGGGTTCAGGTCATCCAACAACGCGGACGCCGCGTCGCGCAACGCGCACTCTCCTCGGAGGAAGGATCTCTCGGCGGGACCCGGAGGTTACTCGACGGTGACGCTCTTCGCGAGGTTGCGCGGCTGGTCGACATCCGTCCCCTTGAGCACGGCCACGTGGTACGCCAGGAGTTGGAGGGGCACCGTCGCGAGAACCGCGGTCAGGTGTTCGCCGAGATCCGGGATGTAGATCACATCGTTCGCCTTGTCGGCAATCTCGCTGTCGCCTTCGGTTGCGACGGCAATCACCTGGCCATCCCGGGAGCGAACCTGTTCGAGGTTGGACAGCACCTTGTCGTAGACCGCACTCTGGTTCGCAACGACCAGGACCGGCATGTCCTCGTCGATCAGGGCAATGGGACCGTGCTTCATCTCACCGGCCGCATAGCCTTCGGCGTGGATGTAGGAGATCTCCTTGAGCTTGAGCGCCCCTTCGAGCGCGATCGGGTACATGATCCCACGGCCGAGGAACAGGAAGTTCGATGCGTGGTAGTACTTCTGGGCGATCGCACGCACCGGCCCATCCAGCAGCAACGTGCGCTCCAACAGGCGCGGCAGACGCATCAGGCAGCGGATGTGCTCGCGCGCTGCATCTTCGGACAGGCGTCCGCGCGTCATGCCCAGCTTGAGCGCGAGCAGGTAGTGGGCCACCACCTGCGTGGTGAAGGCCTTGGTCGACGCCACACCGATTTCCGGACCCGCGTGGGTATAGAGAACGTCGTCGCTCTCGCGAGCGATCGTCGCATCCCGAACGTTGCAGATGGCGATGACCCGCGCTCCGTGCTCCTTTCCCAGACGCAGCGCGGCGAGCGTGTCGGCGGTCTCGCCGGACTGGGAAACCGGAATCACCACGCTGCGGTCGTCCAGGATCGGGTTCCGGTACCGGAATTCGCTGGCGAGGTCGACCTCGACGGAAATGCCGGCGATCTGTTCGTAGAGGTACTTGCCGACCAGGCAGGAGTAGTAGGCCGTACCGCAGGCGACGAGGAACAGCCGCTCGATTTGCGAGGCCATTTCTTCGCCGAGATCCATGCCGTCGAGCGTCACGTCGACATCGCCCTCGTGCACGCGCGTGCCGATCGTGTCCAGGACGGCGCGCGGCTGCTCGAAGATCTCCTTCTGCATGAAGCGGTCGTAGCCGCCCTTCTCTGCCGCAACCGGGTCCCATTGGATCGGCTTCGGGGCACGCTCGACGACGGACCCGCCCCCGTCCAGGATCTGGACGCCATCGCTCGTCAGGACGGCGAACTCTCCGTCCTCGAGAAAGAGCATCTGGCGGGTGTAGGGCAGGATCGCGGGGACGTCGCTCGCGAGAAAGGCCTCCTTCTCACCCAACCCGAGAATGATCGGGCTGCCGCCATTCTTGGCGGCAACCACCCGGCTCGGATCCGCCGCGCTCAGTGCAGCGAGCGCGTAGGAGCCTTCGAGCCGGAGGCACGCCGCTCGCACGGCGTCGACGATCTCGCGGCCGGTTTCGAGTTCCATGTCGACGAGGTGCGCGATGAGTTCCGTGTCCGTTTCGGATTCCACGGGACGGCCCGTCGCTTCGATCTCGGCGCGCAGGTCCCGGTAGTTTTCGATGATCCCGTTGTGAACGACCACGACCGATCCGGCGCGATGGGGGTGCGCGTTGCGCTCGGAGGGCTTCCCGTGGGTCGCCCACCGGGTGTGACCGATCCCGATGCTGCCGGGAAGCGCATCGTCGCGAAGCATCTCCTCGAGGGCCCGGAGTTTTCCCAGTGCGCGGCGCACCGCGACCTGTCCGTCAGAAAAGATCGCGACCCCTGCGGAATCGTACCCGCGGTACTCCAGCCGCCGCAGGCCGTCCAGGAGGACATCCATCGCGCGGCGATCCCTTCCGACGTATCCGACGATCCCACACATCCCAGGTCTCCTAGTCGAGCTTCTCTTCGGGCCGCTTGCGCCGGCTCCAGCCGTCCACGTGTTTCTGGCCGCGCGCGCGGGCCACGGCGAGAGAACCGTCGGGAACGTCCTTCGTGATCGTCGAACCCGCCGCAATCGACGCATTGCGACCCACGCGGACCGGCGCGACGAGGTTCGCGTTGCAGCCGACGACGGCGCCCGCCCCGACCGTCGTGCGGTGCTTCTTCTTCCAGTCGTAGTTGACGGTGATCGCGCCGCAGCCAAAGCTCGCACCGTCGCCGACGTCTGCGTCTCCGATGTAGGACAGGTGGTCGGCCTTGACGCCGGCTCCGAGGTTCGCGTTCTTGACCTCGACGAAGTTTCCGATGCGGACACCGTCGCCAAGGGCGCAGCCCGGGCGGAGGTGCGCCGAGGGACCCACCACGACATCGTCGCCCAGAACGCTTTCCTCGATCACACAGCCCGGCTTCACGTGACAACGCTCCCCGATTCGTGTCGCGCCCTGGATCACAGACCCCGGTTCGATCCGGGTGTCCCGGCCCACCGAAACGTCGACGTCCACCGCCGTGTTGGCCGGGTCGACGATAGTGACACCTTCGCGCATGAGGCGGTTCAACGTTCGCGTGCGGAGGGCGGCCTCGGCGCGCGCCAGGTCGACCCGGTCGTTGATGCCGATGCCCTCGTCGTCGTCTTCGATCCGGAGCACCTCAACCTGGCGACCCTCTCGGAGCAGGATCTCGACGACCGTGGTCAGGTAGACCTCGCCCTGGGCATTGTCCTGGCCCACCTGGGCGAGGCTCTTCCAGAGCACGTCCCGGTCCACGAGGTAGACCCCCGTGTTGCGCTCCTCGATCCCGAGTTCCTCGGGACTCGCATCGGTGGCCTCCACCACCCCCGCGAGCGCGCCCGAAGCGTCCCGCAACACGATTCCCGGCACGTCCACAGCCGCCGAGAGCAGCACCAGGTCGGCCTGGGTCGCCCGCTTGTGCTCCTGCAGGCGCCGCAGGGTCTCCGCCGTCAGGAGCGGGGTGTCGCCGTAGAGCACCAGCACGTCCCCGGAAAAGCCCTCGAGGGCCGACTCGGTCTGGAGCACCGCATGGCCGGTTCCCCGCCGTTGCTCCTGAAGAACGAACTGGGAGCGGCCGGCGAAGGCCTCGCACACGGCGTCGGCGTCGCGACCGACCACGGTGACCAGCCGCTCGGGCTGCAACGCCTCCGCGGCCGCAAGCACGTGGTGAAGCATCGGGCGGCCACCGAGCGGATGCAGGACCTTGGCAAGCCCCGATTTCATCCGGGTTCCCTGGCCCGCGGCGAGCACGAGCACGGCCAGCGGCTTGGTGGCGTCGGACATGCCTCTCCTCTTCGGCCGCCCAGCAGCGACCGGCAAGTCGGTTGTCGGCGAAATGGTAGGCGACTCCCCACGGGGGCAAAAGCCTTGCTCCGGCTCCCGTCGGTGGAGCGCTACAATGCCGCCCGGGGAGCGGGAGCCGGGCGACCCGCAGCGAGTCGACGCGATTCAGATCTTCGGAAACACAAACGGCCTCAAGGCCAGCCAGGTCCGCCAGCTCGAGCGGCTGGGCCGCAGGCGCCTTGCGCCCGAACACCTGCTGACCCAGGAGTTCGCCCGCTTCCTCTCGGCGCTGACCCACGAGACGGGCCGGCAGGTGGGGGTCCTGGTCGACCGGCGGGGCGCCGTCACCCACGTGATGGTGGGCGATGCGCGCTCGATCACCCTGCCCGACTGGGGGCGCATGCGTGCCGGCCGCGGACGGCTCCGGGGCCTGCGCTGCATCCACACCCACGTGGACGAAGAGCCGCTGACCCGCGACGACCTGACGGACCTCGCGCTTCTGCGCCTCGACGCAATGGTCGCGATCGGCACCCGCGACGACGGACTCCCCGGCCTGGCCCACGTCGCCTCTCTGCGCCCGGCCAACCGGGACGGAACCGCCGTGGACCTGATGGACCCGGTCCCCCCCGCCCAGCTCCAGCTCGATTTTCGCGAGTGGATCGGGGCGCTCGAAGAAGAACTCGCGCGGCAGACTCGCACCCGCGAAGTCACGGGCGGCGAGCGCGCCGTATTGGTGTCCGTCACCGCCGGACGCAGCAAGGACGAAGTGGCCGGCCAGGTGGCGGAACTCAAGGAACTCGCGCGCTCGGCCGGCGTCGAGGTCGTGGAGCTGGTGACCCAGCAACGCGCCCAGGTCGACCGCAAGACCCTGCTGGGCGCCGGCCGCCTCGAAGACCTGGTAGTGCGGGCCTTCCAGCAGGACGTCGACCTCGTGATCTTCGACCAGAACCTGACGTCCGCCCAGGCGCGAAACCTTGGCGAGCGGCTCGATCTCCGCGTCATCGATCGCGCCCAGCTGATCCTCGACATCTTCGCTCAGCACGCCCGGACCCGAGACGGAAAGCTCCAGGTGGAACTCGCACAACTCCGCTACCGGCTTCCCCGGCTTTCCCAGCGCGCCGACCTGTCCTTGTCCCGCCTCGCCGGCGGCATCGGGGGACGCGGCCCCGGCGAACAGAAACTCGAAATCGACCGGCGCCGCACGCGCGAACGGATCCGTCGTCTCGAGCGAGAGCTGGAAAAGCTTCGGCGCCAGCGCAGTGCCCGGCGCAAGCAACGCGAACGGCGGGGCCTTCCCGTCCTGTCTATCGTCGGCTACACGAACGCCGGCAAGAGCACCCTTCTGCGTGCACTTACCCAGACGGACGTCTTCATCGCGGACCAGATGTTCGCCACGCTGGATCCGACGTCGCGAAGGCTGCGCTTCCCCCGCGACCGCGAGGTGATCGTCACCGACACCGTCGGCTTCATCCGGGATCTCCCGCGAGACCTGGTCGCCGCCTTTCGCGCGACCCTCGAAGAGATTTCCCAGGCCTCGCTCCTGCTGCACGTCGTCGACGTCGCGTCGCCCGACTTCGAGCGCCACATCGCCGCGGTGCGGGAAGTCCTGGACGAGATCGACGAGGGTCGCACGCCCGAGATCCTCGTGTTCAACCAGATCGACCGGCTCCCGCCGGGCGTCGGCGCCGCCATCGCCGAGCGTCACGGCGGCGTCGCCGTATCGGCCCTCGAGCGACGCGGCTTCGAGGCGCTGCTCACGCGGGCCGGCGAGACACTCTGGGAATCCGGCAATGGCGCCCATACCATCGGCGCCACGGACGACGGCTTCGACGGGGACCGGGCGGCCAGCGCCCAGGGGGGGTGAGGACATGACCCAGCTCGAGCAACGCTGCACACGACGGGCCAAGATCACCGGAACCGGCATGTACGTTCCGGACCGGGTCGTCACCAACGACGACCTGGCGGAACTCATGGACACGAGCGACGAGTGGATCCGCCAGCGGTCCGGCATCCACGAACGCCGGTTCATCGAGCCCGGCCAGATGCCCGCCGACCTGGCACGCGAGGCCAGCGAACGCGCGCTCGAAGCGGCCGGCCTGGAAGCCCGGGACCTCGACTGCATCGTGCTCGCCACCCTTTCCGCCCAGGCGGAGTTCCCCGGCACGTCGTTCTTCCTCCACGAGGCACTCGACGTGGACGACATCCCCTGCTTCGACCTGCGCGCGCAATGCAGCGGCTTCGCCTATTCCCTGGGCGTCGCCAAGAGTTTTGTCGAATCTGGACAGTTCCAACGCGTGCTGGTCGTCGGGTGCGAGGTGCACTCGACCGGAATCGATCTCACCGATGCGGGGCGGGACGTCGCGGTTCTGTTCGGAGACGGCGCCGGCGCCGTGATCCTCGAAGCCAACGAGGACGAAGCCGACCCTTCGGCCATCCTCGAAGTCCGCCTCCACGCCGAAGGCGCCCACGCGCGGCGTCTCTGGATCGAGGCGCCGGGGTCCGGGTTCACCCCGGTGCGGATCAGCAAAGAGCACCTCGAGGAGCGGCGGCACTTCCCGTACATGGAGGGCCGCTTCGTCTTCAAGCACGCGGTCAAGCGGATGCCCGAGGTCCTCCTCGAGACCCTCCACGCGGCGAGTCTCAAGCTCGAAGACGTGGAGGTCTTCCTCTTCCACCAGGCCAACCTGCGGATCAACGAGTACGTCATGCAGCAACTGGAAATCCCGCCCGAGCGCTGCGTGAACAACATCCAGCGCTACGGCAACTGCTCGGCCGCGTCCATCCCGATCCTGCTGGACGAGGTCGTGCGCGCCGGTCGGCTCTCGCGCGGCCAGCTGGTGGCCATGACGACCTTCGGCTCGGGCTTTACCTGGTCCAGCGCCATCGCGCGCTACTGATTGCCGCATCGCGTTGCGTCCCGACAGCCCCCTTCATCAGCGTAATACACTGAAATATAAAGACTAAATTTCTCGTATCGTGATTTCCTCGGGGCCAGCTTGACGGCATGACGCACCGTGTTAAGATGCCTCCGAACACCGGGAGCGACCCGGACTGCCGCCCCTGTCACCGGGGCAGCCGGGATCCCAGAGAGAGGAGAGCCCACGTGGCGCAGACCCAGACCAGCATCGTGGAAGAGGGGCGGGAGAGACTGAACGCCGCCCGAGATCGCATCGACGAGGAGATCCAGCGCGTCCAGCAGGATTGGAACGGACGCCGCAAACAGCTCGAGAAGCAGTTCGCGAAGAACCGCAAGAGCTTCGAAAAGCAGACCCGCAAGCAGGTGCGTCAGCTTCAGCGCGACCTCCGGAAGAATTCCGTCGTGAAGGGACTCGAAAAGTGGCGCGGCCAGGCCGAATCCCAGATCGGCGAAACCGTGGAACGCGTGCTGGGCACCATCGGCCTGGCCTCACGGGACGACCTCGGCCGGGTCGAGCGCAAGCTCGCCCGCATCAACAAGCGCCTCACGCAGATCGAGCGCGGCCAGGCGCACGGCGGCACCAGCGGTTCCGCGTCGGCCTGACCCGGGCGGCCCTGCAAAGCCGGGACGATCCCCGTGACAGATTTCCAAGGCGTCGACTTCCTCGAACTCGATGCGCTCCTTTCCGACGAGGAACGCGCCGCACGAGATACCGTCCGTGAGTTCGTGACCCGGGAATTCCTGCCGTGCGTGCAGGAACACGTGCGCCAGGACGGTTCCTTTCCCATGGGGCTGGTCCCGAAGTTGGCCGAACTCGGCTTGTTCGGGGCCAACCTCACGGGTTGGGGCTGCGCCGGCATGAACAACGTGGCCTACGGCCTGGTAATGCAGGAACTCGAGCGCGGCGACTCGGGCCTGCGTTCGTTCGCATCGGTCCAGGGCGGGCTCGTGATGTACCCGATCCACCGCTACGGAAGCGAGGCCCAGAAAGACCGCTGGCTGCCCGCCCTCGCCCAGGGCACGGCCATCGGTTGCTTCGGCCTCACCGAGCCCGATTTCGGGAGTCACGCCGGCGGAATGATCACCAAGGCCGTGCGGCACGGCGACGGCTGGGTGCTCAACGGAACAAAGCGGTGGATCACGAACGGCAGCGTGTCGGACGTGTCACTCGTCTGGGCGCGCACCGAGGACGGCATCCGCGGCTTCCTCATCGAAAACGACCGCGCCGGGTTCGACGCTCGCGACATGAAGGGCAAGTTCTCGCTGCGGGCGTCCGTCACCTCGGAGCTCTTCCTCCAGGACGTGGAAGTCCCCGAAGCGAACCGGCTCCCCGGCGCCGAGGGCCTCAAGGCACCGCTCTCGTGCCTGACCCAGGCCCGCTATGGAATCGCCTGGGGTGCGATCGGTGCGGCCATGGCCTGCTACGAAGAGGTGGTGCAGTACGCCCGGGAGCGAACCGTGCAGGGCGGCCCTTTGGCGGGAAAGCAGCTGACCCAGGCGAAGCTCGCCGACATGTTGACGGAGATCACGAAGGCCCAACTGCTGGCCCTTCGCGTGGCCCAGCTCAAGGACGCGGAACGCCTCCACCACGCGATGGTTTCGATGGCGAAGCGTAACAACGTGGACATGGCGTTGAACGTTGCTCGCGCCGCGCGCGACCTGCTCGGCGCCAACGGAATCGTGGACGACTACCAGTCCATGCGGCACATGGTGAACCTCGAAACGGTGCGAACGTACGAGGGAACCCACGACATCCACACCCTGATTCTCGGCAAGGAGATCACGGGACTTTCGGCGCTCTAACCAGTTGCCTTCACCCCGCGGGGCGCCGAAACCAGCGGGTTCCAGTGCCAGGAGCGTTCCGCCGATCCGGTCGGGAACGACCTGCTGGCGGATTCGGTAGGTTCCCTATGGCAGGAATCTACTGTGCTCCAAACCTCCTCCTCCTCCCGCCAGCGGCTTCTTCGCCAGTTCGGCCTGGTTGCGCTCCTTACCGGCGCACTTGCCAACCCCGCCGCCGCAGTGCTCATCGACTCGGGGGACGGAACGGGAAACACCACGGCGCCCGCCGACGACCCCGGCTTCATCCACGTCGGAAAACGCTCCCAGTTCTCAGCGGTCTACGTGGGAAACGGATGGGTGCTGACCGCCAACCACACTGGGGTCGGTCCGGTCGAGATCGACGGCGTCAGTTATCCCGACGTCGCCGGTTCGAAGGTGCGGTTCGACGACGGTGGGGTGGCCGCGGACCTGATGGCCTTCCAGATCGATCCGTCTCCGGCTCTCCCGATCCTGCCGATCAACGCAAACCCCAGCCTCACAGGAGAAAGCGTGATCATGGCGGGAAACGGGAACGACCGGGGAGCCGCGGTAACGGAATGCGGCGCGATCGACGGCTACGCCTGGAGCGGATCCAAGTCGATCCGCTGGGGCACCAACACGATCGACAGTTATCTCACGGCATTGTCCACGCGCTCCCTGGTCACGGACTTCGACCAGGGCGGCAGCCTTCACGAAGCACAGAACGTGAACGGGGACTCGGGCGGGGCTCTCTTCGTGAAGAACGGAACCGACTGGGAACTTGCCGGCATCCTCTTCGCCCTCGGTGCGTTCGGCTGCCAGTCTCCCATGACGTCGCTGTACGGCAACCAATCCTATTCCGTCGACCTGGCCACCTACCGCAGCCAAATCATCGCCACCGTCCGGCCCGAATGCAGCGACGAGGTCGACAATGATGGCGATGGCCTCACCGACTTCCCGGACGACCCCGACTGCGCAAGCCTCGAAGGCCAGAGCGAGACCACGCCCGGCGTCCCCGGGCTCGGACCCGCCGGACTCACCTTCCTGGCGGCGACGCTCCTGGCGGGTTCGGCGACGTTCCGGCGTCGCGCATAGCGAAGGCTTCCTCGGGCGCGAGCACCAGCCGGTGACGACCCCACAAGGCGAACCAGACGAGACCGAGCGCGTACCAGACGGCGGCTCCAACGACCACCTTCCGGTACACCGGGTCCGCCGCGAAGAGCGCGAACAGCGTCAGCAACGAGATGGCGAGGGCAACCGCCGCCCCTGTACTGCCGAGGGGGCTGCGGTAGGGCCGCGCGACATCGGGGAAGCGGCGGCGCAGCAGCAGGAACGACAGCATCTGGAGTCCGTAGGAGAGCACCGCTCCGAAGACCGCCATGTTGAGCAACACCGCACCGACGGGATGTTCCGAGCCCAAGGCGTGGATGGCGAAGGCCACCCCGTAGCCGAGCACCGCCCCCGCGACGAGAGCCACGTGGGGCGTCTGGCGACGGCCGTGGGTGACCGAAAGCCAGCGCGGAAAATAACCGGCACGGGACAGGGAATAGATCTGACGGCCGTAGGCGAAGATGATCGTGTGAAAACTGGCGACCAGGCCCGCTACCGCGAGCAAGGCGAGGAGTTTCGCGCCCATGCCGGCGCCGAAGATCGTGCGCAGCCCGGCGAACAGGGGCTCGTTGGAGCGACCCAAGGCATCGGCGCCGGGGGCAATCCCGGCGGACAGGATGAGCGTCAGGAAGGCGCAGACGACGAGGGTCGCGAGACCGAGCAGGAGTCCGCGAGGGAGGTCGCGCTGGGGAGCCCGGGCCTCCTCGGCCGCAAGGGGCAGTTGCTCGATCGCGAGGTAGAACCAGATCGCGAAGGGCAACGCCGCGAGCACGCCTCCCCAGCCGAAGGGCAGGAAGACGCTCCCCCCGGTCTCCGGCGCGATGTCGAAGGCGTATCGCGACAAATCGAAACTTCCGAGAGCGCCGATCCAGAACACGACCAGAATCCCGAGAGCGAGCAGCGTGATGAAGACCGTGAAGCGGAAGCTGGTCTCCACGCCAGCAATGTTGAGCCCTACGAAGATTGCGTAGGAAAGCAGCCACCAGAGCGGTGCCCACGCGTCCGGCGTGCCGAAAATCGCACCGAGGTAGCCGCCGATCCCGACCACGATCACCGCGGGCGTGAGGATGTACTCCATGTTCTCGGCGAGTCCCGTGACGTACCCGCCCCAGGGTCCCATGGACGAGCGCGCGAAGGAGTACGCGCCGCCGGTATGCGGAAGCGCCGCCGTCATCTCGGCAATGCTGAAGCACAACCCGCCGTAGAGCACGGTGATCACCAACGTGGCGATCAGCAGCCCGCCGAACCCCCCGGCCGCGATCCCGAAGTTCCACCCGAAGAAATCTCCGGAAATGACGGCCCCGACACCGAGCGCCCAGAGCGAGCCCACGCCGGCATAGCGGCGCAGCACGCGACGCTCGAAATAGCCGTCCGGCGCCTCCTCGTACCGGACGCCCGATCCCCGTTGCTCCCGTCCGGCACTCAGAGGGGAACGTTCTCCGGTGCGATGCCCAGGATGACCTGGGCCGAATCGAGGTAGGTCTTCTCGTCCACGAAGATGTGCTGGGTGCCCGCGTGAATGTCCCGCCAGGCCCGCTGGAGATCGCTGGGCAGCCGGAGCGAGTCGGTGCCGGCGAAGCGGTACGCGAAGTCCGCTACTTCCGCTGCGACCTCCGTGGCCCAGGTGGTCGCCGTCCGCACCAGCGCCCGTTGCTCGAGGGTCGGCGCGTCGCCGCCCAGAACACGTTGCTCGAGAGCGCCGAAGGCCTCGTGCACGAAGGCCCGCGCCGAGCGCAGATTCGCCTCGGCCCGCGCCAGACCAAACTGGAAGCGGTGGCTCTGGGCGACCGTCGTCTCTGCACCCATCCGAATCTTCCGGTGGGACAGCGCCGCGATCTCATCCAACGCACGGCGCCCGACGCCGAGCGCGAAGCCCGCATGCCCCACAGCGGTGGCCGTCAGGACGCCCGCGTGGAAAAGCGCCCCCCCGGTCCGCGGCGCGTCCACGAAGAGCGGGAAGGTGAACCCTTCGGGTACACCTTGGCCTTTCACGGCGTAGTCGAAGCTGCCGGTTCCCTGGAGCCCCGCCACGTGCCAGTTGCCCAGAAACAGCACCTTGTCGCGCGGCAGCACGGCGATCCGCAGCTCGGGAAGACCGTTCTCGCTCATCCGGGGCTTGTCCGCCTCGAAGGGAATGAATCCGGCCGCAATGAACGTGGCGTAGGCCGAACCACTTCCGAAACTGAAATCACCGGTGACTTCGTACCCCCCGTCGACGACTTGCCCCTGACCGCGCGGAGCAAACTGGCCGGCATGGGCCACCCAGGGCCGGGCAGCGAACATCTCGCGGGCGGCGTCGGGCGCACAGTAGGCGCCGGCGAAGGCCGACGCGCTGGCACTCGCCATCAGGCACCAGCCCGCCGAGCCGTCGGCACGCGCGAGTTCCTCGTAGACGTCGAGTTGCACGCCGAAGCCCTGCTCGCCGCCTCCGAGTTCACGGGGAACCGCCAGGCCAAACAACCCACCCCGCGCCAGAGCCTGCACCGCCTTTTCGGTAAGCGTTCCCTCGCGCTCGGAAGCGAGCGCCTCCGCCCGCAAGATCGGCGCCGCGTCCTTCGCGCGTTTCCGCCAGTCGATCTCCACGGCCGCTGCCTGTGCCATGGGCACAGAGTACCGGTTTCGGAATACCCAGCGACCGGGAAGCAGGAAACACGGGCCACGGACGGCGCGACAGCACCCCGGAGCGCTCGCGTGCGGGCTCGACTACGTTTCCGGAGCATGGGGGCGTGGCGACCGGGGCAACTGCTCTTCGCGGGCTTTGACGGCACACAAGCACCTGCTGACCTGCTCGGACTCGTTCGCGAGGGGAGGCTTGGCGGTGTCATCCTTTTCGCGCGCAACGTGGAAGGGCCCGAACAAGTGCGCCGCCTGGTCGCGGAACTGCACGCGGCTGCACCCGACGAGATCCCGCTACTGGTTGCCATCGACCAGGAAGGCGGGCGCGTCCAGCGTCTCCGCGCCCCCTGGACGGAATGGCCGCCGATGCGCGCCGTGGGAGAACGCGACCGGACCGGCGATACCCGTTCGCTCGGTGCGGCCCTGGGAGAAGAACTCGCCCACCTCGGTATCGGCCTCGACTTCGCCCCCGTCGTCGACGTCGATACCAATCCGGAAAACCCGATCATCGGAGACCGCAGCTTCGGGGCCACGCCCGAGGCGGTGGGGCGCCACGCCGCCGCGCTGATCGCCGGACTCCAAGGAGCCGGAGTCGCCGCCTGCGCAAAACACTTTCCCGGACACGGCGACACCCGTGTCGACAGCCACGTAGCGCTTCCGCGCATCGACCACCCGATCGAACGGCTGCGCCAGGTGGAGCTTCCCCCGTTTCGCGCCGCCATCGATGCCGACGTCGCAAGCATCATGACGGCCCATATCATCACCACCGCCCTGGATCCGGAACACCCGGCGACCCTCTCGCGCCAGGTCCTCGACCTTCTCCGACACGAGCTGGGCTACGACGGCGTTCTCTTCAGCGACGACCTCGAAATGGCTGCGGTCGCAGATCACTACACGCCGGGAGACGCCGTGCGACTCGCCCTCGAGGCCGGTTGCGATGCGGTACTCGCTTGTCGGCGAACCGACGTCCGCGACGCCGCCCTCGCCGCCCTCGAAGCCCTGCCCGACCGACTCCTGGAGGCACCGGCGCGACGCGTGGCCACGCTCAAGGCGCGCTACGGCGGCGGGTCGATGACGTCCGACACGGCGCCGCCCTACGCCGCCCACGCGGAACTCGCCGCGCGCCTGCTCGGCTGACGCCGCCACACGCCGGGTGTTTGCCCCGCCAGGACAGCGGACCTACGCTGTTTTCCGCGCCCGAACCGTCATGGAGGGGCCACTGTGTCACTCGAACCCCGCGTCACCCGGGTCCAGGATCTCGACGAGCAGCTCGAAGGGATCCTGACCTCCTTCGACAGCAACTACGTCTGGAACTACGGCTCCATCAAGGACGGGCTCCGCGACCTCTACGAGAAGGCGAAGCGCGAACAGTGGAACGCCACCGAGCAGCTCGCCTGGGACACGCCCGTGGATCCCGAGAGCTACATCCTTCCCGAGGGGCTGAACCCCCTCCAGGGCTACGCCCCGTTCGAGAAGTTGAACGCGAAAGAACGCGCCCGGATGCGACACGCCACCGTATCGCAGCAGCTCTCCCAGTTTCTGCACGGCGAGCAGGGCGCGCTCATCGTCGCGTCCCAGCTGGTCGGTGGCGTGCCGTGGATCGATGCGAAGTACTACGCCGGAACGCAGACCATGGACGAAGCGCGCCACGTCGAGGTCTTCCACCGCTACCTCGACGAAAAGCTCGAGTGGGAGTGGCCGATCACGGACAGCCTGAAGGAACTGCTCGACGCGACGATCCAGGACTCGCGTTGGGACTTCAAATACCTCGGGATGCAGATCATCATCGAGGGCCTTGCGATGGCTGCGTTCGGAAATCTCTACCAGGTGGCCCAGGAACCCCTGCTGAAGGACCTCATCTACAACGTCATGCGCGACGAGTCGCGCCACGTGGCCTTCGGCATGTTGTCGCTCTCGGACTACTACGATGACATGCCCGAGAACGAGTTGCGCGACCGCGAAGACTTCATCATCTATGCGTGCGAACTGATGCGCAACCGCCTCGTGGGAAGCCAGATCGCCGATGCGATGGGTTGGCCGCACCAGGAGATCGAGCAGATCGTGCTGGAATCCCACTTCGGCCAGGCCTTCCGGAAGCTGATCTTTGCGCGGATCGTTCCCAACTTGAAGCGGCTCGGTCTCCTGCGTCCGCGCGTCCGCACGGCATTCGAGAAACTCGAGATCATCGAGTACGAACACACGGATCCCGAAGTACAGGACCGGGAACTCGGCTTGGCCTGACTCGCTGCCCGGACCCCGGTCACACGACGGATCCGGTCGCGCGGTACGCAACCCATGTTCGACGCACCCACCAACGCGTTCCTTTGCGTGGCAGCCGCGGCCTCGGCGACCGCCTGCATCCTGGGCAGCCTGAAACAGCGCCCGCCGATTGTCTACGTCTTCAAGCCCTTCACGATGCTCCTGATCCTGGCCCTCGCGATCCAGGCGGGCGAAGACACGGAACCGGCGTACCGGGTACTGGTCGTGACCGGCCTGCTCCTGTCCCTCGCCGGCGACGTCTTTCTCATGCTGCCCCGGGACCGCTTCACCGCAGGCCTCGCCAGCTTCCTTGCCGCCCACCTCGTCTACGTCGCCGCCTTCGCAACAGCCGGTCCCCTGCTCACGCTGATCCCCTGGCTGTGCGTCGCCCTGCCGTTCTACGCGTTTCTCTACCCGGTCCTCGGCCGGATGCGCACGCCGGTAGCGGTCTACGTCGCCGCCATCGTGGCAATGGCCTGGCAGGCGACCAATCGGTGGCTCGCCCAGGACGAGTTCTCCGCCCTGCTGGCCCTGGTCGGCGCGGGACTCTTCGTGTTCTCGGACGCCGCACTGGCCTGGAACCGCTTTCGGCGGCCCTTCCCGGGCGCCCAGGCCGTCGTCCTGTCGACCTATTTCGCCGGACAGTGCGGGATCGCTCTTTCCGTGGGAGCGGGGGAGGGCCTCGCGGGCTGGCTGGTGCGATAGAACCGGACGGCGCGGCTCACGGACATGACGATCACCTGGCTCGGGAAAGAGATCGCCTTCCCCTCGCCGGAAGAGGCGGACCCCGACGGCCTGCTCGCCATCGGGGGCGACCTCTCGCCCGAACGCCTGCTCCTCGCCTATTCGCTCGGAATCTTTCCCTGGTACGACGAGGGACTCCCGATCCTCTGGCACTCGCCGGATCCGCGCATGGTGCTGTTCCCGAGCGAGTTGCACCTTTCGCGCAGCGTGAAGCGAGCGCTTCGCGGGGGAGCGTTCCGGCTATCCCTTGATACGAACTTCGAACGGGTCATTCGCCGGTGTGCCGAGATCCCCCGGCCCGGTCAAGAAGGAACCTGGATCACAGCCGAAATGGTCGACGCCTACCTGCGCCTGCACGAACTGGGGTACGCCCACTCGGCGGAAGCCTGGCGCGGAGACGCGCTCGTGGGCGGCTTGTACGGCGTCTCCCTCGGGAGTTGTTTCTTCGGCGAGTCCATGTTCGCGGACGCAGACGATGCTTCGAAGGTGGCCTTCGCCGCCCTCGTGCGGCAGCTGCAACGCTGGGAGTTCAGCCTCGTCGACTGCCAGGTCTACACCCAGCACCTGGAACGTTTCGGGGCAACCCAGTGGCCGCGCGCCCGTTTCCTCGAAGCCCTCTCTGCCGGACTGCGAGCACACACCCGGCGCGGGCCCTGGCAACTCGACACCGAGGTGGTGGGAAAGCACGCCCCTGGGAACCGGCGCGTTTGACGCCCCGGTGTCACCTGCGTAGGATCGAAGAGGGAAAAGTCTTTCGAAAACCGAAGGTTGAGCGCTCGGAGAGGACGACACGGTGAGCCGACGGCGGACCGACTGGGGCCAGGCAACGCCCCTCGACATCCAACCGGACGAGGTCGCGATCGTCGGTGTCGGCGAAGGCGACCACTCGAAGGCGTCGGGGCGGACCTTCACAGAGATTTCCGCCCAGGCCGTCGAGCGGGCGCTCGAAGACGCCGGCCTGGCGCCGGACGAAGTCGACGGTCTCTGTTACAGCGGCGGAATGGGCGCGCGCTTCAGCGCCGAGGACTTTCACGCACATTTCGGCACGAAACAGGAGATCTTCGAGTCCCCCCACGGCGGCGGCATGGCGTGGGCGGCGACAGCGCCGGTGGTCGCGGCAGAGGCATTTCGCAGCGGACGCGCGCGAAACATGGTCAACGTCTTTGCCGTTTCGTGGGCCACCGACCGCAAGAAGATGACCGGAGGCCCCGGCGAGTTCCACGCCCACGAACCGCACAAGAAGAGCTTCGAGGTTCCCTTCGGCTGGTTTCCGCAGCCGGTCTATTTCGCGACGATCGCGCGTCGGCACGCCTTCGAATACGGGACCCGGCCCGAGCAACTGGGGGCCATTGCCGTGGCCTGCCGGCGCCACGCGAACATGAACCCGGGGGCCGTGATGCACGAAAAGCCCCTGAGCCTCGAGGACTACCTCGCGCGCCCGATGCTGGTGGACCCCCTGCGCATGGAAGACTGCTGCCTGATCTCGGATGGCGGCGGTGCTTACGTCATGACCACGCCCGACCGCGCGCGCGACCTGCGAAAGCCGCCCGTGCTCGTTGCCGGTGTGGGCGAAGGCCACTCGGCGGCGGGAACCTACTGGAGCCAGCAGGGAGACTTCACGGCGACCCCCCAGGTCTTTTCTGCGCCGGCCGCCTTCGAAATGGCCGGGATCACGCCTGCGGACGTCGACCTGCTCACGCTCTACGACCCGTTCACGATCGTCGCGCTCATGCAGATCGAGGACATGGGTTTCTGCGAAAAGGGAGCCGGCGGCGACTTCGTCTCGGGCAACACGCTGCACTTCGACGGGGGCGTGCTGCCGTACAATACGCACGGTGGTCTCCTGTCTCATGCCTACGTGCTGGGCATCGCGCACGTGGTCGAAGTCGTCCGACAACTCCGCGGCGAGGGCGCAGCCCAGGTCCCCGGCGCCGAAATCGGGGTCTATGGCGGTTATACCGGTGCAAACGCAACGACCCTTGTCATGAGGCGCGGCACATGAACCGCCCGTTCCCCTTTCCCGACACCGACGCGCCGCTGACGCGCCCCTTCTGGGAGGCCGCGGAACGCGAAGAACTCGCGATTCCGCGGTGCGACGCCTGCGAACGCTTCCACTGGTACCCGGCCGAGCGCTGCCGCCTCTGCGACGGCGAGACCCTGCGCTGGACCCCCGTCTCGGGCCGGGGAACCCTTTTTTCCTGGTCCGTGGTGGAACGGGCCTGGGTCAAGGCCTTCGCGAGCCACGCGCCCTATGCCGCGGGACTCGTCGCCCTGGCGGAAGACCCGGCGGTACGCCTCGTCACGCGGATCGTCGACTGCGACCCTGCGGACCTGCGCATGGAAATGCCGGTCCGCGCCGTGTTTCGCCCGCTCGCCTTCGACGGCGTTCCAGGAGAAATCGTTGCCCCTCTCTTCGCGCCCGCCACCGAGCCAAGGAGTACGGAATGAGTGAAACGTTTCGCGATTTTTCGAGTATCGATTTTCCCATCATCGACTGCGACTCCCACGTCAACGAGCCGCCCGATCTCTGGCTGGAGCGCGTCGCATCGAAGTGGAAGGACCGGGTGCCGCGCGTCGAACGCGTGGAAGGCGGCGAGATGTGGTTCTTCGACGGAGGCAAGGAAAAGTGGCCCGTCGGACTGACGGCGGTCGCCGGACTCTCGTTCTTCGACTTCAAGCCGATGGGCGTCACCTACGAGACGATGCGCCCGGGGAGTTTCGACACCAAGGCGCGGCTCGAAGACATGGATGCCGACGGGATCTATGCCCAGATCCTCTATCCGAGCGTGACGCTCAAGGGGGCGAAGGTCTACGGGGACGACCGGGAACTCCAGGTGGCCTGCGTGCGCGCCTACAACGAGTGGCTCACGGAATTCTGCGAGGGTTCGGGGGGGCGACTCGTCGCGAACGCCATCGTTCCGACCACCGGCGTGGACGATGCGATTGCCGAAGTCGAACGCGCATTGAGCGCCGGCCACCGGGGGTGCGTGATCTCCTCCTTCCCCAACGGATCGCTCGAACCGAAACCCGAAGACGATCGCTTCTGGGCGTTCGCCGAGTCAGCGAACCTGCCCATCTCGGTGCACATCGGCAGCTTCATCCAGGGCGGGTTCACCAGCCGGCAGCGCCAGAGCTGGTCGTCCCTCGCTTTCGTGGGCGCCGCCGCGCTGACCAAGGCCGGGGGCCAGACGCTGCCGGCCGTATGCGACATCCTCTTCTCCGGCATCTTCCAGCGGTTCCCCAGGCTGAAGATCCTCCTGGTCGAATCGAACATCGGCTGGATCCCCACGCTGCTCGAACAGGCCGACGACATGTTCATGCGGTACCGCTGGTACACCGGCGCCGTTCAGGAACAGAAGGAATTCCCGAGCGACATCTTCCAGCGAAACTTCTGGGCCACCTTCATGGTCGATACGGTGGGGATGGATCTGCGCCACCGGATGAACATCGACCACCTGATGTGGTCGACCGACTACCCGCACAGCGGCAGCGACTGGCCCCACAGCCGACTCGTGATCGAGCGGGTCTTCCGCGACGTGCCCCGGGACCAGGTGAAGAAGATGCTGCACGACAACTGCAAGGCCCTCTACGGCCTCGACGATATTCCGTCGCGTCTTCCGGACCGCTGACCTGGTCGCATCCCGCCGAATTCCCGCACTGGAAGGACTGCGCGGCGTTGCCGCGACGATCGTCGTGGTGCGCCACACCACCAACGCGATCGCCATGCCCGAGGCAACGCGCCGGACGCTGATCGAGGGGCCCTGGGCACCGCTGTTCGATGCCCAGGGTGCGGTCGCGCTCTTCTTCGTGCTCTCGGGCTTCGTCCTCGCGGGATCGCTGGCCCGCGGCAGGGGACGGCTCGCCTCCGCCCAGTTCTGGGTGAAGCGGATCTTCCGCATCCAGCCCCCCTACATGGCTGCGTTGGTCGTCACCTGGCTGGCCAGTTTTGCGGTCCTCGTCCCCGACGCCAGCGCACCGTTTACGAACTGGTTGCGTTGGCTCGCAAGCATCCACCTGTCGCCCGGGACCCTCGCATCGCACCTGGTCTACCCCGGCAGCGCGGACGGCCAACTCGTCGTGGGCTGGACCCTGGGTGTCGAGATGACCTGGTCGCTCCTGCTCCCCCTGCTGGTGTTCGTGGCGTACAAAACCCACTGGGGGGTCGCCCTCGGCCTGGCCGCGGCACCCCTCGGACTCACGGGCATGCCGCTTTGGCTGCACTACGGAATCGACTTCGGTCTCGGCGTGGCGCTCTGGTGCGAACGGGAGCGCATCCGCAACGGGCTCGCCGGCCTGCCGCGCGCCGTGCGGGTCGCCCTCTTCGTGCCCGCCCTCGCAATGCTCTGCGGCCCGAATTGGCTCGGCTGGCACGTTCCATCCCGGGGCATCCTCGAGCCGAGCGTGCTGGACACGGGCGCGATCGCCTTGCGCGCTCCCGGCGCGGCGCTCCTCATCGCCCTGACCCTCGGCGTCTCCGGCTGGCAGAAACTGCTGGAGACACGCCCCGCCCTCTTCCTGGGCCGCATCTCCTACAGCCTGTACCTCCTCCACATCGGCGTCCTGTTGCTCTGCACCCGGTGGATCGAACCCGCTTCGGCTGCGGCCGGCGTGGCCCTCGTCGCGGCGGTGCTCGCCCTTTCCATCGTCGTGTCCGTCGGCTTCCACCGCATCGTCGAACGCCCCGCGATCTCCCTGGGCAACCGGCTCTGCGACCTGCTCGGGACGCGCTTCGGTGGGCCGTCCCTGCGCTCGACTCCTCCCGCGTAAACCAGTGCCCCGGCGCGTCGGTGCCTAGCCGAACTCCGCCAGCAGCGACGCGCGGTTTCCGTCCAACGCCGGCGCGGGAGTTCGCGTGGCGGGGTCGGCGATTCCCGAGAGCTTGATCGGGTTTCCGGCGATTTCGAAAGCGTCGGCACGCACGACCATGTTCCTCGCGTGCACCTGGGGATCTTCGAGAACCTGGGCAACGTCGTTCAACGGACCGCACGGCACCCCCGCAGCCCCGATACGCTCGAGCCAGCTGGCGACGCTTCCCGTCGCGAGCGTCGCTTCGAGGACAGCGGCGAGCTCCTCGACGTTCTCCATGCGGGATGCGTTGCTCGCGAAACGCGGATCCCGAGCGAGTTCCGGGCGACCGATCGCGCCGCAGAGCGCCTCGAACAAGGCATCGTTGCCCGCGGCCACGACGACGTGACCATCCGACGCACGCAGCGCCTCGAACGGCGCGATGGAGGGGTGGCGCGTACCGAGCGGCGTCGGCACCTCGCCGCTCGCCCGGTAGCGCGCGATCGCGTTCTCGAGCATGGCGACCTGACAGTCGAGCATCGCGACGTCCACGCGACGTCCGACTCCCGTTCGCGCGGCTTCCCACAGTGCCGCCTGGATGCCCACGCAGGCGAAGAGGCCGGCCCCGATGTCGCCAATGGAACTGCCCACGCGCGTCGGGGGGCCGCCGGGCTGCCCGGTGAGGCTCATCATGCCGCCCATGGCCTGCACGATGACATCGTACGCGGGGCGCTCGGCGTAGGGACCCGTCTGGCCGAATCCCGAGACGGACGCCAGGACGAGACTCGGGTGCTGGTCGTGGAGCGCTTCCCAGCCGTATCCCAGGCGCTGCATCACCCCCGGCCGGAAGTTCTCCACGAGCACGTCGGCGCGCGCAACGATCCGCTCGAAGACTTCGCGATCTGCCGGGTCCTTCAGGTCGAGGGCGACCGATTCTTTGCCGCGGTTGAGCGAAGCGAAATAGGCCGAGACACCGTCGACGAAGGGACCGATGCGACGCGCGTCATCTCCCGCGGGCGGCTCCACCTTGACGACACGCGCGCCGAGGTCAGCAAGCAACATGGTGCAGAACGGCCCGGCGAGCACCCGCGTCATGTCCACCACGAGTGTGCCCGCGAGCGGTCCCGGAACCGGCATGGATGGAATCACTTCGCGGCTTGGAGCCGCTCCTGCAATCCGTCGAGCTCCGCGTACAGCGACGCGGGCGTATGACTGCCGAATCCGTCGTAGTACTCTCGGATCGCCGGAAGCTCGGCGAGCCACCCCGCGACATCGACGCGAAGCAACTCCGCCAGGTCGCCGCTCGATACGTCGTCGAGACCCTCGACGTCGAGTGCACCGTCCGTGGGCAGATTGCCGATCGGGGTTTCGACCGCCTTCGCCGTCCCCTCGCAGCGATCGAAGATCCACTTGAGGACCCGTCCGTTCTCGCCGAACCCGGGCCACAGGAAATCGCCGCCGTCGCTCTTGCGGAACCAATTGACGCAGTAGAGCTTCGGCATCTTCGCGCCAGAGCGCTCACCGAGCCGAAGCCAGTGGGCCCAGTAGTCGGCCATGTTGTAGCCGCAGAAGGGCAGCATGGCCATCGGATCGCGGCGCAGTTGGCCGACCTTGCCCGCCGCCGCCGCGGTCTTCTCCGAACCGATGATGGACGCCATGAAGGTCCCGTGCTGCCAATCGCGCGCCTCGTTCACGAGGGGCACCACGGTGGCACGCCGTCCGCCGACGAGGATCGCGCTGATCGGGACGCCGTTCGGGTCGTCCCATTCATCGGCAATCACCGGACACTGGGCTGCAGGGGCCGTGAATCGGGCATTCGGATGCGCGGCCGGGGTATCGGAATCCGGCGTCCAGTCGTTGCCCCGCCAATCCGTCAAGTGGGCCGGCGCCTCGTCGGTCATCTCCTCCCACCAGACATCACCGTCGTCGGTGAGCGCCACGTTGGTGAAGACACTGTTCTCGCGGAGCGAAAGCATCGCGTTCGGGTTCGACTTCATGCTCGTGCCCGGCGCCACGCCGAAGAACCCGGCCTCTGGGTTGATCGCGTAGAGCTGGCCGTCTTCGCCGAACTTCATCCACGCGATGTCGTCCCCCACCGTCTCGACCTTCCAGCCCGGGATCGTGGGGTTCATCATCGCGAGGTTCGTCTTGCCGCAGGCACTCGGGAAGGCAGCCGCGATGTAGCGCTTGGCACCCTGGGGGTTCGTGAGCTTGAGAATGAGCATGTGCTCGGCCATCCAGCCCTCGTCCCGTGCCATCACGGAAGCAATGCGCAGCGCGAAACACTTCTTTCCCAAAAGCGCGTTGCCGCCGTAGCCCGAGCCAAAGCTCCAGATCTCCCGGGTCTCGGGGAAGTGCACGATGTACTTGTTGTCACCGTTGCAGGGCCACGGCACGTCCGCCTGGCCGGGCTCGAGCGGCGCGCCGACCGAGTGCACGCAGGGGACGAATGCGCCGTCGGCCCCGAGCGTGTCGAGCACTTCCTGCCCGATGCGGGTCATGGTGCGCATGCTGGCCACCACGTAGGGCGAGTCCGTGAGTTCCACCCCGATGTGCGCGATGTGGGAACCGACCGGGCCCATGCTGAAGGGAATGACGTAGAGCGTGCGCCCCTTCATGCAACCGCTGAACAGACCCCGGAGCTTCTCCTTCATCTCCTGGGGATCGCACCAGTTGTTGGTCGGCCCGGCGTCCTCTTCCTTCGCCGAGCAAATGAACGTCCGATCCTCGACCCGCGCGACGTCGGCGGGATCCGAAAGCACGAGATAGCTGTTCGGACGTTTTTCCGGGTTCAAGGGGCGCGCCGTACCCCCGTCGACCATCAGCCGGATCAAGCGCTCGTATTCCTCGTCGGAGCCGTCACACCAGTAGACGCTCTCGGCCTGGCAGAGGTCCGCGATCTCCTCGACCCAGGACTGCAGTTTCGAATGGCTCGTCTCGGCTCCCATCGACAGGCTCTCCCTCGAATCGAAGACGGGGCCCGACGAGGCCCCGCAAGGCGGAGAGTATAGGCGCTATTCCCGCACTTCGAATGGCCGAGTTTCCGCCCGCGGGGAATTTTTCTCCGCAGCCCCCGACGGGCGCGGCCGGGATCAGCCCGCGTAGGCCCAGAGGGCTCCCGCCACGCCCCCCAGCAGCAACACGGCGTTCGCCAGCACGGTCAGCAGGAAGCCCGGCCCCCGCTTCGCCGGGTCCGACCAGTAGGCACGCGCGTAGAGGAAGCGCCCCAGGATGAAGACGAGCCCGACGCCCGCCGCAACGAGCCCATCCACGTACCAACCGAAGAGAAGCATGCCCGGCACGAAAACCACGAGTTGCTCGATCGTGTTGTACTGGACACGGAGGGCGCGCTCGAATTCCGGATCCCCGGACATCGCCGGTGCCGCCACTTCGCGACGTCCGCGTATCTGGCCACAGCGCATCGAGAACCACACGTATTCCATCAGCGCGAGTCCGATCACGATCGCAACCAGTTCCATGGGAACCTCCGCGGGGCGCCCCCCCTCGTAACACGCGCCCCGGATCGGTTTCAATGGAAAGCTGTCGCAGCGGACCGCGCGCGGGAGGAAGCGCCCAGCGCCGCTACTTGCGCTTCGGACGGATCAGACCTTCCTGGACCACCGAAGCCACCAGGACGCCGTCCCGGGTGAACAAGCGCCCCGTCGAAAACCCGCGCGCGCCGCCCGCGTTGGGACTTTCCTGGGCGTAGAGCAGCCAGTCGTCGGCGCGCAACGCGCGGTGGAACCACATGGCGTGGTCGAGGCTCGCCACCTGGCGGGTATCGTCGAACCAGGAAATCGCGTGGGGCAACATCGCCGTGTCGAGAAGCGTCATGTCCGAGGCATAGGCAAGGACGCACTGGTGGATCATCGGGTCCGCCGGCAGGGTTCCGTTGGCCTTCAGCCAGACCAGGAGGCGAGGCGGCTGCTTCGTCGGGTGCAGGAGGTCGACCTCGGTCACGTAGCGGCTCTCGACGGCGCGCTCCCTGCTGAGCCACGCCCGCTCGGCCTCGCTGCGGGCCCGTTCGGCGAGCGGCGCCATCCGCTCGGCAAAGCTCGGTAGCGTCTCCGGTGCCGGCACGTCGGGCATTTCGTCCTGGTGCTCGAGTCCGCTCTCGGGCCGGTGGAAGGACGCCTCCATGTGGAAGATCGCGCGGCCGTGCTGAATGGCGATGACCCGGCGCGTGGTAAAGGCCCGGCCGTCCTTGGTGCGGTCGACCTGGTAGAGGATCGGCTTCGACGGGTCCCCGGGCCGCAAGAAGTAGGCGTGGAAGGAGTGGGTCTGCTCTTCCGCGCCGGACGTCGTGCGGCCGGCGGCGATCAGCGCCTGGCCCAGCACCTGGCCGCCAAACACCCGCTGGGAGCCGTCCTGGGGACTCTGCGCCCGGAAGACGTTCACCTCGAGATCCTCGAGATCGAGAAGTGCGAGCAACTGGTCGAGCGCGGTCTGCATGGGCGGGCCGAGAGTAACGCGGGAAACGGCAACCGGCGCACCCGCAACGCAACGAGCGGCAGGAGCCGGGCGCGCGGAACGTGCTACATCAGCGCCATGGAGTCCCCCGCCCGCGTCCTTCGCCGTTTGCTCGACGCGCCGGGGCTGCGTTCCATGCCCTGCTGCTTCGACGCCCTCTCCGCCCGCCTGGTGGAAAACGCAGGCTTCGAACTCACTTTCATGAGCGGGTTCGCGGTGTCCGCGACACGCAGCGGGCTTCCCGACACGGGACTCCTCTCCTACGGCGAGATGCTCGACCAGGGCCGTGACATCTGCGCCGCGGTAGCGATCCCGGTGATCGGGGACGCCGACACGGGGTACGGGAACCCGGTCAACACGAAGCGAACGATCCGGGGTTATGCCCAGGTGGGCTTTGCGTGCGCGATGATCGAAGACCAGCTCACGCCGAAGCGGTGCGGGCACACGGAAGGCAAGGAGGTCGTGCCGCGCGAGGAAGCCCTGGCACGCGTCCGCGCCGCCGTCGACGCCCGGGACGAAGGCGCCGAGATCCTCGTCATGGCGCGAACCGATGCGCGCGCTCCCCTCGGTTTCGACGAGGCACTGTGGCGCGCCCAGGCCTTCGCAGACCTCGGCGCCGATATCGTGTTCCTCGAAGCGCCCCAGAGCGCCTCCGAACTGGAGCGCGCCGCCCGGGAGGTGCCGGCCCCGGCCATGGCCAACCTCGTGGAAGGGGGAGCCACCCCCGTGCTGCCTCCCGCGCGCCTGGAAGAAATGGGCTTCAAGATCGCGGCCTACCCGCTCACGCTCCTGTCTTCCTCCGCCGCGGCAATGCAGGAAGCCCTCGCCGCCCTCCGCGCGGGTGAACCGGCTCCGGGGTTGCTGGCGTTCGACACGCTGCGCGAACTCGTCGGGTTCGACGCCTACGACCGGGAAAGCGCCCGTTACGACGACGGCGCGCCCGCACCCCGCCGCAAGAGCTCCGCGTAGAACGCGACACCGCCGGCGAGATTCTCGATCGACAGACGCTCGTCGGTCCCGTGCATGAGCCGCAGGGAACCGGGGTCGAGTTGGAAGGGCAGGAAGCGGTAGATCTGCCGGGTGAGTCCGCCGTAGTGCCGCGCGTCGGTACCGCCCACGACGAGGTAGGGAACCACCGCGGCGCCCGGGAACACCGAGCGGATGGTTCCGGCGATCGTGGCGAAGGCGGGATCCTCCACGGGGGAAACCGCACTCGGATTGCGCGGCGGACTGCGCACGCCCACCTGCAGCTGGATCCGCTCGTCCGCAACCACGCGGCGGACGTGAGCCTCGACCGTCTCGATGCGATCGCGCGGGTGGATCCGGAAGTTCGCGATCACGCGTCCACTCGGGGGCAGGATGTTTTCCTTCACGCCCGAATCGAACATCGTGACGGCCGTGGTGGTGCGTTGCATGGCGTCCAACTGGGGCACGGTTTCGAACACCTGCCCGAGCACGGGGTCGAAGAGCCAGCGGTTGGCGAGCACGACGCGGAAACCGAAGGGAAACTCCGGCGCAAGGTGATCGAGAAACGCCCCCGTCCCGCCGTCCAGCCCGGCCGGCAGCGGGTTTTCTTCCAGCGCCACCACGGCGCGCGCGAGGTCGCCGACGGCCGTGTGGGGCGGCGGCATCGAGGAGTGCCCCCCCGGCGCCTCGAGGTCGAGGGCGATCGACACCGAGCCCTTCTCCGCGATGCCCACCAGGGCGATCGCGTCGTCCAGTCCCGGCAGGAACCCGCCGGCGATCGCCCCGCCCTCGTCGAGAACCCACGCGAGGGAGACCCCGCGCGAAGCGAGCTGGGAGGCGATCGCAGCGGCCCCTGCGTCGCCCCCGATCTCCTCGTCGTGACCGAGGGCCACGTAGACCGTCCGCTCGGGCTGGAAGCCCTCGGCGAGCAAGGCGCTGACGGCGCTGAACAGGGCGACGATTCCCCCCTTGTCGTCGAGGGCGCCGCGACCCCAGATCACGCCGTCTTCCACGACGCCTCCGAAGGGCGGACGGGCCCACTCCGCTTCGTTCTCCGCCGGAACCACGTCGAGGTGGGCGGCGAACAAGACCGGCGGCAGGCGCGGGTCGCGCCCCGGCCATGTGTAGAGCAGGCTCCACTCGGCCACGCGCTCGCGTTGGAGCACCGCGTGGAGTTCCGGGAAACGCGCCTCGAGCAGTGCGTGGGCTTCGGCAAAGGGAGCCCCGTCGAAATCCGCGGGGTTTTGGGGAGAAACCGTCGGGATCGCCACCAGGCGTCCGAGGGTCTGCGCCTCCCTGGAGACGTCTACGACGAGGGGCACCACGGGCGTGGCTTCGAGTTGCCGCGACTCCAGGCTCGCCGCGCGGACCAGAAGCACCGCCGCGAGCAACAGGCTCGCGCCGGCCAGGACCAGTGCGAGGCGCCTCACCGGCGTCTCCCGCGCCGGGGGCGCCAGCCGTCCCGCTCGAGATCGATCCGGCCGTTGGCGTCGAAACGAACCCCCTCCCGTTCCAGGAGCCGGCGCTGTTCGTGTTCGTGGCCGCTGGCGCGGACACTCAGCCGGCCCCGGACGTTCACGACGCGCTGCCACGGGACCCGCGTGCTGGAACGCAGGGCGTGCAGCGCCCATCCCACCTGCCGTGCCTGACCCGGCAAACCCGCCACTTCGGCCACCTGGCCGTAGGTGGCGACCCGGCCCGGAGGAATCCGGTCGACCACGGCGTAGATCCGGTCCCAGGAACGGTGGGAGGCAGGCACGGCCGCGCATTGTATCCTCGGCGGGTCCGGAGGTGTCCCCCCGATGGAAGTGATTCGCATCGAACGCGACGGCGAACTGGCGGTCGTCGTGCTGAACCGGCCCGATTCCCTGAACGCGCTCTCGAACGCGCTCTGCGACGCCCTCGTCCGGGCGTTTCGCGAACTCGCCGACGACCCGGGCATTCGGGCCGTCATCCTCACCGGGGAGGGGCGGGCCTTCTCGGCCGGAGTCGACTTGAAGGAACTGTCGAACCCGGACCGGAAGCGGGCGGAGTTCGACGCCGACGAAATGATCGGCGCCGTGCGCAATTTTCCCGGACCGGTGATCGCGGCGGTCAACGGTTTCGCCATTACCGGCGGTTTCGAGCTGGCGCTGGGATGCGACCTCATCGTCGCGTCGAGCGAGGCGCGCTTCGCAGACACCCATGCCCGGGTGGGTCTCCTCCCCGGTTGGGGCCTCAGCCAGAAACTCCCGCGCCTGATCGGAATGGGGCGCGCGAAGGAACTGGCCTTCACGGGCAACTACCTGGACGCCGAGCAGGCGGAGGCCTGGGGACTCGCGAACCGGGTCACCGCGCCCGAAGCACTGCTCCCCACCTGCCGGGCCCTGGCCAAGGACATGCTGTCCTGCCAGCCGGACGCCCTCCGCGATTACAAGCAACTGATCGACGAGGGTTTCGACATGAACTACGGAGACGCCATCCGCCACGAGGCCGCGGTCTCCCGGGGTTCCCAGAACGCCATCCGAAGCGAAGACGTCGCAGAGCGCCGCGCTGGCATCCAGCGACGGGGTCGAGACCAGGCCGGAGGCTGAGACGCGACCCGTGGCGCCGAAGCTCGTCCTCTACGGTCCGGCTCAGGCGCCCTACACCGAAAAGTGCCGGCGCGGCCTGTTGCTCAAGCAGCTCGCGTTCGAACTGCGCGAGCCCGCGGGCCCCGAGGACTTCGCGCGCTGGAACCCCGAAACGGGGCTCCTCCCGGTGCTGACGATCGACGAAGAACGTATCGTCGATTCCACCCAAATCCTATTTCGCCTCGACGCCTTGGCGCCGGATCCCCCGCTGCTGTCCCGGGACCCGACGGTCGCCGAACAACAACGTCACCTCGAAGACTGGGCCGATGAGTCGTTCCTGTACTACTTCCAGCGCTGGACGGCCGTGGCCCAGGAGCCGGCGAGCGAAATGACCCGACGCCGGCCGTCGTCGCGGCTGCTGCGCCTGGCCGCGTGGCTACGGGCCGGCGGAACGTGGGAGCGGCCGCATACCGCGATCCTCCGGAGCATCGACGGTCGCCTGGGCGACCTGGTGAACTTCCTCGGATCGCGGCGCTTCTTCTACGCCGATCGCCCGAGCATCGCCGACCTCGCGGTCTACGGGATCCTCTTCACCCTGCGCGAGGACGCGATCCCGGGCGCGGCAGCGCTCATCGCGCGACGGCCGGCCCTGGTCGCGCTCATGGGCCGCGTAGAGGAGGCAACGGGCGGGTGACGCGGGCAGAAAAAGCCGAGCGGATCCGGAAGATCTTCGACGCGCTCTACCCGGAAATCCCCGTGCCGCTTCGGCACGACGACGCCTACACGCTGCTGGTCGCGGTGCTGCTTTCGGCGCAGTGCACCGATGTACGCGTCAACGAGATCACGCCACGGCTCTTTGCCCGGGCTCGAACGCCGGAAGCGATGGCCGAGGTGCCCCTCGCGGAAATCCGGCGCATCGTGACGCCGTGCGGACTCGGACCCCAGAAAGCGAAAGCGATCAAGGAACTTTCGAAGCTCCTGATCGCTCAACACGGCGGGCGGGTGCCCCGGAGCTTCGAGCAACTGGAAGCGCTCCCGGGCGTCGGGCACAAAACGGCCAGTGTCGTCATGGTGCAGGCGTTCGGCGAACCGGCGTTCCCGGTGGACACGCACATCCATCGGCTCGCGGCCCGCTGGGGGCTGTCCAGCGGTCGGAACGTGGTGCAGACCGAACGGGACCTGAAGCGGCTCTTTCCGAGGGAGACCTGGGGCCGCGCGCACCTGCAGTTCATCACCTTCGGGCGCGAATTCTGCCCAGCTCGCGGGCATGACCTCTCCGGTTGCTCGATCTGCTCCTGGGCGGCGACCAAGAAACGCATTCGCGAAGAAGCCCGGAAACGCTAGGCCCTAACTCCCCGCACGAACCAGACGGAAGAGCGGTCCCTCGGGATCGCGCTCCCGGGTGAGGTCGATCTCTCCGTAGAGCGCCCAGTAGTCGTCGCCCTTCGGGTCGCAAAGCACGTGGGTCACATCGAAGCAGCGCGGTGAGGATTGCGCGATGCGCGTCAAGTGTGCCGCACGGGTTCTCGGGGTCGTGTCGATGTCACCGTATTCGTCGAAGAAGGGCGCAAAAGCCTCTGCGAGACTCCCTTCGTCCCACTCCGACCCGTCGTCGCTGCGCAGTCGGCGCAACGCCGCCCCGTAGTCACGCGCCGCCAGGTCGCGGACCAGCGAGTGCAGTTCCGCACGCACCCGGGCGGCGAGGGCGCGCGGTTCCGCCACGAGATCGAAGGAGCGAGCTTCCTGCGGCGCCGCAGTACCGGCCGACTCGGCCGGCTGAAGCAGGGTTTCCCAGGCCGCCACGAGGCTCGCGTCGACGTCGGCGAGCAGGGTCCGCAGGTAGGCGATCGCGTCGTAGAGTGCATCGGTCTTGTGGGCATCGGGCACGTTGCGCACGAGGGTGCCGTGGACCTGGGAGAGATATCGGAGCAGGAGGCCTTCGCTGCGTGCGATTCCGTATTCCTTCACGTAGTCGACGAAATCGCGCCAGCCTTCGACCATTTCCCGGGCCACACCCTTGGGACGCACGTCGTCCTCGCCGACCCACGGATGCACCTCCCGAAAGAGCCGGAAGGTCTCCTCGATGTAACGCTCGTCTGGCTTCGGCCAGGTCACTTCGTCGAGCTTCGCAATGCGCTCTTCGTAGGGCACACGCTGCGCCTTGAGTTCGGCCAGCAATTCGCGTTTCCGCTTGCCCTGCTGGGCCAACAAGATTGCGAACGGGTCGTCCTGAATCGCCTCGGCAAGGCTCACGACTTCGAGACCATGGCCGGGGGAATCGGGATCGAGACCCTCCAGGGCCTCGAGGAGCCAGAGAGAGAGATTCCGGTGCAGTCCGAAAGCGATCTGGAGATCCGGTGCGACGCGCACACGCCGGCAGCCGATATCGGTATCGAAGACGGTCTGCACGACGCCAGCGCTGCGCAGGCTTCGAAAGAGCGTCGCCGCTCTGCGGCGGAGGCGTGCCCGGGACTTGAGGCTCTCATGAGAGCGGTTCACGAGTTCGATCAGCGCCGGGTAGCCGCGGCGCGCGTGATCCGTTTCCTCTTCCCGCTGGAGAACATTCACCAGGGTTCCGTGGGTCAGTTTGAAACGCGAGCGCAGCGGTTCCGGGGGCTTCTCGATCAGACGCTCGAAGGTTTCGCGGTTCCAGGGCACAACCCCCCGGCCGGGCGGCCGGCGCCGGGCCGGGCGACGTCCCCCCTTGGCCTGGGCCCGCCGGTTTTCGATGACGTGTTCCGGTGCCTGGCAGACGACGCAGCCCCGGTCGTCGTAACCCCGCCGCCCGGCACGGCCCGCGATCTGTTTGAACTCGCGCACCCGCAACGTCCCCATCTTTTCGCCGTCATACTTGCTGAGCTGGGTGAAGAGCACGGTGCGGATCGGCACGTTGACGCCGACACCCAGCGTGTCGGTGCCGCACACGACCCGGAGCAGGCCCTGCTGCGCCAGCTTCTCCACCAGCAACCGGTAGCGGGGCAGGAGACCCGCGTGGTGCACGGCGACCCCGAAGCGGAGAAAGCGCTGCAGGTCCTTGCCATAGGGCGTGTCGAAGCGGAAGTCCCCGACGGCAGCGGCCACGGCCCGACGCTCCTCGCGAGTCGCGAGATTCGCGCTGGTCAACGCCTGGGCGCGCTCGCCGCACTCGCGCTGGGTGAAGCTGACGACATACACGGGCGCCAGTCCGCGGGCGACCAGGTCTTCGAGCGTCTCGTGGAGCGGAGTCTCGCGGTATTCGTAGTCCAGGGGCACAGGGCGGATGTCGGAGTGGATGTGCCGCACTTCTCGGCCCGTGCGCTCCTGGAGATGGGCCTCGATGACCGCGGTGTTCCCGAGCGTGGCCGACATGAGCAGGAACTGGGTGTCGCCCAGGACGAGGAGGGGGATCTGCCAGGCGGCGCCGCGCTCCCGGTCGTCGTAGTAGTGGAACTCGTCCATGACCACGTAGGGCGCATCCGTCGCATCGCCCTGGCGCAGGCACATGTTGGACAGCACTTCAGCCGTGCAGCAGATGATGGGCGCCTCCCGGTTCACGCTGGCGTCCCCCGTGAGCATGCCCACGTTCTCGGGGCCGAAGACCTCGCACCACTCGAAGAACTTCTCACTGGCCAGCGCCTTCACCGGCGAGGTGTAGAAAGAGCGCCGACCTTCGCAGAGCGCCTTGAAGTGCAGGGCCTGGGCGACGAGCGACTTGCCGGACCCCGTGGGCGTGGAAAGCACGACATGGCGGCCCAGCATGAGCTCCAGAAACGCCTCGTCCTGCTCGGCGTAGGGTTCGAGACCTCCAGCGTGGACCCAACCGACGAAACGATCGAGGATTTCATCGGGATCGGCGGCGCCGCCCTCGGGGATCCGCGTATGGAGCGGTTCCGTCACCGATTGGCGTCACGCGCGTCGGATCACGACGAGGCGACCCACGAGTTCGGCGGGAGGCGGCTCCTGGGGCGGCTCGATGTCGATGCGGGAACCCACACCCTGGACCGCACGCACGCCATCGCGGAGCGCGACAAAACCCTTCACGCGCAGCGCGCCGAGCGCCGCGAGTCGCTCGCGCAGCGCATCCGGTTCGGCGCCGTCAGGCACCGCGATTTCTTCCGCAGCGAAACGCTCGTGGGTATGGGGCGGGGCCGGCGCCGCAGCTTCGCGCCGACGCGCCCGCAACGCATTCGGGTCGGGAGGAAAAAGCAGGCCGGGGTCCACGTCGCCGTGCACTGCACGTAGGATCGGCGCCTCGGGCTCGATCGCGCGCAGCCGCGCCTCCAGGTCGTCCCGGACCCCTTCGGGCACGCGGTCGACCTGGTTGAGCACCAGCAGGTCTGCGGAGGTGACCTGCTGCTCGAAGGTCCCCTCGAGTTCGCGCCCGGCGTGCAACTGCTCCGCGTTCACGACGACCACGGCAACGTCATCGGAGATCCATGCCCGCACCGGATCACGCCAGAAGTTGAGCTGCGTGTCGTAGGGGAGTGCAACACCGGAGGTTTCCACCACGATCCGATCGGGGTTGGCCCGTTCGCGCAGCATCTCCAGGGTGTCCACGAGCTGGTCCGAGAGCTTGCAACACACACAACCGCCGCGAAGTTCCACGTAGTCGTCGTCGAGGGTGCCCAGCAGTGCCGCGTCGATGCCCAGTTCTCCGAACTCGTTCGAGACCACAGCCACCCGGACACCGTTCGCCTGGGCGTCGGCGAGCAGCTTGCGCACGAGGGTCGTCTTCCCGGAGCCGAGAAACCCCGAGACGACGAGCACCGGGACCGACACTGGCCGACTCAACTGGACGCCCCCTCAGTCCCCGACCGGTTCGGTGCGAAGTTCGGCGTAGACCCCAAAGTGATCCGAAGGCCAGACGCCATCTCTTTCCTCGTGGCACACGACACGGCAGGCGAGAAACTGCCCGAGTCCGTTGCGCTGGGGAAGCCCCGCAAAAACGTAGTCGATGCGGCGGTCCGGTTCCCGATCCCGCGCCGCGTGGGGGTTGTCGTTCGACCAGGTGAAACCGGCACCCCCGTCGCCGGCGGTGCGCCACGCGTCGAGGAAACACACACTCCGCCCGCCAGCGCTCTGGAGCCCCTGGACGTAACGGATCTCCGCCGAGTCCGGTTCGGCGTTGAAGTCGCCGAGCATCAGCGGCGGGAAGCCCTTTCGCGGCGCGCGCGCACGCACGAAGTCGCAGAGTTCCGCCACCTGGCGCTCCCGCACCCAGCCGTGGTCGAGCTTCCAGTTGAGGTGGGTCACCGTCACAGCCGTCGGCCCCCAGGGCGCCTCCAGCGTCACAGAAAGCACGGCCCGCAGCTCTCCGTCGCCGGCGTCGGGCAAACGGAGCTCCGCCCGCTCGAGGATCGGGAAGCGGCTCGCCAGGGCATTGCCCACGACGCCCACCTCCTCCTCCCGGTCCTCTTCCCAGAAGGGCGACGCGGCCACGAAGTCGAGGTGGTAGCCGCGCCCGTCCATCAACTCGGCCACCTGGTCCCGGCCGGGCTGCGCAACGGCCTCCTGGAACCCGATCACGTCGGGGGACAGCCGGTCCAGCCATTCCCGGATGCACTCGGACCGCTCGGCCCAACCGCCCGAGGTGTTCCAGAGATTCAGGGTCAGGACGCGCAGCACGTTCGGTGGGTTCCGCGCCGGGTCGAAACGGCCGCCTCGCGCCGCGCGCCGATCACCCGCTAGCCCAGGTTCACGATCACGTTCTTCGTCTGCGTGTACAGCTCGAGAGCGTGTCGGCCCATCTCGCGGCCGTAACCGCTCTGTTTGTAACCGCCGAAGGGAGCCGCCGCATCGAAGACGTTGTGACAGTTGATCCACACCGTGCCCGCGCGAAGGCCCGCAGCCACCTTGTGGGCCTTGGAAATGTCCCGGGTCCAGACGCTGGCGGCCAGGCCGTAGGTGGTGTCGTTGCCCCGGCGGATCACCTCGTCGAGATCATCGAAGCTCTGGACGCACACGACCGGGCCGAAGATCTCTTCCTGCACGATCTGCATGTCGGTCTTCACGTCGGCAAAGACCGTCGGCTGGACGAAGTGGCCGCTGTCGAGCCCGTCCGGCCGGGCCGAACCGCCCGCGAGAACCCGAGCGCCCTGCTCGGCACCCGAATCGATGAACCCCGTGACGCGCTCGTATTGCTCCCGCGAGACCAGCGGCCCCATTTCGGTCGTCGGGTCGAAGCCGTCCCCGAGCTTCGTCTTGCGGGCGATCTCGCTCACGCGTTCGACAATTTCGTCTCGGACCTTCGGGCCGGTAAACAGGCGGGAACCGGCGCAACAGCATTGGCCGTGGTTGAAGAAGATCGCGCCGGCGACGCCCGCCGCGGCCAGTTCCACATCGGCATCGTCGAAGACGATGGCCGGGCTCTTGCCGCCCAGCTCGAGAGAGACGCGCTTCAGGTTCCCTGCCGAAGCGCGCACGATCTCGTGGCCCACTTCGGTACTGCCGGTGAAGGCCACCTTGTCCACATCGGGATGCGTGGCGATTGCCGCACCGGCGTCGCCGAAGCCCGTCACGACGTTGACGACGCCGTCCGGAAAACCGACCTCGCACACGAGCCGGGCCAACAGCAGCGCCGACAGCGGGGTCTGTTCCGCCGGCTTCAGCACGACGGTGTTGCCACAGGCCAACGCCGCGGCCAGCTTCCACGCCGCCATGAGGAGCGGGAAGTTCCAGGGAATCACCTGGCCCACGACGCCGACCGGTTCGCGCAGGGTGTAGTCGAGATAGGTGTTTCCGTCCGGCGAGTTGATCGGAATCGTCTCGCCTTCGATCTTCGTGGCCCACCCCGCGTAGTAGCGGAAGTGATCCACGGTGAGCGCCACGTCGGCGGCGCGCGCCGTCACGAGGGGCTTGCCGTTGTCGAGGCTCTCCAGCTGGGCGAACTCCTCGGTGTGACGTTCGACGAGTTCCGCTAGCCGCCAGAGCAGTTGGCTGCGCTCCGACGGATTGGTGCGCCGCCAGGGACCCTCTTCGAGCGCGTGGCGCGCAGCCTTCACGGCCGCGTTCACGTCCGCGGCGGCCCCCTTGGCCACATGGGCCAGCGTGTTTTCGCGAGACGGGTTCTCGACCGGGAAGGTCTCGCCGCTGGCCGCGGGCACCCAGCGGCCGCCGATCAGGAGCTGGTGCTGCTCTTCGAGAAACGTGGTGACGGTGTCGAGGATCTCGGGCATCGCTGCGGACATGGGGGCCTCCGTGGATGAGGGGACATTATGCCAGCAGAGACTCGGCTTCCGTGAGAAGCTCGCGTGCAGCGTCCGTCGGAACGTGGAAGGACCAGATGCCGCGCTTTTCCGAGCGGAGCAGACCGGCGTCGCGCAACACCTTCAGGTGATGGGAGATGGTGGGCTGGGACAGGTCGAACTGCGCCACGATGTCGCAGACGCAGGTTGCACCGGGCTGGACCGCGACCAGGCGCAGGATTTCCAGCCGGGTCGGGTCGGCCAAGGCCTTGAACACCCCCACGAGCCGGCCCCGGCGGCCTTTTGCAAGGGGGCCGACGGGCTGCAGAGGGCCGCAGCCCTCGGGACGCGCGCGGGGTGCCTGGGTCGGGGTGCTCACCCCAATATATTGACAGACTTCAATACGAAGTCTAGGGTACATCGAAAGATATCGATACGTTTGGACGGAGGACGGACGATGCGGCTCCAACTCGCCCTCAACGTGACAGACCTCGATGCGGCCGTGAGCTTCTACGAGAAGATGTTCGGCGTCGCCGTGAACAAGCGCGAGCCGGGCTACGCCAACTTCGTGGTGGAACGGCCGCCGCTCAAGCTGGTGCTCTTCGCGTCGCCCGACGCGCCCGAACGCCTCAACCACCTGGGCGTCGAGGTCTTCGACGACGAAGACGTCTCGGCCGCCACCGAGCGGCTGAAGGCGGCCGGAATGGAACACCTCGTCGAAGACGAAACCACCTGCTGCTACGCCAAGGCGAACAAGGTCTGGGCCCAGGAGCCCGACGGCGTTCGCTGGGAGTGGTACCGGGTACTCGAGGATGCGCCGACCTTCGCCGGCGCCGCACCGCCGGCCGGGGGTACCGACCTCCGCGAGTAGCGGGGTCCGATCGGCCGGGCCGGCTTCAGCCGAGGGCGGCGATCCGGTCGACTGACGCCTCGAGTTCCGCCGGATCCACCCCGGGAATCTGCGCGCGCACGATCAGGTGCGTCATGCCGAAGCGCTCGCGGAGCGCCGCGACCTGGTCGCGTACCGCGGCGGGTTCCCCGACGAGCGCCCAGTCTTCGAGGGCGGCCGATGCCACCCGCGAGCGGAGCGCCGCGGACGAGGTCTTCGCCAGGGCTTGCAGCTGAGACTCGAGCGCCGCGCTCACCCGCGCCAGCGCGGAAACGTCTTCCGCGACGAACACGGTCCGCATGATCGGCACGTCGGAAGGCGGCTGGCGACCGGCGGCTTCGCACGCTTCGCGGTAGCGCGCCAGGTTCTCCTCCAGCTTCGGCAGTGGCTCCATCGGCGAGGCGAGATAGGGAAGCGCGAGCCGCCCCGCCTGGGCCAGCGCCTTGGGTCCGAAGGCGGCGAGCCAGATTGGCGGATGGGGCTGCTGGACGGGAAGCGGAGACAAGACCGCCGGCGGGCCCGGCTCGTCGTCCGTCGCAACGACCGGCTTGCCTTCCCAGGCATCGCGCATCGCCGCAAGCGCCGTTTCGAAACGGTCGCGCTTCTCCGCAACGGGTACGTCGAAGGCGGTGAAGGTGGCCTTGCGAAAGCCACGCCCGACACCGAGGATGACGCGCCCTTCGGAAATCCGGTCGAGCACTGCCACCTCGGCGGCCGCGTGGAGCGGGTGGCGCAGGGGCAACAGGTAGGAAGTGGTACCGAGGCGCAGGGTCCGGGTCCGCGCCGCCGCCGCCGCCAACAGGAGGAGGGGCGCCGGCACCGCGCCCCGGGTGAAGTGGTGCTCCGGCAGGAAGATCGAGTGGAAGCCCAGCGCTTCGGCACGCTCGGCCTGGTCGGCAAATCCCGCCGACAGGTTCCCGTCGTCGAAGAGCCAGGGCGTCAGGCCGACTTCCAGCGGCGGTTGCGGCACCCACCCACTATAGGCACCCCCCGGAGGAAACCGGTACCGGGCGCCGCCCGATCCGTTAAGATACTGGGCCTCTGGAGACCGGAGGGTTCCGGCTCCAAGAATCACCCCCAGAGCCCCCATGCACGTCGAATTCACCCCCGAGCAGAAGAAGCTCCGCTCGGAAATCCGCAGCTACTACCGCGATCTCTTCACGCCCGAGCTGCGTGCTGCCTTCGACGCGGAGCTCGAACAGATGGGCGGCCCGGTCTTCCGGGAAATCGTTCAGCGCATGGGAAAGGACGGCTGGCTCGGCATCGGCTGGCCCAAGGAATACGGCGGCCAGGCCCGCTCCCCCCTCGACCAGTTCATCTTCTGGGACGAAACCTACCGGGCGCGAGCGCCGCTGCACATCATCCCGGTGCTCACGATCGGCCCGGCCCTGATGGAGCACGGCAGCGAGGAGCAGAAGCGGGCGATCCTGCCCAAGATCCTCTCGGGGGAGTTGTTCTTCGGCGTCGGGTACACCGAACCCACCGCGGGCACCGATCTCGCCAGCCTCCAGACCCGCGCGACCCGCGAGAACGGCTCCTGGGTGATCAACGGCCAGAAGATCTTCACCACCTTTGCCCATACGGCCGACTACATCTGGCTCGCGGCGCGCACCGATCCCGACGCACCCAAGCACGCCGGAATCTCCCTGATTCTGGTGCCGACGGACACCCCCGGGTTCTCCGTGACACCGATCTGGACGCTCGGGAAAGAGCGGACCAACGCCACCTACTACCAGGACGTTCGCGTCCCGGTTTCCAACACGGTCGGTCCCGAGGGCGGCGGCTGGACCCTCATCACTTCCCAGCTGAACCACGAGCGCATCGCCCTCGCGATCCCCGGTCACTGCGAAGCGATGATGGACGAGGTCTGGCGTCACGCGGCGGACACGCCGGCGCCCGGCGGCGGAACGATGCTCGACCAACAGTGGGTGCAGGTCAACCTCGCGCGGGTGTACGCGAAGCTGCGCGCCGTGCAGGTGCTGAACTGGCGTTCGGCGTGGTCGATGACCGAGGGCGTCCCCGACATGGCGGAAGCCTCGGCGCTGAAGGTGATGGGCACCGAGTTCTTCGTCGAGGCCTACAACCTGCTGCTTGAAATCACGGGCGCCGCCGGCGTCGTGCTCGAGGGGGAGCCCGGTTGTCTCTTCGGGGGACTCCTGGAAACCGCGTACCGGGGCGCGACGACGCTCACCTTCGGCGGCGGCGTCAACGAAGTACAGCGCGACATCATCGCCGCGGCCGGCCTGGGCATGCCCCGGGGCCGGGCGCGGAAGTAGGAGGCTGGCGATGGACCAGGCCGCGTTCGAAGCGAAGATCCAAGAGTACGTTGGGAAGCAGGAAGGCCCCCCCTTCACCTGTCCCGACACCGTCAACGAACCCATGATTCGACACTGGTGCGAAGTCATGGGCGATGAGAACCCGATCTACACCGACCCGGCCCAGGCCAAGGAGTCGATCCACGGCGGGCTCGTCGCGCCGCCGAGCATGCTCCAGGTGTGGGACATGCGCGGCTACCCCATGCACGATCCGTCGCTGATCCAGAACGCCCAGCGCGAGTTGCACGCGATTTTCGACGAGGAGGGGTTTACCGGCGTCGTCGCGACCAACACCGAGCAGGAATTCCTCCGCTATCTCGAACCCGGAGACACGGTGACGTCGGAGACGACGATCGAATCGATCTCCGAGCAGAAGGCGACGGCGCTGGGCGTCGGCTACTTCATCGTCACGCGCACGACTTTCAAGGATCAACGCGGCGAAGACATCGGCTGGCTGACCTTTCGCGTCCTCAAGTTCCGCCCCAACCAGCAGCCCGCAGCGGCGGGCGAAGCCGCGGCGGCGCCCGCCAAGCCCCGGCGCATCCGCAGCCCCGAAGGCCCGGACAATGCCTGGTGGTGGCAGGGCTTCCGGGACGGCAAGCTGCTGATCCAGAAGTGCAGCGACTGCGGCATCCTGCGCCATCCCTGCCGACCCATGTGCGGCGACTGCCAGTCGACGAACTGGGAATCCATCGAGGCCTCGGGCAAGGGCACCGTCCACAGCTACACGGTCATGCACCATCCGCCCGTTCCCGGGTACGGCTTCCCGATTCCGATCGGGCTGATCGACCTGGAAGAGGGCACGCGCATCGTGGCCAACATCAAGGGGTGCGAGCCCGACGACATCCACATCGGGATGAAGGTCGAGTGCCTCATCGAAGCCGCGGGCGAAGACGACGACCTGATGCTGCCCTTCTTCTACGCGGTGAAATAGGCGCCCATGGACTTTCGCTTCACGGAAGAGCAGGACGCGCTCCGCGAACTGGCGCGTGAGATTCTCGAAAACGAGATCTCTCCCGAGCGCCTCAAGCAGAGCGAGGCCGGCGGCGAATTCTTCGATCGCGAGGCCTGGGCGCGGCTCGCCGAGAGCAACCTGCTCGGCCTCGCCGTGCCGGAAGCCCAGGGCGGCATGGGCATGGGGTTCCTGGAACTCTGCGTCCTGCTCGTCGAAGTGGGGCGCACCGTGGCACCGCTTCCGGTCGTGCCGACACTGGCCTACGGCGCCCTTCCCATCGCGCGCTTCGGAACCGAGGCCCAGCGCGACCGGTGGCTGCCGCCTGTGGCGAAAGGCGAAATCCTCCTGACCGCAGCGGTCGGAGACGGGCCCCTCGTTTCGGCGCGCCGCGACGGCGACGACCTGGTCCTCGACGGCACGTGCACGAACGTGCCCATGGCCGAACAAGCCGCGCGCATCCTCGTTCCCGTCACGGGCGACGATGGCGAGGCACTGGCACTCGTCGACCCCCAACAGGAGGGCGTTCGCCTCGAGACGTTCCGCACCTCCCGACACGAACCGCTTTCGACGCTCACGCTCGCGGGGGCACGCGTCCCGGCCGAGGCCGTGATGGCCGAACCCGGAATCGTCGACTGGCTCACCGAGCGCGCGCTGCTCGCAGCGGCCGCCACCCAGCTCGGCGTCTCGGAACGCGCGCTGGAAATCACCGTCGGGTACCTCAAGGAACGGGAACAGTTCGGCGCGCCCCTGGCCGTGCTCCCCCCCATCCAGCACCGCTGCGCCGACTGCTACGTGGCACTCGGCTCGCTGCGCTGGATGACGTGGCAGACGGCCTGGAAACTGGCCGAGGAGCGCCCGGCGACCCGCGACGTGTGGTCGACGAAGTTCTGGGCCGCTTCGGCCGGGTCCCAGATCGGCACGGCCACACAACACCTTCACGGCGGAATGGGGGTCGACATGGACTACCCCATCCATCGCTACTTCCTCTGGGCAAAGCAGCTCGAACTCCACCTGGGCGGGGCGACGCCCACCCTGGTGAAGCTCGGCGCAGACATGGCCCGCACCGGGCCCCAGGAGCTGGCATGAGTCTCGAGAGCCGAACACTTTCGGAAGTCAACGTGGGCGACGCGCTCCCCGAACTCGCGATTCCGCTCACGACGAGCCTGATCGTTTCGGGCGCCATCGCGTCGCGGGACTTCACGCCCGTCCACCACGACAAGGCAGCCGCCCAGGCTTCGGGAGTTCCCGATGTCTTCATGAACATCCTGACGACGAACGGACTCGTCGGCCGCTACGTCACCGACTGGGCGGGACCCAACGCGAAGATCCGCAACGTGCAGATCAAGCTGGGCACCCCCAACACCGCCGGGGACACCATGACCTTCAACGGATCGGTCACCTCCAAGCAGGACGACGAGGTGACGATCGAACTGGCGGGCAAGAACGCCTGGGGCGACCACGTCACGGCTTCCGTGCGCGTGGCAATGCCCCAGTAGAAGAGGAACTCCGCATGGACCGATCGCTCCGAGACCAGGCCGTCATCGTCGGCATCGGGAAAACCGACTTCACCAAGAATTCGGGTGTCTCCGAGATCGCACTGGCGAGCGAGTGCGTGAAGAACGCCATCGACGACGCGGGCCTCGCGCCCAGCGACATCGACGGCATGACGAGCTTTACGCTGGACACCAACGACGAGGTGGATGTCGCGCGCAACGTGGGCTGCGGCGACATGACCTTCTTCAGCCGCGTGGGCTACGGGGGCGGCGCGGCGGTCAGCATCGTGCACCAGGCGGCCATGGCCGTCGCCACCGGGGCGGCGAACTACGTCATCGGGTGGCGGGCACTCAACGGCCGTTCGGGCCAACGCTACAGCGACGGTGTCTCCGGCGACATCGTCACCAGCGACCTCGTCCACTGGGGCTACTACATGCCTTTCGGACTGCTGACTCCGGCTTCGTGGGTCGGCATGTTCACCCAGCGCTACATGCACGAGACCGGTTGCAAGGGCACCGACCTGGCCGAAGTGTGCATGGCCCAGCGCAAGCACGCGGTGAACAACCCGGACGCCTTCTTCTACGAGCGCCCCATGACGCTCGAAGACCACCAGACGGCGCGCATCATCGCAGACCCCCTGCGCCTGTTCGATTGCTGCCAGGAAACCGACGGCGGCTGTGCCTTCGTGGTGACGACGCCCGAGCGTGCGCGGGACCTCAAGAACAAGGGCGCCCTCATCCACGGGATCGCCCAGGGCATCGGCGACGACCAGGAGCAGATGACAAGCTTCTACCGCCCCAGCATCGCGCGCGTTCCCGAAATGGAGCTGCTCGGCAAGAAGATGTGGGACATGGCGGGCCTGGGACCGAACGACATGGACTGCGCCGTGATCTACGACGCCTTCAGCTCGATCGTGCTCTTCCAGCTCGAGGCCTTCGGTTTCTGCGGCTTCGGTGAGGCCGCCGACTACGTCAAGGGGGGCGCCCTCGAAGTGGGCGGCCGGCTCCCGACGAATACCCACGGCGGCCAGCTGAGCGAGGCCTACATCCACGGCATCAACGGCGTGAACGAAGGCGTGCGACTCATCCGAGGCACGTCGACCAACCAGCCCGAAAAGAACGAGAAGGTCCTGGTGACCAGCGGCGTGGGCGTCCCCACGGCGGCGATGGTCCTGGGCCACCTCGACTAGAGGAGAAGCAGCATGCGCGAAGCAGTCATCGTCGAGGCCATCCGCACCCCCATCGCCAAGGGCAAGATGGGACGCGGCGGCCTGTCGGGCCTCCACCCGGCACAGCTCCTGGCCACCACCCTCCAGGGGGCCGTCGACCGCGCCGGCATCGATGCCAAGGACGTGGAGCAGGTGATCGGGGGGTGTGTCACCCAGGCCGGCGAGCAGGCGGGAAACGTCGCGCGCCATTCCTGGCTCACCCGCGGCGACGGCTGGCACACCGGCGGGACCACGATCGACTCCCAGTGCGGTTCGGGCCAGCAGGCCAACCACCTGGTTCACGCGCTGGTGAAAGCCGGCAGCATCGACTGCGGCATCGCCGGGGGTGTCGAGGTGATGAGTCACGTCGGGCTCGGCGCCAACGTCATCAACGGCCCCGGCTTCTTCCTTCCCGAGGGCTACCCCTGGGATCAGTGCCCGAGCCAGTTCGACGCGGCGCAGCGCATTGCCGACAAGCGCGGCATCACCCGCGAGCAGGTCGACCAGTTCGCCTTCGAGAGCCAGACCAAGGCCGCCAAGGCGCGGGCCGAGGGACGGTTCAAGGACGAGATCCTCCCCATCGAGGCCCCGGCCCTGGGCGACGATGCCGCGCCGACGGGCGAGACCCGCACCATCGACCAGGACGAGGGCATCCGGGAGACCACGCTCGAGGGCCTGGCGCAACTCAAGCCCGTGACCGAGGGCGGCATCCACACGGCCGGCAATTCCTCACAGATTTCCGACGGAGCGGCGGCCGTGCTGTGGATGACCGCCGACAAGGCGAAGGCGGCCGGCCTGAAGCCTCGCGCGCGCATCATCCAGGACGTGGTCGTCGGTGCCGATCCCTACACCCTGCTCGACGGCCCGATCGATGCCACCCAGGAACTCTTCCGCAAGACCGGCATGTCGATGAGCGACATCGACCTGGTGGAGATCAACGAGGCCTTTGCAGCGGTGGTGCTGAGCTGGGCCCAGACGATCCCCGGGGTCGACATGGACAAGGTCAACGTGAATGGCGGCGCCATCGCGCTCGGCCACCCCGTGGGCTGCACCGGTTCGCGACTCATCGTGACCGCGCTCCACGAGCTCGAGAAGCGCGACCAGAACACGGCGCTCATCACCATGTGCTGCGGCGCCGCCGTCGGTACGGGCACCATCATCGAGCGCCTCTAGGGCGCGCCAAGAGAAAAGAGGATCGATCCATGGGCAAGGAACTCGAAGGCAAGGTCGCAATCGTCACCGGCGCCGCCGATGGGCTGGGGCGACTTCATGCGCTGCACCTCGCGAGCATGGGCGCCGCCGTCGTGGTGAACGACGTGGGCACGACCCTCGAAGGCGCCGGCGAGGACGCAAGCAAGGCCCAGGCCGTGGTGAGCGAGATCGAAGCCGCCGGCGGAACCGCAGCGACCCACCACGGCGACGTCGCGGACTGGGCCACCGCCGAAGGGATGATCCAGCACACCGTCGATACGTTCGGCGGTCTCGACATCCTGATCAACAACGCCGGCATCATGCGCGACCAGACGATCTTCAACATCAGCGAGCAGGATTTCGACGACGTGGTGCGCGTGCACCTGAAGGGTCACTTCGCGCCGACGAAGTTCGCCTGCAACTACTGGCGCGCCCAGGCGAAAGCCGGCGGAGGCACGACCTACGGCCGCATCATCGGAACCGCCTCCGAGGCTTTTCTCATGGGCAACCCCGGCCAGCCGAACTACGCAGCCGCCAAGGCGGGCATTGCTTCGTTCACGATGGGCGTGGCGCAGTTGATGTTGAAGTACGGCGTCACGGCGAACGTGGTCCTGCCGCGCGCCCGGACCCGCATGACCATGAGCGGGCCCCAGGCCCCGATCTTCCAGGAGCCCGAAGAAGGCTTCGATACGTTTGGCCCGCAGAACTGCGTGCCGCTGTTCGCCTATCTCTGTACCCCGCGCGCGGCGCGGGTCTCGGGGCAGCTCTTCATCGTCTGGGGCAAGGAAATCAAGACCCTCGCCAATCCCCAGCCGATCGAGGTGTGGAACACGGAAGAGCCGTGGACCGTCGACGGCGTGCACGACGCCCTCGCGCCCCACTACGAGAAGGCGGAACCGGTCTCCGACGGTTACAGCGCCCCGCTCGCGTGAACCCGGCGGGAGGTCATCGCCCGCGCCGGATTGCGGCGCGCGTTCCGTGGCGCGGATTCCCCGCGAACCCGTGACCGGCGAAGCCCTCCTGACGCTTGTCGGCGGCGCGAGCCTGCTCGCCTGGCTCGTGCTCACCTTCGGACACGGCCGCTTCTGGCTCGGAGACCAACGCCTGGCCGGAGATCCTCCGCCGCCCGGAACCTGGCCGTCGGTCACGGCGGTGGTTCCCGCACGCGACGAGGCCGACGTGATCGCCCGGACGGTGGGGGCGGTCCTCTCCCAGGACTACCCCGGGCCGTTTCGCGTGGTGCTCGTCGACGACGAGAGCAGCGACGGCACCGCCGAGGTCGCGCGCGATGCAGCCCGCGCGCTCGGGCGCGACGACTCGCTCGAGGTGCTCCGGAGCAAACCGCGACCTCCGGGCTGGGTCGGGAAGGTCTGGGCCCTCCACACGGGCACCGAATACGTGAACGGCAAGTGGCCCGAGACGGACTTCCTGTGGCTCAGCGACGCCGACGTGGCGCCCGCCGAGCGCACGCTCCGAAGACTCGTCGCCAAAGCAAACGCGGAACGGCTCGACCTCGTCTCCCTCATGGTCAAACTCCACTGCCGCGACGGCTGGGAACGCCTCCTCGTTCCGGCCTTCGTCTACTTCTTCCAGAAGCTCTATCCCTTCCCGCGCGTCAATGACCCCAATTCCCTTACCGCGGGCGCGGCCGGGGGGTGCGTCCTCGTGCGCAGCGGCGCGCTCGCCCACGCCGGCGGAATCGAATCGATTCGCGACGAGGTGATCGACGACTGTGCACTCGGCCAGCGCATCAAGCAGAGCGGCCGCGTGTGGCTCGGTCTCGGCACGGAGGAGCAGAGCGTCCGCCCCTACACGGGCCTGATGGATATCTGGGACATGGTGGCCCGAAGCGCCTACACCCAACTCCGCCACTCGCCGCTGCTGCTGGTCGGCACCCTCATGGGGCTGCTCCTCGTCTACGCGGCGCCTCCGTTGCTGCTGCTCACGTGGCCGTTCCACGGTCACCCCATCGCCGCTTTGTTGGGCGGCACAGCCTGGCTCGCGATGACCATTACCTTCCTGCCGACGCTGGTCCTCTACGAGCGCAGCCCCTGGCTCGCTCTCGCCCTACCCGTCGCGGGAACCCTGTACGCGGGCATGACCCTCGACTCGGCGCGTCGCCACCACCGGGGAGAAGGGGCCCGCTGGAAGGGTCGCGTCGGCGCCGGCGCCCGCAGCAGCGGCACGCACCCGCAACGGGAAACTCCGCCGACCGGAGACGCGCCGTGACGGCTCGCTGGACCGCGGAACGCGCCAATGCATGGGGACAGAAGCAACCCTGGCGCGTCGGGTGCAACTTCATTCCGAGCACCGCGATCAACCAGCTCGCGATGTGGCAGGAAGCCACCTTCGACGCGTCCACGATCCAGCGCGAGCTGGGATGGGCCGCCGGCCTGGGTTTCAACCTGTGCCGGGTGTACCTCCACGACCTGCTGTGGGACCAGGATCCCGACGGCTTCACCCGACGGATCGACACCTTCCTCGAGGCGGCACAAAGCAACGGCATCGGCACGATGTTCGTGCTCTTCGACGACGTATGGTTTCCCGAACCCCGGTTGGGGCCCCAACCGGAACCCCACCCGGGGCGGCACAACTCGGGATGGCTCCAGAGCCCCGGGCTGCCCGCACTTCGCGCGTACCCGGAAGCGCCGGAGCTGCGAGCGCGACTCGAGCGCTATGTCCGGGGCGTGGTCTCTCGCTTCGCAGACGACCCGCGGGTGGTGGTCTGGGACGTCTACAATGAACCCGGCGGCTTCCCCTCGCCGCTGGCGGATCCCGTCGGCGAGGCGTGCCTACCGCTTCTTGCGGACGTGTTCGACTGGGCGCGCGCGTCCGACCCGAGCCAACCCCTCACGTCGGGACTCTGGTCGGTTCCCAACGCTCCGATGCCTCCTGAAATCGAGGCACTGCAGCTGGAGAATTCCGATGTCGTCTCCTTCCACCACTACGGTCCCGCTGATGCCCTCGAAGCCCACTGTGCGCACATCGAATCCCTGACGGACCGACCGCTGTTCTGCACCGAGTACCTCGCACGGCAACTCGAGAGTCGCTTCGAGACGCACTTGCCCATCTTCCAGGCGCATGGAATCGGTGCGATCAACTGGGGCCTGGTCAGTGGAAAGACCCAGACGATCCATCCCTGGTGGACCTGGTTCGACGAAGAGCCGAAACCGGAGCCCGAGGTCTGGTTTCACGACATCCTCCGACCCGACGGAACACCCTTCGATGCCGAAGAAGTCGCTTTCCTGCGCGGCTTCCTCGGAGTCCCGGGGACCGAAGGCTCCGGACCTTGACCGGCCTCGACCGCGAGGAACGTCACCCGGGATACTGGCCCTCCCCCTGGCCGGTCGAGTGCGGCGGAAACCGGCGACAAAAGGCAGCGCGCGGACGACTCGACGCCGACCCCAATGGGCGAGCCATCACACGCCGCAACGGGCGGTGGAATGTCATGGTCGTTCAACGCGAGGCGGACGAGTGGTTCCTCCAGGGAACCATGCCCGCATTCTCGGGTCCCGCCCCCTTCGGCTGGATCGAACGCATCGATCCCGAGACGCTCGAACCAACGGCCGCGAGTCCACAGCTTCCGTGCGGGAACCACGTCTGGTGCGGCGCGATCCTCGCCCACGCGGACGGCTCGCTCTACACGGTCAACGGCTCCTACATGCACCGGCTCGACCCGGATTGCCAGGTGCTGGCCGAGCGCGAACTCCCGGTAGACCAGGCACACAACGGCCTGCTCTCCCTGTTCGACGGCACCCTCGCCACCAAGGACCTTCGCCTCGAGGGACATGGCACCTCCACGATCACGCTCCTGGCTCCGGAAACCCTCGAGGTCTGCGCTCCCCCCTTCGCACTGCCCGAGGGCTCCATGGGCCGCATCGCTGCCTACCGGGAGGGTTCCGGCGAGTGGATCCTCGTCGCCGGCACCGAGCACCTGTGGCGGGCCTACTGGGATGGGACCGAGCTCCGGCTCGACGACGCCTGGCGGCCCCGTTACCGGGAAGCCGGGGACCGCAACGGGCTGGCGTGGGACTCCTGCGTTGCAGCCGGCGCCGTCTGGTCGATGGACAACGGCGACATCGACTCCGTGCGCCTGATCTTCGGGACGCAGCCCAACGGTCGATTCGAGACGCCACCGGCCCGCGAACTCAGTTGGCGGCGTCCGGCGCCCTGGGCCGGTGCTCAGCGACTGCTCCGCACGAGTCTCGAAAGCGGCTCCCAGCCCGTCTCGATCGAACCGTTCGGCACCCCCGGAGGCGGCATCATCGCGCCACCGGTGTTCGTACCCGAATTCGATTTGGCGATTGCGTGGGACAGTCTCAACGGCGGCCTTGCCGGCATCGCCTGGGATAAACAGGGCTTTACACCGCGGTGGACACTCCCTCTGCGGCCGAGCATGCAACCCGTGGTGTTCCCGGAAAGCGGGGAACTCGTCATTAACGACTTCACCGAAGCCGGCAGCGACGACCTCGTTGCTGTCGACATCGAAACCGGCGCGCTCAAGGCCCGTGTGCCAACGGGGTCCCGCGTGGCGAACGGAATGTTCCTGTCACCCGGACCCGGCCGTTCTCTCTTCTATTGCTCGACGGGCAGCGTGGCGCGCATAGCTTGGGAATGACGGATCTCGCTCGAAAAGACCTGCCGGAAGGGTGAATTCTCGGCCGACATTTCGAAATTGATAGGCGTTGAACGAACTACTGTGCTAAACCCCCGTCTCCTCGCGCCCAGGAGAAACCAATTGAGTCGTCGAAGAAACTGGCCGGCCATCATCAACCGCCTGAACCAGAGCTCTCGCGGAGAACTGAGCATCCGCATGGGCTCGCCGGGGAGCGCCCAGGTAACACGTTGCCGGCTGCTGGCGGAATGGTCGAATCTCGAAGTCACCACGGTCGGGGCAGTGCTGCAACTCCGCCTCCCGGCTCGCTAAGCGGGCAAGACTTCACAGAAACTTGACCTGTGGACCCGAGGATGAGTGCGTCCGAAATGGATACTGGTCGTTCTCCTGGCGGTGATCGTTAGTTCTACCGCGGTTACCTGGTTCATCGGCGACATCCTGTCGCAGCCCGCGCCCGCAGCAATCGGACCGATCCCTTCCACACTCCCCGGTGCGACGTCTGTCGCCTTTTCCAGCGACTCCGGCAGCGAAATCCAGGGGTGGTATGCCCCCGGACGTCCGGGCCGTGGCACCGTGGTGCTCGCCCACGCGCGGCACGGCGACCGCCGCGGAATGCTCGGACGCGCCGAGTTCCTCCACGCCGCCGGCTACTCCGTTCTGCTCTTCGACGCCCAGGCCCACGGCGAAAGTCCCGGCGAGCGGGCCACCTTCGGCTACCTGGAGGCCCGCGACGCCGCCGCGGCCGTCGCCTTTGCGGAAGAACGGGACACGGGGTCCCCGGTCGCCTTCATCGGAGTTTCCCAGGGGGGAGCTGCGGCCCTGCTGGGCCCGTCGCCCCTCCCCGTCTCGGCCCTCGTCCTGGAAGCGGTCTACCCCACCCTCGAAGACGCCGTTGCCAACCGCATCGCGATCCGGCTCGGGGCGCTGGGCGGCTGGCTCGCGCCGCTGTTGCTCTGGCAGGTGCAGCCCCGCCTCGGCGTGCCCCCCCAGGACCTGGCACCGGCCCGTGGCATCCGGAACATCACCGCCCCGCTTCTGGTCATCGCAGGCGAACGGGACCGGCACACGACGCTCGCACAGTCCGAACAGCTGTTCGGAGCGGCACCCGAGCCCAAACACCTCTGGGTCGTTCCGGGCGCGGCCCACGAGGACTTCCACCGCGCCGCGACCCGGGAATACGAAGCGCGCATCCTGGCGTTCCTGGAACAGGCGCTCCCAGGTCCGCGAGCACCGACCCAGCACTGAATCCGCGCCGCCGTCCCCCGCAACGCGGGACGTTCCCCCGGCCCTTCCACCGCCTAACCGGCCCCAGGGGTTGGTGCTACCGTCCCGCTCCCATGGGTTTTTCCATCGGTATCGTCGGAGCCACGGGCGTCACGGGCGAAGTGACCCTGCGCATTCTCGAAGAGCGCGCGTTTCCCGTCGACGAACTCCGCCTGTTCGCATCCCGTCGTTCCGCCGGGAAGGTCGTTCGTTGGAAGGAGCGCGACTGGAAGGTCGAGGCCCTCGACGACGGGCGGTTCGCAGGCCTCGACCTCGTGATCAGCGCGACCGATTCGGCCATCGCGCAGAAGTTCGCACCCCAGATGGTCGACGCTGGCGCGGTCGTGATCGACCAGTCTTCGGCGTTTCGTCTCGATGCGTCGGTGCCTCTCGTGATGCCGGAGATCAACGGCGCTGCACTCGAGTCACACCAGGGCATCATCGCCGGCCCGAACTGCACGACGGCCGTTGCCGCCATGGCCGTCGCGCCGCTGCAACAGGCCGTCGGCATCGACTCCATCATCAGTTCGTCCTACCAGTCGATCTCGGGAAGAGGTCGCGACGGAATCGGCGAGTTCCTCGACCTGTCCAGAAAAGCCGTCGAGCAGCCGGAAGCGCTCCGCGGCCACGAGTCGCTGGCGGTGCCGGCTGCGGAGCAATTTCCCAAGCTGCCCGCCTTCAACGTCTTTCCCCAGTGCGAGGGCTTCCGCGAAGGCAGCGACATCTCGACCGAAGAGGAAAAGATGGAAGCGGAGATGCGCAAGATGTTCGGCGCGCCGGACCTCCTGGTTCACGCGACCGCGGTCCGCGTTCCGGTCCTGGTTGGACACGCGGTTTCCCTCGGCTTGAGCCTCCGCGAAGCGCTCTCTCCCGACAAGGCGCGGGAACTACTGGAAGGTTTTCCCGGTGTTCGGGTCATCGATCGCCCCTGGGAGGGCGAATACCCGACACCCTTCGAATCCGCGGGGATCGACGACGTCCTCGTCGGGCGGATCCGCTCCATTCCTTCACTGCCGAATGGAATTTCCCTCTTCGCCTGCGGTGACAACCTGCGCAAGGGAAACGCGCTCAACGCCATCCAGGTCGCAGAGCGCGTCCTCGGGATTTCTTAGCGGGGCGCGCGCCCACCCGGCCTTGAACGAACACATCGAACCGAACGACTGTATTTTCTGCGAGATCGTGCAGGGTCGCTCGCCGGCCCACCGCGTCTTCGAAGACGAGCGGACGCTCGTCTTCATGGACATCTTCCCGGTAGCCGACGGCCACACGCTCGTCATTCCCAAGCACCACTGCACCAACCTGCTCGATGCCCACCCGAGCGACCTCGAGGCGGTGATCGCCCGCTCGCGAGAGGTCGCCCACGCCATTCGCAGCGTGGTCGATCCCGACGGAATCGGAGTCTTCCAACTCAATGGCGCGGCCGCAGGGCAGACCGTGTTTCACTACCACATGCACCTGATTCCCCGTTTCAAGGGGGACACGCTTCAGATTCACACCCGAAAACCCGGAGATCCGAAACGCCTGGCCGAAATAGCGGGCGCCCTTGCCACAGCGTATGCATCGATCTCTGCAGCTCAGAAAGAGGCATCCTCCTGAGGCGAAGCACGTCCCGTCGCTGGCTTTCGGCACTTCTGGGGGTCGGTCTCCTGGGTTTCGGAAACCCGGCGCTCACCGAGCCCGTCTGCGACTGCCCCGCGGCGCCCATGCCGGCAGCGGCGCTCGAAAGCGCCGATCTCGTCTTCTTCGGCCAGGCGAGTTTCCTGGGAGAAGCAGTTACCGAGCAGGCGGACCGTCCGATCGAGGAATTCACGGAATTCTCCGTCGAAGGCGTGTGGAAGGGACCCGCGCAGAAGCGTCTCCGAATCTATACGCGGATCGCCGCACCCCACTGCGCGTACACCTTCGAGGCGGGCAAGCGCTACCTCGTGTACGCAAAACTCGACTCGAAGCGGTTTTCGAACCGCTACCGCGCCTCGGTGTGCTCGCGCACGAAAACGGCCGACCACTCCCTTCCGGACCTGGCAATCCTCGGCGACCCCGCACAACGTTTCGACCGCTGACGCGGCCGGTCAAGAAGCCGACGGACCCAGCACCTCGCGTGATCCGGTTTCCCAGAAGACGACGCCCTCGCGACGAAAGCTCCGCCAGCCCTCCGGAGTGCGCCGGAGCGCGTCGCGGTATTCCCCGCCCATCTCATAGGTCTTCCCGGCCGCTGACCCGGTTCCCAGGTGAAACGCGCGGACATAGACGCGGGAGACGGCGGTCTCGCCGTTCACCGCGATGCGATAGTTGCCGAGCAGGTGCTGCGTGGCACCGCAGCCGTCCAGGTACGTGCGGATCGTCGCGACGGCTTCCTCCCGGGAATTCGCGACCCATTCACCGAAGTCGAACTCCAACTCCGGAACGAACACGTCCGTGAGGAGTTCCCAGCGCCTCGAGTCGAGTGCCTCCGCATATCGATCGAGCACGGCCGCGATCTCCCAGCGAGCGTCGACGTCTTCCATGGGCACCATGGTAGTCTTTCCCGCCATGCATCGTGGTTTGCTTCTCGCGCTGAGCTGCGCCGCCCTGGGTTGCGCAAAACCGCAGCCCGAGGTCGCCGCGCCGGAAGTCGAATCTCCGATCGAGAAGCGTGCGCCTTCCGAACTCGCGACCGGACTCGACGGGCGCATCGAAAGCGCGATGCCGGATGTTTCCTACAGCGTCGAGACCCCGGAAGCGGGGGGCGCCGCAACGCTCCAGCCCCTCGATGGAGAGGGCGTCATCGTCTGCCTGCCGTCCGGCGACACGACCTTCGGGAAGTGCGTGTTCCCCCTCCCGGAGGAAACCCCCTAGGTGTCCTTCAACTCGACGAGGATCTCGTAGTAGGTCTTTTCGCCGACATTCAGGGCCCACTCGATGCCGCCCTTGGGGATGCCCACGGTATTGCCCTCGGGCGGAACCCGGGCAACGAACGGTTCCACCGGGTTCCCCTTGGGCGGAATCCCCGCGACCAGATCTCCCTGGAACACGACCAGGTAATAATCGTGCTCGTGCTGGTGCAGGTCGCTCGCTTCGCCCGGTGCGAGTCGCATTTCCCAGATCCGGACCTTTTCGTCCTCGAACAGCATGCGCGTCCCCACGTTCCCCACCGG
>JAYZFQ010000017.1:0-9673 GCA_036336695.1 Myxococcota bacterium
TCCTGGTCACCCCCACGGCGGTGGCGCTCTACCCCTGGTACACCGAGAGCATCTGGCGCAATGCGCACAGCCTCTTCGTCCCGCTCCTCGCTTTCGGTCTGGCGCGCCTGGCACACCGCGAACACGTGGGCGAGCCGGTGCAGCCCTCGGCGTGGGGGTTCGCACTGGTGGTCCCGGGTCTCCTGCTCCTGGTCGCCGCAACGGCAACCCATACGCTCCCGCTCGGCGTGCTCGGCGCCATCGGCGTGTTGATCGGCAGCGCGCTCCTCCTGCTCGGCCCGGCGTGGACCCGGCACCTCCTGCCCGCAACCGCCGTGCTGCTCTTCCTCATGCCCCTGCCCGCCTCCCTGGCCTCGTCCCTCGGCCTCCCCACCGCCAGCGCTGTCGGAACCGAGTGGGCCCTGCGGGCCCTCGACGTGCCGGTCTTTCGGGCGGGCGTCGCGCTCGTCCTGCCCGACAACATGTACAACGTCACGGTTCGCTGTAGCGGGTTCTCGATCGTCTACGGGGCCGCGGCCCTCGCGATCACCCTCGGCATCGCCGGGCGCTCCCTGCCGCGCACCCTGCTGATGCTCGCCACGATCTGGCCGCTCACATGGGCCTCCAACGTCGCGCGCAGCACCGCGCTCGTCGCCATCTCGGAAGCCCGCGGGATCGACATGCTCCACACCCCCCTGCACGGGATTTCGGGAATCGCGGCCTTCCTCGGGGTCGCGGCCTGCACGGCATGGCTCGGCGGCAAAACGGCTCGGACGAGGCTCCTGTCGTGACTCGGCACCACCGGATCCCCGCGTGATGAGCGTCGACCGCCGGTACCTCCCCGCCCTGGCGCTCTGCCTCGCGATCACCAGTGCCATCGTCTGGACCCAGACGGTGAGCGCGCGGCGCTGGGATCCTTGCACCGACCCCGCAGCACTCGCCGATCTCGCGGCGGTACCCGGCACCGCGACCACTCAACCCAACCGCGTGCATTTGACCGACGGCAACTTCCTGTGGATCGACGGCAAGCTGGCCGGCGGTGCGCAGGACGCTCTCTCGGCGCGCGTGGTGCGGTCCGACCGGGCCTCGCTTCTCCTCACGAACTGGGTCTCGGCCATCGAGTTCCCCATGGATCCCGGCGAGATCGCGAGCGACACACTCGACGTCGATGGAGAAGCCGTCCCGATCCAGATGGCGCGCGCCCACCTCGGACAGGTGACCCATGTGGCGGCTTTTCTCGCCGTATACGACGGGCAGCCGACCCGCTCCGTAATCGCGCGACAGATCGCCACGGCGCCCGAACAACTCGCTCGGGGAACCCTGCCCCTGACCTTGTACGCCGTCGACGGCTTCGCCCCTCCCGGTCAAGAAGCGCGTGTCGAGGGCCCGGCCCGGGAATGGTTGGCCGCGGCATGGCGCCGGCACCGCGAGGTCTGCAACCCGTGATGACGGAGCGAACGACACTGGTGTATTGGCGCGGGGTGCTGGGACTCGCCGTGCTCCTGCTCGTCGCGACGGACGCCGTGCTCCTCGGCCTGGGAACCGGCTACTTCACCGGGGGGTTCAACTCGGTCTACATCGAAAGCACGGCGCCTGCCCTCGCTTATTTCCTGGGCGCGGCCGTCCTGGACGCGGCGCTCATTCTCGGCGCGTGGACCCTGGCCCTTCCCCTTCTGCACCGCTTCGGCGGCGGACCGTTCCGGGCGGCCACGCTCGCCCTGCTGGTGGCCCTGATCCCCACCGTTCTGGTCGGCGCCTTCCACTACCACGTGCACGTGACGCTCGGAAAGCTGGTCAGCACGTCGCTGCTCTCCGTCGGCTCGGCCGGAAGCGCCGCCTCCGTCGCCTCGGTGGTGGCGGACGAATCGCCCCCCTACGGCGCGGCCCTCGCGGTGCTCGCGGGAACCGGCGCCCTGCTCGCACTCCTCGCCGCCTGGCGCATCGACGTTCAGCGGGGGACCGGGCGCGCCGCCCTGCCCCGCCTCGTCGTGGTCGGCGGGAGCTGCCTGGGCGCCCTGCTGGCCGGAGCGCTGGTGCTGGGCGTGGCCGGAAGCCGGGACGAGCGACTCCGCTACGGCTGGTCCCACAAGGGGAGCGGAATGCTCGTGACAGCCGCCCTCGACCGCCTGACCGACTGGGACTGGGACGGAACGGGCTGGCTCGCGACTCCGAGCGACCCGGCCCCCTTCGACGGGTCGATCCACCCCTACGCCGTGGAGATCCCGGGAAACGGCATCGACGAAAACGGTGTGGGCGGAGACCGTCCCCGGGAACACGCGGCGCCGCAACCGGCACCCGCCCCGACCGCGGGAACCGCACGCCCGGACTTCCTGCTCGTGTTCCTGGAGAGCTTCCGCGACGACCTCATCGAGCGCGAGATCGACGGCCGACCCGTGACACCGTTTCTCGACCGCCTGGCAGAAGAAGGCTCTCGAGCGGAGGCCGCTTACATCCACAGCCCCTGGACGCTGCCCTCGCGCGCGCAGCTCTACGCCGGAAACCTCGTGCCCCGCGCGGGCGAACCGACACTCGTCGACGATTTTCTCGAGCGCGGCTACACCGTCGCCCACTTTTCCGGACAGGACGACTCCTACGGAGACAGCGTCGCGCTCCTCGGGCTGAGGCGTGCGCACCACTTCTACGATGCGCGGCAGGACATCGACCGCCGCACCTCGCGGGGAACCGCCGCCGTGAGCCTCCAGGTCTCCTGGAAGACCGTGCTCGAGCAGGTCCAGGCCTTCCTCGAACAGTGGCCGGCAGACCGCCCCTTGTTCCTGTACGTAAACTTCACCGACACCCACTTTCCGTACACGCACGACGAAGTCGACGGCATTCTCGGTTCGGGCGCCCTGTCCCGCCGCGATATCCGCGCAGCCCGGGCGGACGACGTGTTCCGCGCATACGCCAATACCGCGGCCAATGTCGATCGTGCCGTCGAGAAGCTCGTCACCGCCTGGCGTCGGAAATTCGCGGACCGCCCGTCGGCGGTGCTCGTCACCGGAGACCACGGGGAATCGTTCTACGAGAACGGAACCCTCGGCCACGGGCAGACCCTGGCAAGCGCCGAGACGCGGGTCCCCTTCATCCTTTCAGGGATCGGCGGAGACTGGCCGGAACCGCTCGCTATCTCCGACGTGCGCGCCCTGCTCGGCACACATCTCTTCCGGGAAACTCCGGCGGGAACAAAGGCACGTTTCACTGCCCCCGACGGCCGGGAAGTCTTCCAGTACCTGGGCCGTCTCAACCGACCGCAGCAGATCGGAATGCGCACACGGGAGGGACTCATCAGCCTCGACCTGCGGCACGGCCGCGCGCGGCAGACCGACGCCGCGGATCAACCCCTCCCCGAAGCCCCCTCACGGGATGCGATCGATCGCCTCGTGTGGACCTGGGAGATGCACCGGGAACGCTTCGACGCACCTTGAGGACACGGGGGCGTGTATGATCCGGTCCTCCCACAACCTCGAGGAGGCGCAGATGAAGCTCCACACGGGCATCGGCCCGAACCCGCGTGTCGTGCACATCTTCCTGGCGGAGAAGGGCGTCGTTCTCGAACGCGAGACGGTCGACGTGATGGCGGGCGAAAACCGCCAGGAGCCCTACCTCGCGCGGAATCCCGCCGGCCAGGTTCCCTGTCTCGAACTCGACGATGGCAGCACGCTCACGGAGATCACAGCCATCTGTGAATATCTCGAGGAAGTTCACCCGGAACCGCCGCTGATCGGAACGACGCCGGAGGAACGCGGGGCGACACGCATGTGGACCCGCCGCATCGACCTCAACATCATCGAACCCATCGGCCACGGGTTCCGCTTCGGTCCGGGACTCGAATTGTTCAAGAACCGCATTCACGTGATTCCCCAGGCCGCAGAAGACTTCCAGCAGATCGCCCAGGAAAAGCTCGCGTGGCTCGACGGGCTCGTCGGAGACCGGGAGTTCATTGCGGGCAATCGGTTCACCCTTGCCGATATCCTGCTCTTCGCGTTCCTCGAATTCGGCGCCCAGGTCGGACAGCCACTGGATGCGAAGCTCGAGAATCTTCCGGGGTGGTACACGCGCGTCGCCGCCCGCCCTTCGGTCGAGGACAGTCGCTGAGCACCGTTGGCGTCGTCGCCAACCCCATGGCCGGCCGGGACGTGCGCCGGCTGCTGGGCCGCGCCCTCCAGCAGACCCCGGAGATGAAGCGCAACCAGATCCAGCGGGTCGTTGTGGGTGCCGCCGCGGCGGGCGCCCGGCGCGTGGTGCTGATGCGCGACTGCTTTCGAAGCAGCCAGAGCGCAGTCGAAGGACTGAAGCTCCACGCAGAAGTTTCCGTTCTCGACGGCCCGATCGAAACCAATGCCTCGGACACGGTCACCGCGGTTTCGCGGCTGCGCGAAAGCGGCTGCGGTGCTCTCGTGGTGCTCGGGGGCGACGGAACCAACCGCATCGTCGCCGGCACCTGGCCGGACGCGCCGATCGTCCCGATCTCCACCGGGACCAACAACGTCTTCCCGGAGCTCGTCGAAGCCACGTCGGCCGGTGCCGCCGCCGGCTGCATCGCGAGCGGCGTCGTCCCCCTGGAAGAAACGACGCGTCGGTGCAAGAAGATCGAAGTCATGTACGCGGACGGCGCGCGCGACCTGGCTCTCGTAGACGTCGCGATCCTCGACGGGGACCACCCCGGAAGCCTCCTGGCCTTCGACCCGGAGCAACTCCGCCACCTGCTCCTGACCCGTGGCGAACCCGCTGCCGTCGGGATGTCTCCCATCGGGGGGCTTCTCGAACCCGTGAACCGCGACGAGGACTGCGGGGTCCGGGTCACCTGCACCGCTCCGGGTGGTGGCGGGCAACCGCTGCTGTGCGCGATCTCTCCCGGCCTCTACCGCACCGCCCACGTGCGCGAGGCGCGGCGCTTGCCCCTGGACGAGTGGGTCGAACTCCGGGGGCCCGGCGTCGTGGCCTTCGACGGAGACCGGCAACGCCAGCTCGCGCCGGACGAACCACTCCGCGCCCGGGTCGTGCGCGACGGCCCCCGCGTCATCGACGTCGCCGCGACCCTCGCCGCCGCCGCCCAGCGCGCTGTCTTTTCCGAGCGCCCGCCCTGGCACGACGACGTGGGCGGTCACTTCGACTGCTGCTGAGCCCCCGGTTGGCGAGACCCGGCTCCGGAGGCAGGCACAGCTGCTCGCGAAGTACACCGGCTCCCGGTCGATGAAGACCCGGACGGCCGAGATCAGGCGAAGCCGCGTTCAGCCGAGGCGGGCGCGCGCCGCCTCGATATCTCCGTCCATGATCGTCTTGCGCTTGTTCTGGCCCGCAGAAGCCGCCGCTTCCTGAGCGAGACGCGCCACGTAACCCTCGACGGCCTCGACGGCCTGACCGAGAGCCGAGCCCGACACACGGAGCCCGTCACTATGCTTGCTGAGAAGCCGCTTGATCACCGCGTTCGGCAGATCGGCCATGTTCCCCTCCCTTGGGTTGAAATCCGGGGGAATCCTAGGAGGGCTGGAGAGCCGCTGTCAATCGCCCGCACAAACAGCGTTTGCGCCACTCGACTCGAGGAGAAAGCGCGTTGCCGCTTCCGCGAGTTCTCCACCGTCGTAGTCGACCGGCACGATGTGAGCCGAACGCTCGTAAAACTGGCATTCGACGACACGGGACCCGACGCCCGCCGCGATCGCCCGGGCATCCTCGGGGTGGGCGGTGCTGTCGAGCGCACCGTGGGCGACCAGGAGGGGGATCTCGATGCGCGGCAACACCGCGAGGACCCGCTCCTGGAGCTTCTGGAGCTCGTGGATCGAAGCGAGCGGCATGGACCGCAGGCTCGGGTGTCGCGCCCGCGCCGCCGGGTCTCTGATGTCGGAGCCCGACTTCTTCGGAATCGCGGGCACCAGGTGCTTCAGGTAACGCACCAGACCGATCCCGGGCTGGCGGAGCCGCAGCGGTGTGCCCACACACACGCACGCGTCGAAGCATCCCTCGGCAGCGAGCAGCAGTGTCAGCAGGCCGCCCAGGGAGAGACCCACACCGAAGACCGGACCGCCCCCCTCGCGGAGTGCATGGGCCGCAATGCGCGCACTCTCGATCCAGGCCGTGTACGGCGTGCGGCGACATTCCGCTGCGCCCCCGCCGTGGCCCGGAAGTACCGGTCCCACGGCACGGACGCCAGCCCGCGCCAAGGCCTCCCCGATCGGGCGCAACTCGTAGGGGGTGCCGGTCAGTCCGTGAAGACACAGCGCCGCTGCGGATCCGCGGCCTGCCAGGTCGAAGGGGCCCGCATCCACAGCAAAGCCGGCCGACTCAGTCGCGGGCACGTCCGGCCTCTTCGGCGGCACGCAACACGTCGCGAAGCGGCACCCCCGCGCGCAGGGCAGCAGCCTTGCAGTCGTCGTACTCCGGAGAGACGTGCACGCCGCCATCGGGATCGAAGACGCGTTTCACACGGATGCGACCGTAGCGGGTTTCGACGCGCAACTGCTCGCGCTCGAGTACGATCCGGTCGCTCTCGGTCACACGCACGCCGATCGCCGTGGACTCGGCGAACAAGATGCGCGCCAGGTCGACACGCTCCGAAGGGCGCGCCACGACCCGGACCAGGAATCCCGGGCGATTCTTCTTCATCTGCAGCGACTGGAGCGAGACATCCAGCGCGCCACCGGCGAACAAGCGCTCCATGAGATGATCGAAATGCTCGGGCACGAGATCGTCGAGGTTCGTTTCCAGGACAGCCACGCGATCGGCGCCGGGCCCACCGGCGCGACCGATCACGGCGCGCAACACGTTGGGCAGGGGGCCCGGTCGCTCGTTGCCGGCGCCGATTCCCACCGATTCGACGGTCATCGCAGGGAGCGGTCCGAACTGCTCCACGACCGTTGACAGAATCGCCGCCCCCGTCGGTGTCACTGTTTCCCAGTCGACATGGGCCGGAACCACGGGAATTCCGCGCAGCAGTTCCAGGGTGGCCGGCGCTGGCAGGGGCAAGGTCCCGTGGGCCGTTTCCACCGTGCCCCCGCTACCCACGGCCACCGGAGATGCAGTGACCTGGTCGAGACCGAGGATCGAGAGCGCTGCCGCCGCACCGGTGATGTCGACGATCGCGTCGACCGCTCCCACCTCGTGAAAATGCACCTTGTCGATGGAAATGCCGTGAACCCGCGCCTCGGCCCGCGCCAGGGTCTCGAAGATGTCCACGGCCCGTTCCCGGACGGCGGGTTCGAGCTTCGCGCGACGCAGGGTGCGTTCAATGGAACGGAAATGCCTCCCGTGCCCCCGGGCCGCTGCGCGGGGAACCCGGACATCCACGTAGCGGCCTGCGATGGCACCCCGCATGACCCGCCGCACGACCAGCTTGTATTCGAGGTCGAGACCGGCGAGTTGCGCCGTGAGCTCCTTGCGCGACAGACCTCCATCGAGGAGCGCACCGAGAAACATGTTGCCGGCGATCCCGGAAAAACAGTCCAGATGCAGCGCGCGTGCCAAAGCTCAGAGCCGATTGATCAAGGTCGCGACATAGGCGGCACCGAAACCGTTGTCGATGTTCACGACGCTGACGTTGGAAGCACAACTCGTGAGCATTCCCAGAAGCGCGGCAACACCGCCGAATGCCGCGCCGTAGCCCACACTCGTCGGAACGGCGATCACCGGCTTGTCGACGAGTCCACCCACGACAGAGGGCAACGCCCCCTCCATGCCGGCAACCACGATGATCACCCGCGCCGCACGGAGCACCTCGCTCGACGCAAGCAGGCGATGCAGGCCCGCCACCCCGACGTCGGCGACGAGTTCCACCTTGTTCCCGAAACGCGATGCCACGCCCACGGCTTCGCTCGCAACGGGCAGGTCTGCGGTCCCCGCGCAGACCACGGCGATGGTGCCCTTGCCGACGGGAGCCACCTCGCCCGGACCGAACCACAGCAGTCGGCTCGCCGGGTCGTAGACACCCCCACCGATGCGAGCCGCCACGGCGTCGGCACAGTGGGGCTCCACTCGCGTCGCGAGCACGGGCTGCTCCGCACGGCGCAGCGCGCCGACGATGTCGGCTATCTGCTCCGGCGTCTTACCGGGCGCGTAAACCACTTCGGGAAGCCCCCCGCGCAGTGCACGGTGGGTATCCACCCGGGCCCCCGGCACGTCGATGAAGGGCAGCTGCGCCAGGGCTTCGACCGCCTCGTCGGGGTCGACGACGCCATCGCGCACACGCGCCAGCAACTCGCGAATCCGATCGCGCTCCACGAGACGACGGTATCAGAACTTGCGTGAGAACGCGCAGCAGAAGCGGTTCCCGGCAGCGAGCAGGTGCCGGGCATCGAACCCACGGCCGATCAGAGATCCGAACGCACCGCGTCCTGCGCGATCACGAAGAGCGCCCGGGGCTCCCCCGACGCGCCGTGGAGTTCGGTTGCGGTGACCGAGGCGCCGTCGCGTCGAGACAAGAGACGTTCCAGGGTCGTGCCCGCTGCGTCGCTCAGCAGTACGGGTACGGACAACAGCACCCGGGAACCAAGACGGTTCGCAACGGCAGACACCGCGCGAGACACCACGATGTTTCCGACCTCGCCCAGTGCGGAGCGCCGTGCGGCGGCCTCTTCGATGCCGAGGCACGCACACACGGCATCTCCTTGGGACTCGGGAAACAACAAGGCAACGAGTCCCGAAGCAGCGCCTTCCATTTCGAACACGACGCCGACATCCGCTCCTGCCACCGCGTTGCTTGCCGCCAACGCCGGCTCACACGCCTGGAAGTCCTGGCCGAGCAGCGCCGCGAAACTCGATGCGCCGGCACCGGCACACAGTCGGGCCAGTTCGATCGGGTGGGCGAGCAGTTCGGCAGGGGTATCCCGCATTACAGGACCTGGTTCGGTTCGAGAACGAAGACGGGACGGCCATCTCCGAGAATCGTGAGTCCCGCGAGGGCACGCACGGAAGCGAGGAGTTCCGGAACGGGCTTGACGTAGATCTGCTGCTGCCCCGCCACGCGATCGACCCGGAGGGCCAGCGTTTCGCCGCGAACTTCCGTGAGAACCAAGGTCGCGACACTTGCCTCGGCCCCGGCACCAAACGCCAGGTGTTCGGCCAGCGCGAACACCGGAATCGGCTCGTCGTCGATCAGCACGAAGGCTTCGCGTCCACTCGTCTCGATGGCCGTCTCGGGCAGTTCGACAATGCGTTCGACCCGCGCGATGGGAAGTGCCACGCACTCCCCCGCCACATCGAGCAAAAGCACGCGTTGCACGGCCGCGGCGATGGGAACCCGCAACGTCGTGGTGCTGCCGCCGCCCACGGTCGTCGTGAATTCCACCGAACCGCCGAGGGACTCCAGTGTCGCTCGGACGGCGTCCATGCCCACACCCCGCCCGGAGATCTCGGAAACGCGGTCGGCAGTGGAAAAGCCCGGGCGAAAGAGGAAAGCGGCGAGCTGTTCTGCCGGGAGATCTTCCGCGATATCCGGATGCACGAGACCCGCTTCGACGGCACGCTGCCGAACCGCGTCCAGGTCCATCCCGGCCCCATCGTCCCGCACGGAGATGCAGATGGCATCTTTGTCCCGCCGGGCATCGATACAAACGTTTCCCACACCGGACTTGCCCGCGGCGACCCGCGCTTCGGGCAGCTCGATGCCGTGATCGACGGCATTCCGGACGAGATGGACGAGCGGGTCGGAAAGGCGGTCGAGAATCGAACGGTCGAGTTCGAGCTCGCCCCCGCGGATCTC
>JAYZFQ010000018.1:0-18012 GCA_036336695.1 Myxococcota bacterium
GGCCGCTTCTACACCTACTCCTGTCGTGACGGGCGTGTCGCGGTCGAGCCGGGCGTTGCCGAAGACGCGCGCACCGTGCTCGAGATCGTCGATCACGAGTCGTGGCTCGACTACCTCCACGAATTCCGCACGCGCTACGGCCTGCTCTACTCGAACGCGGTGCGTTTCGTGCGCGGCGACTTCGACACCTGGGACGACTGGGAGCCCGCGATCCGCTGCATGTACTCGGGCCGGCCCATCTACGATCCGGACTCGTGCGATTTCCGCGATCGCCACGGCGCCCCGCTCGATCTCGAGCGCAGCTTCGCGCTGGACGACGACGCCGAGGACATGTCGCACTTCCTGCGTACGACCGGCTACCTGGTGGTCCGCCGCGTGTTCGAGCCGGCGTTCATCGCCGAGCTGGCCGGTGAACTCGACCGGATCCGCGACGCGGCCGTCGAGGGCGAGTTGACCTCGTGGTGGGCGGAGGACTCGTCGGGCCGGCGCTTCCCGTACCGGCTCACCTACCTGTCGGACCAGTCCCAGACGATCGGCGGCCTCTACGAGCACCCGATTGTGAAGCAGTTGGTCGCGTTGTCGAAGGAAGAGGTCGTGCCGGTGCCCGACCGCATCGAGGGCATCCTGGCGGTCGTGAAGGACGCCGACCTCGCGGCAGATGCCACGGCCTACGCGAACCTGCCGTATCACACCGACTGTGGCTTCGGCGCCTGTCACACGACGTGTCCGTGCGTGCTGGCGGGCATCCAGCTGGACGCGATGAGTGCGGCGAGCTCGCAGCTCCACGTGATGGCCGGGAGCTGGGGCAAGGCCTACCACAACGTCGCGGCCGATATCACGGCGGAGCGCTACCCGCTGGTGGCGATCGAGACCGAGCCCGGCGACGCCACGGTTCACTACGGGTGCGGCCTGCACGCCGGCCCGGCGCCGACCGGCCCCGCCCGCCGCCGCACGCTCTACGTCCAGCACTACAACCCGCGCGCGCTCGAGCTGATCGGTCCCTACCAGGGCTACAACCAGATCATCCCGGGCTACGGCGAGGGCGACATCCCGAACATCGAAGAGGTGCAGGCCCGCCAGGCTCAGTGAACGCGGGTGCCTTCGTGGCGCGCGGGGTGGGCGAGCGCGGCCGGCTACTTTGGTCTTGGCAACAGACCGTGAGCGAAGAGTCGGAAGGTACTCCGTATCTCTCGAGCGATGACCGCTTCGCTCAAACCCTCGCCTTCGCTGAATACGGCGTACCAACTCACGAGTAACGTATAGCTTGTAATCGCGCCCCGGCCTGCATCCACTTCGTCCCCGATGCGGCCCTCGGCTTGGAGGCTTCGCAACAACTCGGCGAACTGTGCGATCACGTGAAGATCCAGGTCGAGGTAGGGTCGATTTTCTCCGGGTGCGGCGAGCAATGCACGAACGGCTTCGCGCCACAGCGCTCGATCGTGTTCTGCGAAGACCTCCATATAGACCAGGACCAATTGCGTGAGTGCCTCCGCGGGATCGGAAGCGTGTTCTCGCACCACCCCCTTGCCGCGCTCCAGGGCCTTTCCGGTGCTCTGCCGAAAAATCTCGAGGACGATGTCGGACTTGGAAGGGAAGTAGTTGTAGAGCGTCCCCACCGCGAGACCCGCGGCCTGGGAGACCTCCTCCATTGAAGTTTCGGCAAAGCCACGGCGCCGGAACAGGCGCTCCGCGACCCTTAAAATCTTCTTTTTTCTTAAGGACTTCTGACGCTCCCGGAGCCCTCCGGACATGGCCAATCAACCATAAAAATGAATCTGTTCATTTTTTATCTCATGGGGTACGCTGCGTCAAATCGGTGGGAATCCGTTTCCTCTCGTAGACCGAGGAGGCTTGATCATGAGTTCCGTGCTGCGTGGACTTCCTCACCCCCTACGGAGAGTCGTCCTGGCTTTGTGGGTGAGCCTGGTCGGCGGAACGCTCTTCATCGCGTTACCCGAAACAGCGGGCTGGCTGAATGCGCGCATGCAATGGCCCGTTTTCGTGGTTCCGGGTGGCCGGGTACTCGGCTATGCCCTTCTCGCATTCGCGGTCGTCTTGTTCTTGTATTGCTCGCGGGCCTTTGTCGCACTCGGCAAAGGAACGATCGTGCCGATCGATGCCCCGCCTCAACTCGTCCGTTCTGGCATCTATCGATTCTCACGCAACCCCATCTACGTCGCGTACCTCGGGATCCTCTTCGCGGACTTCCTGCGCAACGGCGAACTCGCTCGACTGCTCTACCTCTTGCTGTTCTTTGCTTTTTTGCAGCTTGTGATCGTTTACCTGGAAGAACCCGGACTGAGCAAGCGTTTTGGACTCGATTGGGAAACCTACAAACGCCACGTCCCGCGATGGCTGGCATTGAACCCACGATGGCTACGCGCCCAGGTGTTCGGAGCGGGCCTTTGAAATTTCCATTTGCTTTCTGCTAACTGAAAGGCCATGGCGATCCGAACTGGAGTCTGGGGAATTGGAAACGTGGGGCGGCCCGCAGTGCGTGCCGTTGTCAGCCACACCGAGCTCGAACTCGCGGCCGTCATCGTGTCGTCTCCTGCCAAGGAGGGGCAGGACGCAGGCGCCCTCGTGGGCCTCGATTCCGTCGGCGTCCAGGCCACCCGGGACCTGGACCAGGCCCTGGCCGACGGGCTCGATGTGATGGTCTACACGGCGAGCGGCGACCTCCGACCGAACGAAGCCCTGGCCGACCTCGAACGATTGCTGCGGGCCGGCATCCAAGTGGTTTCGACATCCTTCTACCCACTCCTCCACCCCGCCCTCTGCCCCGAGCCGGTTCGCAGCGGCATCGAAGCCGCGTGTCGCGACGGCGATGCTTCCATCTTCGTCTCGGGGATGGACCCGGGCTGGGCGATGGACGTGCTTCCCATCCTGGTCTCCGGAGTCGTCGCCGACATCCGAGAGATCCGCATGCAGGAACTCTTCAACTACGCGCTCTACCACCAACCGGAAGCCGTCCGCGATCTGGCGGGCTTCGGCCAACCCATGGACGCAACGCCTCCCATGCTCCTGGACATCGGCCTGCAGATGGTGTGGGGCCCGATGCTCCACTTGATTGCGGAAGCCTTGGGCCAAAAACTGGATGGCGTAGAGACCTACGTCGAAAAGCGAGCGTTGGAACGGGACGTCGAAGTGGAAGGCATGGGACACTTTGCCAAGGGAAGCCAAGGCGCCTTCCGCTTCGAAGTCCGGGGCATGATCGATGGCATCGCGCGCATCGTGGCGGAACACGTGACGCGCATCGACGACGCCTGCGCCCCGGAATGGCCACGCCCTCCGGAAGGACAAGGCGCCCACTGCGTCCTGCTCGACGCCAACCCGAAGTTGTCCTTGTCGCTCCACGCCGACGACCGCTTCGAGACGGGGGCCGCCGCGGGAGGCAACGGCACCGCCGCGGGACGCATGGTGAACGCCATCCCCGCCGTGCTCGCCGCAGCTCCGGGAATTCTCACGCCGCTCGACCTTCCCTCTCCCAGCGGGCGCGGGCAGACGCGTTGGAGAACCCGGGCCTGAGCCAATCCAACCGATCCTTCCGGGAGTCTCTCTCGGGCCCCGTCGATTCAGCGACCTACGATCGGGGAGCCGGTTGGCGCTGGGTCTCCTGGGGTCCGTGGGGGCGCACCGAGCGCTTTCTGAAGCTGGCCGCCTACCTGCTGGGGACGATCGCCCCGGTGTGGCTCTACTTCGCCGGCGATTGGAGCTTTGCGGGTCCACACGAAGCCACCGACACGATGCGCATCGCCGGGTGGCTCATGTTGCTCATCCTGACCCCACTCCAGGTACTCGACATCCAGGATCGATGGTTGATGCGCGACTACCTCTCGAACCTGATCAACATCCCTCGCACCCTCAGTCACCCACTCATGGGACTGATGCTCCTCTATGGGGCGCCTGCGTCGCGGATCCAAGCTCCCCTCGCGCTCTTTGCCACGACCCTGCTCGTCGCGCTTTTCTGCGAAGGGGTATTTCTGGCCAAGCACCTGGGCCGCGAACACCGCCACCCCGGAAAGATTCCACGTCGGGTATTCTGGATTTTTCTCTGGGCCTACGTTGCAATCTATCTCCTGGTTCTCCTGGCTGGATTGGGCGGCTAGGCCGGTGTCTCGGCTCGGTCGCCGAGAAGGAGGACTGCAATGAAGATCGTTGGAATCGGGCTCCTGGCCTACGTGGCGCTCGTCGTTGTCCTGGAGTCGGCCCTCGGACTCCTGCAGCCGGAGTTCGGAGACAACATCGTCATCACGACAACCGATTCCGCTGGCGTTGCTTCGAACCGTGTCCTCGGAAGAGACTTCAGCGGCGGACAGCTCTATGCCTCTGCCAACCACTGGCCTCGCGCCTGGTACAACGCCGCCCTCGAGAACCCGCAGGTGCGCGTGACGATGGACGGAGTCACCACCGACTACATCGCCGTTCCGGTCGACGAGGAAGAGCACGCCCGTGTCTCGCGCGATATCGGCAACGGCATCGTCTTCAAGATCATGGTCGGATTCGCCCCACAGAGATTCCTTCGGCTCGATCCCGTCGCCGGTTCAGCGGACTAGGCCGACACACACGCCGACGCCGCTTGAAAGCGATTACTGTTTGCGCGAGTTCGGAACCGCCGCCTGGCGCTGGTTTTCATCGAAGCGCACGCTTCGGCGAACGGGACCCGCGTACTCCTTTCCCGCGACTTCGACGTAGGGATAGATGAAGTAGTTGAGCGGTCGACCCTGGTGGTGTTCGCCCAGGCGCAAGTCTCGACCGGTCGTCAGGTAGATCCGGTCACCGGCTCTTCGGCCATAGAAGGCTTCACGTTTTTCGGGGGCCTTCGAGGCCTCCGAGGCGTCGATGGCGGTCCAACCCTCCCCGGGCAGGTAGAACTCGACCCAGCAGTGATATCCACCGATTTCCCCGCTGGCACGATCCTCGGGAATGGGAAACCCCATTTCGAAGCGGGCCGGGATGCCCTCGCTCCGCGCCAGCGAGATATAGAGTGAATGAAAGTCCGTGCAGTTCCCGTAGCGCTCGTTACAGGCCCAGAAGGTGTCCCCGTTTCCCCAGCCCTTGCCCACCTTCTTGTATTCCACGTTGTCCACGACCCAATCGTAGATGGCCCGGGCCAGGGTGGCCTTGTCGGAGTTCGGCGCAGCGGCCCTGACTTCCTCTCGGATGGGATCGAGGATGGGGTGATCGACGACGACCCGGCGGTTGGCCGAAAGAAAGAGTTCGGGGTCGAACTCTCGTGGGCCGCCCGATGGCGTCTCGCCTTTCGAGAGGTCGGACAGCGACCGGGTGACCGCGGCCCGTACCGCGACTTCGATGGGTGCACCCGTACTTTCTGCCAGGGAACCACGCCAGTAGCGGTTGCCGTACTTCGCTTCCTCTTCGATCTGCCCCGGGATGTTGGCGTCGACGTCCAGCGAGAGCACGCGCTGGTACCGGTCGGCGCGGGGCAGCGGAATGAAGACCTCCACCGGCCCCTGGCCCGCTTCGATGGGTCCGATCGTCGACTCGTAAAAGAATTCGAACGTCCGCGAGTCGGCCCCCTGATTCTCAACCTCGTTGGCGAAGCCAGTTTTCGATCCCAGGAGCAGCAGAGCCAACGCGGTGATCGCGCTACCCAGGAATCGAAGCGCGCTCCGCGGTCGCCTGGTTTCCAATCGAGTTCTCCCGTTCGTGAGCGCGCGGTTCCCGAGTCGCGCGGATTTGCGTACGGCGATGAAGGACGGTAGACAACGATCGAGCGAGCGGCGAGGGAAGCGATGCCGAAATGAGGGGCCCGGGCGGGACCCTTCGCCGATTTTTCTAGAGCCTGCCTCGTCGGACATCGCCTGCTCTTGAAGCCCCGCGCCAGAAACCTGGTCGGGCAGCTGGCCGATAGGCGAAAATGGAAACGCCGAAGCCGGCGCCGGGAGTTTGGCTTTGTCCCCTACACACCGTCAGCGCATCCAGTCCGCATGGGAAGGCCGCATCTCCGGCTGCATCCTCGGCAAACCGGTCGAACTGTTGTCGATGCAGCGAGGCCACGCGGCTCTCAGCGGCTACCTCGAGCGGGCGGGCGCGCTGCCACTGCGCGATTACGTGCCGTTCGAGCGGGACGATTCGGTGCCCCTCCAGCAGGGTTGCTGCCGCGGCCACATTCGCCGCGCCGAAGCCGACGACGACATCAATTACACCGTGCTCGCGCTGCTGATGCTCGAAGAACAGGGACTCGACCTGACGACCGAGGCCGTTGCCCGAAGCTGGCTGCGGCTGTTGCCGGCGGGATGGGTTTTCACCGCAGAACTCGCGGCCTACAAGGTGTTGCTCGCCCACGCGGCCGACTTCTTTGCCCTCGGCGCTCCGCCGGGCTTCGACCTGGCGGAGTGTTCCGACAACGAATGGAACGAATGGATCGGTGCGCAGATCCGGGCGGATCTCTATGGCTGGGTGTGCCCCGGGCAACCGGACCGCGCGGCGGCACTCGCCCGCCGGGATGCCGGATTGTCCCACCGGGGCGACGGGGTCGAAGGCGCCGCCTTCGTTGCAGCGTGCGGCGCGGCGATCGCGGCCAGTGAAACGCTCGGGCAAGCGGTCGAGACTGCGTTGGCCGAGTTGCCCGCGGGTGGCGCGGCAGATGCGGTTCGGCTGGGACGCTCGCTCGCGGGCGACCCTGACGGAGGTGCGACGATCCGGAAGCGGTATGCAGCGCTTTCGCCCGTGCACACCCTGAACAACCTGGCGCTGGTGACCTGGTCGCTGCTGACGCATCCCGACGACTTCGGGGCGGCGGTAGGCGACGTCGTGGCCGCGGGTCTCGACACCGACTGCAACGGCGCCACGGTTGGCGGACTCTGGGGGCTCCAGGGCAAACCCGTTCCGGCCTCCTGGACGGAGCCCTGGCAGGGCAGGGTCACCGTCACGCTCGCCGGCCAGGGCGAACTCGACCTCGGCGACCTGGTCGAACGCACAGTGGCGCTGTGCGAACGGTTCGGCGTGGCGCGCGCCGGATAGCAGAGAACGCACAATCGATGCGCGGCAATGCCTCGCAGGGGCACCCCGCTAGAGCGGAGCAGACGGGGGCGAGGGCAGGCGCGGTGGACGCGCCGGATCCCGGGGAAGCCCCATCCCCTCAGAGCAGTTCGTAGATGTCGTAGACGACGTCGGTGCCGTCGAGTCCACCAATGCCAACAGCCTGAATGTTATTCAACCAGGCGTACCGTTCGTCGCCGGTTTCGAAGAGCGGGGCGCAGCGCGCCTTGAGTTGACCTTCGACCACGACACCAACCCCGTTGTAGGTCACGAGGATGCTTGCATCGTCGTCCGTCTTCAGCACCACGCGCACATCCAGCTTGATGCTGCCGTCCGCCCGCTGTGTCACCCAATCGCCTCCGGGGGCCACTACGGCTCCGCTCAACCGCTCGCCTTTGAAGCGTCCCCCCGTCACCCCCACAAGCATGCGGGTTCCCTGGGGGCCGGCGGGCAGCATGATGGGAACACCCGCCGTCTCCAGGGTGATCTTGTACAAATGTCGAACGGGCACTGAAGTTTCTGTCACGGTTGGTTCCTCGTGGTGCGTCAGCAAAACGCGGGAAGGTATACCCTAGAAAATTCAAGCGGCGTTTTCCCCAGAGTTCGATCATCAGACCTCAGGAGCAGGGAGTCCGGGAATCGACCATGGTTGCACTCAATATTGCCAACACGGTGACAGATCTGATCCACGGAGACCTCAAGGAGCACCTGCCCTTCGAGAGGATTCCCCTTGAAGGCGATGTGCTGGGTCTCGGGACGACCACCAGCATCGACAATGGCGAACTGGCCTTTCTGTACGCGCCCGCCGAGAACAGGACGCGGATCTACAAATGCCGGGCGACGGACGGAAGCATTTCCGAGCTTCGCGCAGGAGATGGTTCCGGCCATTTCCCCTACGTGTGCTTTACCGGCGACGCGGGCCACGAGCGCCACTCCATCGATCTGGCCCGGCTCCCCGCGGTGGAGGGACGCCCGCTTCAGCAACTGATTCGCGGGGCGATCGAGCAACTGGGAAGGCCGGCGCCGATCTACGGGATTCGATTGATTGCGGAGTGGGAAAGCCTGGTCATTACCGTCGCATCGAAGCTCTGCATGGGACAAAAGCGACGCAACGCGGCCGTGAGTCCGGGATCGGGGTTGAAAGAGAGCATCTACGACCTGTTGCAACACTATCGATTGGCGCCCGAGGATTCCGGCACGAACCCGAAGATCCACTACCTCGGCCGTAGCTTGGAATGGGAGTGCTGCGGCTTCTACGACACGGAGCCGGTCGAGGGTCGGGTGACGGTGCCCGAGGAGGGTGCGCATCTTCACATTCATGGCTGCAGCACGGATCACCGCTACGGGGGGCACCTCCACCACGCGCATGGCGACACGCGGCTCCGGAGGCTCAAGCGGCTCGAACTCTATCCCCTCGACGAATTGCGCTCGCTGGGCTCGGACCTGGCCGTCGAAGAACTGCGCCATTCCGACGAACTGCTCTCGTTTCGCATCCGGAACCTGGGATCGATGGATATCAACGACCTGGGCATCGCGATCGTGATCAACGATCAGTACCGCGACCATCGTTACCTTCGCTTGCCTTGGCTGTCTGCAGGCGAAATCCAGGAGTTTTCCGTGCCCCTGGATCTTCCGGCAGGCCGCCACGAAGTCCTCGTCGTCGCCGACCCAAACGGCGACGTGATCGAGGCGGAGGACCGGCGCGCCAACAATACGGCCACGCTCGGCATCGAATGTTGAGTTCCGGCATCGGACTCGGCCTACGCCACGTTGCCGGGTTCAGGGCGGAATTGTATCGTGCCGCCGCCGGGTAGATAGCGAACGGGAGTCTTCGCCGATGTCGACCGGAACGCGCTTGCGAGAGACCGGACGGGTTGCCCTCGCCCTCGTGTGCGCCGTGCTCGCGGTAACGGCGACGGCGTCGGCAACCGAAGGGACCGAGAGCGACACCGCCGCAGACCGCCCTATCGTCCTGATGATCCACGCCGACTGGTGTGGCACCTGTCGCGTGCTCGGCCCGGTTTGGGAGCAGATCCAGACCGACTTCGCAGACAATTCGACGGTCGTGGTCTTCGACGTCACTGATCGCAACGCCTACGCCGAATCCGCCCAGGCCGCCAAGGCGCTGGGCGTCGAAGACTTCTTCTCGAAGCATCGCGCCAAGACCGGAACGATTGCGGTTCTCGCCTGCAATTCCCACGAGCCCGTCGCCGTCCTGAAAGGCGAGCGCGACATCGCGGTCTACCGCGCGGCACTCGCGAAGGCGGCCTGCGAAACGCCGTGAGCGCGGCGGACGGCCCCACCCGCGGCCAAGCCGAAGACCGGGCCGAAGCGCGTCGAAACGCCGAACCCGCAGTCGCAACGCGGCCCTGGCTCCACCCTGCATTTATCGTGACGTGCTTCGCCGGCGGCGTGCTCGCACTGTCCGCGGACGCCTGGTGGCCGGTTCTTTCGGCGCGGATCTACGCGCTCGAGTTCGCGCTGAACGACTGGTTTGCGCCGGCGTCCGCTGGGGCCCCGGTCGGGTTGCACTACCTCGCCCTACCCGTGATTGGCTTCGTCGCCGGGCTCCTCGCGAGCATTTCGCCTTGCGTGCTGCCCCTGGTTCCCATCAACGTCGCGTACATCGGGGCGCACGAGGCCTCCGGCCCACGCGCGATTCGGCTCTCGGCCGCCTTCTCGCTGGGTGCAGCGGGCGCACTCGCGGTTCTCGGCCTCGCTGCGGGCGTCGCCGGGTTCCTGCTCGTCGACCAACGTGGCCCTGTGCTGCTCCTCGCCGGCGGCGCGCTCTTCTACTTCGGGCTGGTCGTCGCCGAGATCGCGCCCAACCCGTTCGGCGGGCGCGCCCCCCTCGCGAATCGCCGCCTCGGGCCGGTCGCCGCCGGCGCGGCGTTCTCCCTGGTAACAACACCGTGCACGAGCCCCCTGCTCGGTACGGTGCTCGTCGCCACAGCCACCTACTCCGCGCCCGGCCTTTCGGTCCTCACACTCGTCGCCTTCTCGCTGGGCTACACGTTGCTCGTCTTCCTGGGGGGCGTCTTCGGCGGCGGGCTCGTCGCCGCGGCAAGACGCTTCGACTTCACCGCTGCACGCGCCGCGACCGCAGGCCTCCTGCTCGTGTGTGGCGCCGTCTTCGCGTGGATCGGGGCAGCCTGGTTCTAGCCCGAACCTGCGCGTCCGGCGTCGCAGTTCACGGGTTCATCGTTGCGAACAGCTCCGTGAGCAGCGGCCTGGAGGGCGCCGGGCCGGCGGCGGCGGCAGTCACGCCGTCCCGTTGCGCCTCGGCGAGGATTTCACCGCGAAGCGATCCGGCAAGCGCCAGGTTTTCTTCCAACCGGCCCAGCAGACCGTCTCCGTCGCAGGGTTCAAGTAGCGCCCGATTGAGATCGGCCAGGAAGGAAAGCTCGCTGTAGTCGAAGAAGCGGCCCGCAGGCGGCGGAGAAACACCTTTCGCTTCCCGCGCCTTGGCCCAGTCGCGAAACAGCGCCTGGGTACGCACGTTCAAGGCGCCGAAGCGCTCGAGAAGGGGCTTCACCCCGCCCATCTTTTCGAGATCGGTCAGCGCGTTGGCAAAGAAAACCTGGGCCAGCCCTCCCCAGTACATGACGAAGTCCCACACGACCTTCGTCGACATCACCTTGGGGTCTCCCATGAGGGCGTACTGGCGATGATAGATAACCAGGTAGGTCCGAAGCAGTGAGCGGAGGGTGCGGTCGAATACCTCGGCGCGAAGGGTGATGTCTTCAGCAGCGAGATCGCGTGCGATCAGGTCTGCGGCAAAGCCGTTTCCCATGGCGATGAAGTCGTTGCCCGGCGAATACAGGGGGTCGGCAAAGCCCGCGGCATCGCCAACGATGCACCAACGTTCGGCGCTGAAGCACTGCTGGACCTCGCGGGAATAGTGACGCACCGCCAGGAAATCCAGCGGCTCGGTATCGGCCAGTGCGTCGGCGAGTTGCGGTTCGTGGCGGCCGAGCCATGCGCGGGCGCGATCAAAGCGGCTCATTTCCTCGAAGGGATGCAGCTGTTCGTCGGCCACGATGCCGACGCTGGTGCGCCCCTTGCGGAGCGGAATCAACCACACCCAGTACCCCTTCCCCATCAGGTGGTTGGTGCTGATGCTGCGAGGGGCCTCGAAACCCTGGGCCCATTCGCCCCCCGCCTGCCAATCCTCGACGCGAAGCGCCTTGTCCACGCGAAACCAAGCGGAATTGCCCCCGTGACGGCTGCGCTTGGCCAGTTGGAATTTTCGCTTCAACACGCTCCGTGTCCCGCTCGCATCCACCACCCAGCGCGCGGCCAGGCGGCGGCTTTTCCCGGCTTCTTCCACGGTCAGCGCGTGGTCGGGGTCACACCCGCGGAGCGCGACCTCCCGCACCCGGGCGTCCCCGATCCAATGAATCCCGGCTTTTCGGACCCGCTCGGTCAGCTGTGTCTCGAAGTGACCGCGATCGATCTGGAAGCTGGGCACGCTCAGAAAATGACTTGGTCCGAGTTCCGGACGCTCGGAAACCGTCCGGTTTCCGGCGGCGCTGAAGAAGAAGCGCAGGCCGAACTTGGGCATCTCGTCGGCCAGGAGATCTTCCAGGCCCAAGCGGCCCATGTAATGACTGGAGACTTCGACCGAAGACTCTCCCACCTTGTGCGCCGCTTCCGGAAACCGCGGGCCCGCGCGCTCCAGCACCGCGATGCGGCGCGCGCCTGCCTCGCGCTTCAACTCCAACGCCAGGCACAAACCGGCCAAGCCGCCGCCGATGATGGCGACGTCGAACCGCTCTTCGCGCTCCCGTCCGTTCGTTTCCTTCACCACCGGCGATGCTACCGATTTTAGTACCATGGCTACCATGAGCCTGCGCGTCGCGTTCGTGTCCGGGAACCGCGAACAGCTGCCCGACCCGGTAATCCCGCTGGGGCTCCTTTCGCTCGCAGCCAACACGCCATCGCAGCACCCGCGCACGCTGATCGATCTGTGTTTCGAAGACGCCCCCGAAGCGGCGCTCGGCGACGCCCTGGAGGCGTTCGCGCCCGACGTCGTCGCGCTCGGCATGCGCAACATCCAGGCGGCCGACTACAGCGGGATCGCGCCCACGGTCGAATACTACGCAGGCTTGATTCAAACGATTCGCCGTCATGGCGACGCAGCGGTCGTGCTCGGCGGGAGCGGTTTCAGCGTGATGCCGGGGGCGCTGATGGAACGTCTACAGCCGGACTTCGGCATCGCCGGCGAGGCCGAAGCCGCGTTTCCCGCCCTGCTGGCTGCGCTCGAAGCGGGCGGAGATCCACTGGGAGTCGCGGGCCTCTGGCGCCTGGCGAACGGGACGCTCGAAAGGTCTTCCGCCAAGACGAGCTTCCTGGATCTCAACCAGCTGGCGCCACCCGACCGCCACCTCGCCGATTCCCGTTACTACACGGAGGTCGGCATCGAAGGCATCCAGACCAAGCGCGGCTGCCCGCTTCGCTGCGAGTACTGCACCTACCCCACCATCGAGGGCCGTGTCGGCCGGCTCCGGGATCCGGTCCGCGTCGCCGACGAGTGGGAGAAGCTCGCTGCCAACGCGCCCAACCTTCACCACATCTTCATCGTCGACTCGGTCTTCAACCTGCCCACACGACACGCACGCGAGGTCTGCGATGCGGTGGCGCAGCGCGAGATCGGGATCCCGTGGACCTGCTACATCAACCCGCTCGGCTTCGACGAAGCCCTGGCAGAAGCGATGGCTCGCGCCGGTTGCGCGGGGATGGAGGTGGGAGCGGACTCCGGTTCCGATCAGCAGCTGACCGCGCTGCGCAAGGGTTTCACCACGGACGCGATCCGAACCCTTTCAAGGACCGCCAAGGCCACGGGCCTGCTGGACTGTCACACGTTCCTTCTCGGAACCCCGGGAGAATCCTTCGACGACGTGCTCCGGACCCTCGAGTTCGTCGCCGACCTCGACCCCTTCGGCGCCATCTTGATGGTGTGGGTAGACGACGCCGAGGCCCTCGACCCGGAACTCGCGCGCCAGCGGCAGGCGCTCCGCGAGAAGGTCCTGCTCTTCCTGGAGGATCACCGCGACGACTACCCCTGGTGGGCGATTCCGTCCCTCGGCGTCAACTACCACCCGGACCTCTTCTCGACGCTTCGGGCGGAAGGACTGCACGGCCCTCTTTGGCAGCACCTCCGCGGACCGGCGGCGACCCGCCTGCGCGAGAGGCGCCGTTTGCGGACCCAAGCCTCGGCGTAAGACCCGGAACCACGAAGAGCAGCAGCCCTGGCGCCATCCAGAGCAGTTCGCGAAGACGCACCGCCAGGCCCACGGCCAGGCCAACGTCCGGCGGGTACCCGAGGATCTGGAAGATCCAGATCTGCGCGCCCTCGAGCACGCCGATGCTCGCCGGCACCGGCAGCAGGTGTGCCGCACCGGTCGCGAAGAGCGCCGCCGCCACCGTCACCGGCGACAAGGGCAGGTCGAAAGCAGCGAGCAGCGCCGCGAACTCGAGAATGACCAGGAGGTTCGCGAGCAGGCCTAGCATGACGGAACGAACCATCTGGCCGCGCGCGCGAACCGACGCGACCACCTCCGTCTCCGCAGCGTCGAGAGAATCCATCTGCGCGCCGATGAAACGCGCACGGTCGGCGCCCATCCGGCGCAGCATGGCTGTCACCACGCCCTTGCCTTCTCGCAGACGGCGCAAGGCCCAGACCACCGCCACGGCGAAGCTCGCCGCCGCCACAACGCTGGTGACGATCACGTCCCCCACGTAGGGCACCTCGTGCAGCAACAGCAAACTGGCGAACGCGATGCTGAAGGGCGTCACCGTCGCGATTTCCTGGGTCCGATCGATCACCACGCTGGCGATCGCCGAGGGCAGCGGGACACGGCATCGATGCAGAAACCAGATGCGAAGCGGGTCGCCGCCAAGCTTTCCGCTCGGGACCAACACTGCCAGGCTGTGTGCGGCACTCCGAAACAAGACCATGCGCCCGAGACCCGGCGGCTGGGTGCGACTGGCCAGAATCCCCTGCCAACGTCGGGACAAGGCGATCAACGCAGCCCCGCCGGACGCGACGAAGACCAGGAGTCCACCCACCGAGATCTGGGTTTCGAGCAGACTGAGAGCCGGACGTCCGAACCGACTCAAGACGAAGCCGAGAAGCGCTACGCCGAGCGCCAGGTTGACGACGAAGATCGTGACTCGGCCGCTCCGGGAAGCGGCGAAGCGACGAATCACGGCGTCGGAGCGGAAGCCCTCGGCTCGTAGCCGTCGATCTTGGCTCCGGCGGCCAGGGCCTCGCCCAGGATCGCTTCGAATGGCCGCTGGTCCGCCACTTCGAACTGGCTGGCTTCCAGGTCGAAGCGCGCACCGCTTGCGTCGTAGGGAGCAACGCCGGGGGAGCCGGCGGTGAGCACCCCCATCACCGGCAACAGGCGCTGCTGGATCTCGGGGGCCTCTCGCGTCGAGATGACGACCTTCGCCGCGGGAAAACGCGCCGCCAGCAGCGCCGCCACCCGGAATAGCTCGTCATCAGTGGCCGCGCGCCGGTGCATCGTGCCGTTCGCCTTCTTGAGACGGGGCAGGCTGATATACACCTGCAGGTCGCGCGCGAGCAGGTGCTCCACGTGAGACGCCAGGGCGAAAAGTTCGCCGGCGAGATCGCGCGACAGGCCCAGCAGAATGCCCGGGTTCACCGAGCGCATCCCGGCATCCGCGGCGCGGTCGAAGTTTATGAGGCGGCGAGCGTAGTCGCTGCGCGGGTTGGCCGCGGCCTCCCCCATGAAGCTGCGATAGACCTCGGGGGCGTACGCCTCCTGGAAGGTGCACATGGTCACGTGGGGCGCGAGCCTGCCGTCGGCCCGTCGCTCGATGCCGTCGAGGAGGGGGGCATATTCCTCGGTCTCGAGGGATCCCACGTTGATCAGCACGTGCTGGAACCCGCGGTCGAGCGCATCGCGTACGGCGTCGGCGCTCCTCGCCAGCATCTGGCGACGCCGGGAGCCGTGACGGTACTCCCCGGTCAAGATCGCCACACTGCGAATGCCGCGCTGCCACAGGATGTCGAGCTGGTCGCGAACGGCGCCTGCCGGCGCCGTCTCGCGGCGAAGGGCGGCGTTTCCCGAACGCATCCCGCACATGGCGCACTCGGCATCGCATTCGTTGGAGATGTAGAGCGGAGAGAAGGTTTCGAGTTGCGGGCCGCCGGCCGGCCGTTTCCGGGCAGCCAGTTCCAGGAGCGCGCCCGTCTCCACTTCCTCGGAGAGCAACAGCGCCGCCAGGCTCTCCCCAGAAAGAGGCTCTCCGGCCTCCAGGTCGTCGGCGAGGGCGACACCTCGCCCTTCGCTCGCGAGGCGTTCGGCACGATCACGGGCGTGCGCGACATCCTCGACCTGGAGCTGGAAGGCGCCCATGGGGGAGTGGATATCACTTGCCCCCGGAATGGGCCAGACGGGGGTCACGATGACGATCCCCGCTTCAACTCACGGGCCAGGCCGCGGCGGCGCCAGGCTGCGCGCAGCACGCGCGCCCCCCAGCGACGCGCTTCGCCGAAACCCAGGCTCGGCCACTCCATCATGCCTTCGGTCACCGATACGATGCGTCGCCCGGGGCGGCGCCAATCGCTTGCCACCACCGGCTTATAGACCCGGGGCGAGCGGGCCAGGTGCTCCGCATCGAGCAACGTGTTCGGGGCGGTGCACTCGACCTCCACCGGCACCTCACCGAAGGCCGCCGCTGCTGCCTCGGCTGCGCCGCTCGCGGGGCATTCGCTCTCCACCCGCAGCAACACGCGATCCGGCAGAACCACTGCGAAGAACACCGCGCTATCGAGCGCGTCGGCCACGGCGGCGCCGGCCTCGATCAGCTCATAGGAATGGAGCCGCCGTCCGGCCATCTCGACGGCGTCCGCGGCGCGCCCAAGCACGGTGATGGCCTGCCGCGGATCTCCGCAGGCACAGGGCGGATGCAGCTTCACCCGGTCCCCAGTATCGAGGCGGAGCAGCGGGCTGCCCTGGATCCCGAGCGTGGTGACGAGCAGGCGCGCCTCCCGGTCCACCCCCACGGGCTTTCCGGTATCCGGGTCGAGGAACTCGCAGTAGACGAGATCCTCTTCCAGATGCAGCGATCGGTGCGCGCAACTGGTGCCCAGGAGCATGGTCTCGGTAGACCCGTAGAGTTCGATCACCCGTGCTCCCCACTCTCGCTCGATGCGTTCCTGCAGCACCGGCGGAAGCGGCGCGCCTCCGAGGAAGAAGGTGTCGATGGCGAAGTCGCGCGCGGGATCGATCCCTTGGGAACGCGCAATCTGGGCGAGCACGATGGGTTCGAGGGGCATTCCAGCCACCACCTGCACGCCGGTTCGCCGCGCCAGATCCAGCGCGCGGGGAAACGGTACGTCCCAGTTGATGTTGCCGGCGGGAACGGCCACCCCGCCCCCCAGCTGGGCGATCCGCTGCATCAGGTGGGCGGGGGCCGCCATGAACGGGAAGCGATTCAGGAGAATGCGTCCGGGCGCGAACACCTCGGGATGACGTGCCATCAGGGCCCGCGCGTTGGAGTCCAGATCCTCGGCGGTCAGCCAGGTGGAGTTGACCGCACCGCCGCTCGTTCCGGAGGTCTCCCCGTAATGACACACAGACTCCAGCGGAACAGCGCGGGTTCCGTGGACTCCCGCCGCTTCGAGGTCGGCGCGCGTGGTTTCGGGCAGGCGCCGGAAGCCTTCGAGATCGCTCAGGGTAAACCCGCGCAACCGGTCCGCGTACAGCGCGCTTCGCCGCGCGCGCTCGATGGTGGCTTCGAGAGTGTCTATACTCGGGCGCTCCCGCGGAAGTCGAAGCCACGATGCATCAAATGGAGTTCGGTGGTCAAGTGCTAAGGCACCGAAGCCCGAGAGTGCGTCCGCATCCGGCCTTGCTAGTGACAGCCCTCCTGGTCCTGGGGATCATGAGCGCGCCAAGCGCCTATGGCGAGACCTGGGAGACCGTCCGGGAGCGCGAGATCGACCCGCTGAACTCCGCGCTCCACGCGCACTGGCCCGAGGCCCTGGCCGAACAGAACGTGGACCTGCTGATGCGGTTCTACGCCGGCGACGCGATGACGGGAAGCGGCGTCGGTTGGGTCGAAGAAGAGACGGCCACGGCGCCGGATGGCACGCATTTCGTGCGTTTCGGAGGTGAGGTAGCAGCCGAGCCGATTCGCGAGCGCTACCGAACCCTGCTGTCGAAGTTCAGCCGCGTGGACGATGTGGAGCAGCGCATTGGCCGCGTTCAGTGGCGCCAGCCGAGCGACGCGGGGTACCCGGTCACGCTTCACACCATCGTGCGCGGCCAGGGACCCGACGGGGAGCCCCAGACCCTGGAGCAGCGCGCCTTGGCCCAGGTGCGCTTCTTCGACCCGTTCTGGGAAATCACGGACGAGCGGGTCACGGCGCGCTCCCTCACGCGCCGGCCTCGCCCGCGGTTTGACTGGGAGACGAAGGCGGTCGGGATCGATTCCGTGCATGCAAATCGGCTGTCCCCGCCCTTCCGGCTCTTCGGAACCGACGCCGAAAATCCCGTGCGCCAGGCCTCCGGTGTAGCGGTGGCAGACGTGGACGGAGACGGCTGTGAAGACCTGGCGCTGGCGGGAAGTCCGGACTTCCAGCTCTACCGCGGCGGGTGTGACGGAAACTTCGCTGACGTCAGCATGGCCGCGGGAATACCGCAGCCTTTTCCAGCGGCGGCGGCGGGCGTCGTTTTCTTCGATGTCGAAAACGATGGCGACGCCGACCTGCTCGTCACTGCCGTCAGCGGTGGCAGTCGGCTCTTCCGCAACCGGGGGGACGGCCGGTTCAGCGACGTGACGAGCGAAATGGGCATCCCCCAGGACGAATGGGTCAGCATGCCGGTGGTGGCAGACTACGACCGTGACGGATGGCTCGACGTCTACCTCGCGCGTATGGGGGACCACGCGACGACTTCGCCCCAGCCCGCTTTCAACGCAGCCAACGGTCCGCGCGGGATGCTACTCAGGAATCGAGGGGGCGCGGGGTTC